>NZ_SOFX01000046.1:0-65783 GCF_004402745.1 Cryobacterium sp. TMN-39-2
CAGGATGCTGTGCTGCGCCCGCTCGGCATCGGCCCGGGCCTTCACGCGGCGGGTCCCCCGCGCCGCCGGCGGCCCGGGTGGCTCGGCACGGCCTGCCACTGACGGGTCGTACGGATCGGCATGGCCGGCCGCCGACGGGTCGGCCGCCGCGGAACGGCCGATCGGCCCGGGCGGCAGCAGGTAGTCCCATGCCGACACCGGCGACACCCCCGCCGACAGCAGCACGGCCAGCCGTTCGGCGATGCGGGCCACCTCCTCGATCGGCGGCGGCGGCGCGGCGCGTCGGCGGCTCACGCGGGCACCGTCGCGAGGCGCTCGGCGGCGTCGAGGGTGAACCGGCCCACCTGTGCCAGGCGCCGCCGGCCGTCCCGGCGCTCGAGGTGCAGCACCAGCCCGATGGCGCTCACCGTTTGCCGGGCCACCGCCGCCGGACTCATCCCGGCGAGCGCGCCGAGCGCCTCGAGCCGGGCAGGCACGTCGGCCAGGGAATTGGCGTGCAGGGTGCCGGCGCCGCCGTCGTGCCCGGTGTTCAGGGCGGCCAGCAGCTCGCGGATCTCCACGCCCCGGCACTCGCCGAGCACCAACCGGTCCGGGCGCATCCGCAGCGCCTCGCGCAGCAGGCTGTCCAGGCCGATGCGGCCGGCGCCCTCGAGGTTGGCTTGCCGGGATTCCAGGGCCACGACGTGCGGGTGGTTGATGCGCAGCTCGGCGACATCCTCGATGGCCACGACGCGTTCGGCCGCGGGCGCCTCACCCAGCAGCGCGGCGAGCAGGGTGGTCTTGCCACTGCCGGCGGCACCGGTTACGAGCAGGTTCTCCCGGTAGAGCACCGCCGCGCGTAGCCGGCCCAGCTGGGCGGCCGCGTCCTCACCGTGGCCGAACAGGCCGCCGGCCGCGAGGGCGTCGAGGCTGAGCCGCTCGGTTCGCGGCAATCGAATCGACAGCAGCGTGCCGGTGCTGGACACCGGCGGCAGCACGGCGTGCACCCGGATGCCGTCGGCCAGCCGCACGTCGACGCAGGGGCTGGCTTCGTCGATGTGCCGCCCGCCGAGGGCGATCAGCCGTACCGCCAGGTCACGGATGCTCCGCTCGTCACCGTGCCAGTCCGGCGCGGGTACCAGCCCGCGTCCGGCGTCGAGCCAGAGGCCGGCATCCCCGTTCACGAAGAGGTCGGTGACGGCGGGGTCGCGGGCGAACCGGCTGAGCGGACCGAGCGCGGAGAGGTCAGTGCGGGGAGGTTGCGGCGGGATGGGGTCGAGGGCGCGGTCGCGAGGTGGGTCTGTCTCCGCGTCCAGCCACGTGGCTGGATAGGAGGGCTGCGGCCGCTCTCCCCCGGGCGTTGCCCGATTCGGGTCGGTGCTGACGGTGAGGGCGCTGGACCGGTTGAGGAAGGAGGGCACCGCGACGAAGGGCTCTGGCATGCGGGCACGTTAGCGGGCGGGCGGGTGCCGGTGCCGTGGCGCATCCGATGGTGTGCGGCGGTCGGTGAGGACGGGGCTGTGGAGGAGCGGCGGTGCACGGCACACATGCATGTCACGGGGTCTCGACAAGCTCGACCGACGCGAAGGGCGCGGGAAGGGCGCGGGAAGGGCGCGAGACAACTGTTGCCCGGACGAACTTCTGCGCCCGGTGTGCGGGGCGCAGTTGTCCGGCCGGGCAACGGTTCTGCCTGGAGGGGGCCGATACAGCGATATTGCGGTACAGCGGGTCACGCAGTTTGCACGGTTCACGCGGGGGGCGCCAGAGCCGGGCGGGGAAAGCACGGGTGCGTCGTTGAGAGGCGCAGAGCGTGCCGTTAAAAGAGGGGGGCGGCACCTATTGGGGGGAACAGGTGCCGCCTCGGCAGTGCGTTGATTGGGGGGAACCAACACACCACAGGTCAAAACTTTCGTTCAGACATTGATAAGCATACTTGGGAAAATCAGATCCGCAAGTCCTCCGGGTCCCCCTAAATGAGGACACGAAAATATGAGCCCGTGAGAGCACGATTTCAAAAATATCCAGAGCAGAAAACCGGCCGTTCTTCCGGGCAAATTTGTCCTCGGAACGGGCGTATCCGCCGTGTAGGGTTCAGGGACGGGTCCGCCGCGGCGCCCCGCCACCGCCTGAACTCGCAAAGGAGCGAACCATCATGAGCGTGCAAATCGACCATCTTCTCCACGAAACCCGCCGATTCCCGCCGTCTCCGGAGTTTGCCGCGACATCAGTGGCGACCGAGGCTCTTTACACGGATGCCGCAGCAGATCGGCTTGGTTTCTGGGCCGAGCAGGCCCGCGACCTCCTGCACTGGCACAAACCGTTCACCCGCACCCTCGACTGGACCAATCCGCCGTTCGCCAAGTGGTTCGACGACGGCGAGCTCAACGTGGCCTACAACTGCCTCGACCGGCACGTGCTCGCCGGCAACGGCGGCCGGGTGGCGCTGCACTGGGAGGGTGAGCCGGGCGATACCCGTTCGATCACCTATGCAGAGCTCACCGAGGAGGTCAAACGTGCCGCGAACGTGCTTCTCGGCCTCGGCGTGCGCGCCGGCGACCGGGTGGCCATCTACCTGCCGATGATCCCCGAGGCCGTCGTGTCGATGCTCGCCGTGGCCCGCATCGGCGCCGTGCATTCGGTGATCTTCGGCGGCTTCAGCGCCGAGAGCCTGCGATCCCGCATCGACGACGCCGAAGCGGTGGTCGTGATCACCTCCGACGGCGGCTACCGCAAGGGCCGGGCCACCCCGCTCAAGCCCGCGGTCGACGCGGCCCTGGCCAGCGGCGACTCCTCGGTGCGCACCGTGCTCGTGGTGAACCGCACCGGCGGCGACGTGGAGTGGAACGAACGCGACAAGTGGTGGCACGAGGAGCTCGCCGCCGTCTCCGGCGAGCACGAGGCGCAGGCGTTCCCGGCCGAGAATCCGCTGTTCATCCTCTATACCTCCGGCACCACCGGTAAGCCCAAGGGCATCCTGCACACCAGCGGCGGCTACCTCACCCAGGTGGCCTTCACCCACAAGAACGTCTTCGACCTCAAGCCCGAGACCGACGTGTTCTGGTGCACCGCCGACGTGGGCTGGATCACCGGCCACAGTTACGTGGTCTACGGGCCGCTGGCCAACGGCGCCACCCAGGTGCTCTACGAGGGCACCCCCGACACCCCTCACCCCGGCCGGTGGTGGGAAATCATCGAGAAGCACAAGGTGAGCATCCTGTACACGGCGCCCACCGCCATCCGCACGTTCATGAAAATCGGCCGACAGGAGCCGCAGAAGTTCGACCTGACCAGCCTGCGCCTGCTCGGCTCTGTCGGTGAGCCGATCAACCCGGAAGCGTGGATGTGGTACCGCGAGGTGATCGGCAACCACGTCACCCCGGTGGTGGACACCTGGTGGCAGACCGAGACCGGCGCGATCATGATCTCCGCGCTGCCCGGCCTCACCGAGACCAAGCCCGGCGCGGCGCAGGTCGCCATCCCCGGCATCTCCATCGACGTGATCGGTGAAGACGGCGAGCATGTGGGGCACGGCAACGGCGGCCTGCTCGTGGTCACCGAACCGTGGCCGTCGATGCTGCGCGGCATCTGGGGCGACCCGGAGCGTTTCATCGAGACCTACTGGGAGAAGTTCCAGGATGCCCCGAACGGTCCGCTGTACTTCGCCGGCGACGGCGCCCGGCTCGACCGCGACGGCGACATCTGGCTGCTCGGCCGGGTCGATGACGTGATGAACGTCTCCGGGCACCGGCTGTCCACCGCCGAGATCGAGTCGTCGCTGGTGGCGCACCCCATGGTGGCCGAGTCCGCGGTGGTGGGCGCGCACGATGAGACCACCGGGCAGGCCGTGGTGGCGTTCGTGATCATCAAGTTCAGCCAGACGGATGCGGCGTCGCACGCCGACATCAGCGCCGTGCTGCGCGCGCACGTGACGTTGCAGATCGGGGCGATCGCCCGGCCGCGGGAGATCCACATCGTGAACGAGCTGCCCAAGACCCGCTCGGGCAAGATCATGCGGCGGCTGCTGCGCGATGTGGCAGAGGGCCGCGAGATCGGCGATACCACCACCCTCGCCGACACCTCGATCATGCAGATCATCTCGGAGAGCATGCGCTAGCCGCGCTCCTCGCTCGCGAACTGTGAGTTAAGCACCTTCCGAACGCCCGGGAAGGTGCTTTTCTCACAGTTCGCGAGCCTTCGGGCGGGTGCGCTCGGAGTAAACGTTCACGAACGCCCCATACCGTGGGCGAAATGTCTCGAGATAACTCCCGCACCCGGATGGGCGGACTCGACGCCCTGCGCGGGGTCGCCGCCGTGATCGTGCTCGTGCACCACGTGTCGATGACCGCGCCGTCGATTTCGGCCGCGTACACCTCCAGCGCCGACGTGGCCGTGTTCTCCCCCGCCTGGTGGGTCACCCTGTCGCCGCTGAAGATCCTCTTCGCCGGCCCGGAGTTCGTGCTGGTGTTCTTCGTGCTCAGCGGGTTCGTGTTGGTGCTCACCCCGCTGCGGCGCTTGCAGTGGACCCGGCCGGCTGCGGAGGCACCCGGCTACGACTGGTTGGCGTACTACCCGCGCCGCATCGTCCGGCTGGCCATCCCGGTGGTCGTCTCGGTGGGCCTGGCCGCCGCGTGGATCCTGCTCGTGCCGCGCACCGGCGCCGGCGGCGCGTGGATGGCCAAGCAGGGCAGCCCCGACCTCGGCATCGGCAACCTGCTGCGCGAAGCCAGCATCCTGGGCTTCACCGGCCGGCCCGACGTCAACCCGCCGCTCTGGTCGCTGGCCTGGGAGATGTGGTTCTCGCTGCTGCTGCCCATCGGCGTGATCTTCGCCGTGGCCACCCGCCGGTGGACCCTGGCCTGGGTGGCGCTGCTGCTGGCCACGTCCACCGCGGGGTACCTGCTCAAGATCGAGCCGCTGATGTACCTGCCGGCGTTCGGCCTGGGTGCCCTGCTCGCGGCCAACCACGGGTCGCTCCTGGCCTGGTCGACCCGGCTGGTCAGTCGGCGCGGCGGAACCCTGGTTTGGGCGGCGATCGCCGTGCTCGGGCCGGTGCTGCTCATCGCGTACTGGCTGCTGCGGCCGGCGTTGACCGAGCCGTGGAACAGCGTGGCCCTGTCGCTGCGGGTGCCGGGCGCGGTGTTGATCGTGGCGACCGTGGCGCTGTGGCCGCCGGTGCAGCGGATGCTCAGCGGGCGCCTGCTGGCCTGGCTCGGAACCATCAGCTTCAGCCTGTACCTCGTGCACTTCCCCATCGTGGTGACCTTCGCGCAGCTGTTCGGGCCGGAGCACTGGTGGTGGGGCGCGCTGGTCTCGGTGCCGCTGAGCCTGGTGCTTGCCCAGCTGATGTACCGCTGGGTGGAGTTGCCCGCGCAGACGCTGGCGGGTCGGGTCGGCGCCAGGTTCTCGGCCGGGCATCCGCGCCCCGAGGCTGTACGACAACGTCGAGAGCTGTGAGAAAAGCACCGAAAAACGCTCTGGGAAGGTGCTTAAGTCACAGCTCGCGACGGTGAAATCAAGCGAAGGAGACGGTCAGCTCCACCTCGACGGGCGAGTCCAGCGGCAGCACGGCCACGCCCACCGCGGAGCGGGCGTGCACACCGATGCTGCCGAAGATCTCGCCGAGCACATCGGAGGCACCGTTGACCACGCCGGGCTGGCCCGTGAAGTCCGGGGCGGATGCGACGAACCCGGTGACCTTGACCACCTGGGTGATCCGGTCCAGCGAGCCGATCACGCTCTGGATGGCGGCGAGCGCGTTCAGCGCGCACTGCCGGGCGTAGCCCTGGGCGTCCGCGGCCGACACGAGGCCCGCGCCATCCCCAACCTTGCCCGTGGCCGGCATCACCCCGGCCACCATCGGCAGCTGGCCGGAGGTGAACACCAGCGACCCGCTCACCACGGCGGGAACGTACGACGCCACCGGCGGCACCACCGTCGGGAGTTCAATGCCCAGTTCGGCCAGACGGGCCTCGATCTGCGACACGATCAGGCGCCGGTCGAGCCGGCGACGGGGCGCTTGAGGTAGGCGACAAGTCCACCTTCCGGGCCGGTGACGACCTGCACAAGCTCCCAACCTTCCGAGCCCCAGTTGTTGAGGATGGCGGCTGTGTTGTGGATCATCAGCGGGGTGGTGAGGTATTCCCAGGCAGTCATGCGGCTCCGATTCAGGCGATTTTTCAGGTTGTGTCCCTTACGCTCAATTGTATGTCTGCCAAAAAACGTACGGTTAGTGGAGCGCTCGGCGGCCTCCTGGGCTTTATTGGGATGAGCGCCGTCGCCGGTGTCCTCGTCACCGTTGCCGTGACCCCCGCCCTCGCCGTATCGGGCATGACGGCCACCAACACGATCAACGTGTTCGAGAACCTGCCCAACTACCTCACGGTCGATCAGCTCTCCCAGAAGAGCACCATCTACGCCATCGACGGCAACGGCGCCCCGTTCGCCCTGGCGTCGTTCTACGACCAGAACCGCGTCGAAGTGCCGGTCGAGAGCATGAGCCAGGACGTGCAGGATGCCGCGGTCGCCGGCGAGGACCCTCGCTTCGAGCAGCACGGCGGCGTGGACCTGCAGGGCACCATTCGCGGCGCGCTGTCCACCGTCACCGGCGGCGGCACCCAGGGTGGATCGTCCATCACCCAGCAGTACGTCAAGAACGTTCTCGTGCAGAAGTGCGAGGTGCTCAACGACCAGGACAAGCTGGACGCCTGCTACGACGAGGCCACCGAAACCTCTCCCGAGCGCAAGCTCAAGGAGATGCGTCTGGCCATCGGCGTGGAGAAGGAATACAGCAAGCTCGAGATCCTGCAGGGCTACCTCAACATCACCCTGTTCGGCGGCAGCGTGTACGGCGTCGAAGCGGCCGCCGGTTACTACTTCAACACCACCGCGGCGAACCTCAACCTGTCCCAGTCGGCCAGCCTGATCGCCATCGTGAACAACCCGGAGAAGTTCCGTCTGGACCGGCCCGAGAGCGAGGCCAACGGCGCCGCGAACGGTTACGCCGCCAACAAGGAACGCCGCGACTACATCCTGGGCGAGATGCTGCAGTACAAAAAGGTGAGCCAGGAAGAGTACGACGTGGCCATCGCGGCCCCGATCGAGCCCACCATCACCGAGCCGAGCACCGGATGCCAGACCGCCGGCGGCAGCGCCTACTTCTGTGACTACGTCACCCACGTGCTCAAGAGCGACCCGACCTTCGGCGAAGACGAAGACACCCGCATGATGAACTTCCGTCGAGGCGGCTACGACATCTACACGACCCTCGACCTGGACCTGCAGCTGGCCACCGAGACCACCATGGCCGAGAACGTGCCGCAGACCGCCAGCTGGGACGTTGGCTCTGTGGCCACCAGCGTTGAGGTGGGCACCGGTCGGGTGCTCACGATGGCGCAGAACAAGACCTACAGCCAGGACCCCGAGGTGCAGGCCACCGGCGCCCAGTACTCCGGCGTCAACTACAACACCGACTACGACCAGGGCGGCTCGAGCGGATTCCAGCCCGGCTCCACGTACAAGGTCTTCACCCTCGCCGAGTGGCTGAAGGAGGGTCACGCGCTCAACGAACGCGTCGACTCGGCCCGCAAGAGCGACTGGGGCACCTTCCAGGACTACTGCGACGGGCCGCAGACCTTCCCCGGCTACAACCCGAAGAACGACGCGAACGAGCCCGGCACCGGCTACACCGCCCTGCAGTCGACCATCAACTCGATCAACACCGGCTTCATCGGAATGGCCAAGAAGCTTGACCTCTGCAAGATCCGCGACACCGTTGAGTCCTTCGGGGTGCACCGGGCGGATGGCGGCGAGCTCGAGAAGGGTGCCTCCTCGGTGCTCGGCACCAATGAGATCGCCCCGCTGAGCATGGCCGTGGCCTTCGCCGGCATCGCCAACGCCGGCAAGACCTGCTCGGCCGTGGTCATCGACCGCATCGTCGGACCGGACGACGCCGAGATCGCACCGCCCACGTCCACCTGCAAGCAGTCGGTTGAGCCATCCGTGGCCGCCGGCATGGCGTACGCAATGAAGCGGGTACTCACCGAGGGCTCCGCAACCCAGTCCAACGACTCCACCTACCCGAAGGTGCCGATGATCGGCAAGACCGGAACCACCGACGGCGCCAAGGACACCTGGATGACCGGCGCGAGCAGCAAGGTCGCCACCGTTGTGGGCGTCGTCGCCGTCACCGGTGAGGCCAACCAGCGGTCCCGCGATTACGCCTTCGAGAGCGGCTCCGCGGCCACCGCCCGGCACCGCATGTGGCCGGACATCATGAGCGTCGCCAACGCCAAGTACGGCGGAGACGAGTTCTCTGAGGCCTCGACCAACGTCATCCAGGGCGCTCAGGTGCCCGTGCCCGACGTGCGTGGCCAGTCGACGGCGGATGCCCAGGCCGCGCTCGAGGGCGCCGGCTTCGAGTTCGCCGACGGCGGCGTGATCGACTCCGAGCTGCCCGCCGGCAGCGTGGCCCGCACCGACCCCGCCTCCGGCGCGTCGGCCGGCAACGGCGCCACGATCACGGTGTTCTCCAGCAACGGCAACCAGATCCTGCTGCCCGACGTGACCGGCCAGAGCCTCGATCAGGCCAGGGGAACGCTCACCGGCTTCACCGTGACGACCACCGACCAGGCCGTCACCGACCCCAACCAGAACAACAAGGTGATCGCGATGACCCCGACCGCCGGCACCCCGGCCTCCCGGGGCAGCTCGGTCGCCCTCGTGGTGGGCAAGATGGGAGCGGCAGGTTGAGCGCCGCACGCGCCATCGTCGCCTCCGCCGCCGCCGTGACCACGGCGGGGCTGGCGGCGTTCGCCTGGGGTTCCCTCGTGGAACGCCGCCGGTTCACCCTGCGTGAGGTGACGGTTCCGGTGCTCGCGCCCGGGTCCGACCCGATCACGGTGCTGCACCTCTCCGATCTGCACATGGCCCCGTGGCAGCGCGACAAGCAGGACTGGGTGCGCGGTCTTGCCGCCCTGAAGCCCGACCTCGTCGTGAATACCGGCGACAACCTGGGTCACGAAGACGGCATCGCGGGCGTTGAGTACGCCCTCGAACCGTTCAAGGGCATCCCGGGCATCTTCGTGAACGGCTCCAACGACTTCTTCGGCCCGCAGCCGAAGAACCCGCTGAAGTACTTCGGCGGCCCGTCGATGCTGCGCAGCCGGCACGTCGAGCTCGACACCGACGACCTGCACCGGGTGTTCGCCGACCTCGGCTGGACCGACCTGAACAACGCCGCGGAAGCGCTGGACATCAACGGCACCCACCTGGAGATCTTCGGGGTCGATGACCCGCACATCCGCCGGGACCGGCTCGACCTGATCACCGGCGCTATCGACGAGATGCGCGGCAACGACCCGCTCACCGAGGAGACCTGGCCGGACCCCGAAGAACCGGCCGGCCGGCGCTCGACGCTGACCGTGGGTGTGGTGCACGCCCCGTACCAGCGGGTACTCAACTCCTTTATCAACCACGGCGCCCAGCTGATGCTGGCCGGGCACACCCACGGTGGTCAGGTGTGCGTGCCGAAGTTCGGCGCTTTGGTAACCAATTGTGATATTCCCCGCCGTCAGGTGAAGGGGCTCAGCCTGTGGAGTGTGGGGCTGCGCACCGCGTACCTCAATGTTTCCGCGGGTTTGGGCACCTCGATCTACGCGCCGGTGCGCTTCGCCTGCCCGCCGGAGGCGACCCTGCTCACCCTCACCGCCGCGTAGCCACGACCCCCTTCTGGGGTGGCTTAGCTCGTCCGGGTCCCCCGGCGATCCCCTAGGCTCGCTCTTATGGGGGAAACCAAAAGAACTTTTTCCGGCGTCATCGGGGGACTCGTCGGATTCGTGGCGATGAGCGCGGTCGCCGGCCTGCTGATTGCTGTCGGGATCACCCCGGCGCTTGCAATCTCGAGTCTGGCCGCAAGCAGCACGATCAACGCCTTCGAAAACCTGCCGAATTACCTCAAGATCGACGAGCTGTCGCAGGTGAGCACCATCTATGCGGTGCCGAACAGCGGAGTCCCCTACGAGCTCGCCTCGTTCTACGACCAGAACCGGGTGGAAGTTCCTCTGGCGGCCATGAACCTGTTCGTGCAGGACGCCGTCGTCGCCGGTGAGGACCCCCGGTTTCGCGAACACGGCGGAATCGACCTGCAGGGCACCATGCGGGCGGCGCTGGCCAAGTTCACCGGCGGGCCCACCTCGGGCGGCTCATCGGTGACCCAGCAGTACGTCAAGAACGTGCTGGTGCAAAAGTGCGAGGTCATGCCCGACCCGGACGAGCTTCAGGCCTGCTTCGAGGAGGCCACCGACCCCACTGAGGAACGCAAACTCAAGGAGATGCGGCTGGCCATCGGGGTGGAGAAGGCGTACAGCAAGGACGAGATCCTGCAGGGCTACCTGAACATCACCGGCTTCGGGGGCACCGTGTACGGCATCCAGGCCGCGGCCGAGTACTACTTCTCGGCCACCGCCGCCACCCTCACCCTGCCGCAGGCCGCGAGCCTCATCGCGATCGTGAACAACCCTGAGAAGTTCCGCCTGGACGAGCCCGAGAGCGAGACCAACGGCGCCGCGAACGGGTACGCCGCCAACAAGGACCGCCGCGACTACATCCTGCGCGAGATGCTCAAGCACAAGAAGATCAACCAAGCCGACTACGACGCCGCCGTCGCCAGCCCGATCGAACCGGCCATCACCGAGCCCAGCACCGGCTGCCAGACCGCCGGCGGCGCCGCATACTTCTGCGACTACGTCACCTACCAGCTCAAGACCGATCCCACCTTCGGCGCAGACGAAGACACCCGCATGACGAACTTCCGTCGCGGCGGCTACCAGATCTACACCACCCTCGACATCGAGCTGCAGTTGGCGTCCGAGGCGGCCATCGCCGAGAACGTGCCGATGACGTTCGAGGACTGGGACGTGGGAGCGGTGGCGACCAGCGTGGAGGTTGGCACCGGCCGGGTGCTCACGATGGCGCAGAACAAGATCTACACCCAGTTGGAGGTTGCTCCTGGCCCGGAGTACACCGGCATCAACTACAACACCGACTTCAACCAGGGCGGCTCCCTGGGCTTCCAGCCCGGCTCCACCTACAAGGTCTTCACCCTGGCCGAATGGCTCAAGGAGGGCCATCCGCTCGGCGAACGGGTCGACTCGGCACGCAAGTCCAACTGGGGCACCTTTCAGGACTACTGCGACGGCCCGCAGAACTTCGGGGCCTACAACCCGCGCAACGACTCCAACGAGGCCGGCCGCAACTACTCGGCCCTGGAATCGACCATCGACTCGATCAACACCGGCTTCATGGGTATGGCCAAGCGCCTGGACCTGTGCAAAATCCGTGACACCGCCGAGTCCTTCGGCGTACACCGGGCCAACGGTGACCCGCTGGAGAAGGGCGCCTCCTCAGTGTTGGGCACCAACGAGATCGCGCCGCTGAGCATGGCCGTGGCCTTCGCCGGCATCGCCAACAAGGGCACCACCTGCACCCCCATCGTGATCGACCGGATCATCGGCGCCGACGGCGTCGAGATCCCAGCGCCGGTGTCGACCTGCACCGCGTCGGTGGAGCCCGAGGTGGCCGCCGGCATGGCGTACGCCATGGAACGGGTGATGACCCAGGGTTCCGCCGGAGTCTCCTATCGCAACACCTCCCCTCGCTCCCCGATGATCGGCAAGACCGGAACCACCGACGGCAGCAAGGACACCTGGATGAGCGGGGCGAGCACCAAGGTCGCCACCGTGGTGGGCGTGGTGAGCGTCACCGGCTTCGACACCAACCAGCGCAACGTGTACTTCGACAGCGGCCAGGCGGCTACCGCCCGGCACCGCATCTGGCCGGAGATCATGAGCGTGGCCAATGCCAAGTACGGCGGCGACGAGTTCGAGCAGGCCGCCAACAACCTCATCCGCGGGGTGCAGGTCACCGTGCCTGACGTGCGCGGCCAGAGCGTGGATGCGGCGCGCGAGACCATTGAGGCCGCCGGCTTCGGCTTCCTCGACGGCGGCGTGACCGACTCGGAGTTGCCGGCCGGTACCGTCTCACGCAGCGACCCAGCTGGCGGCGCCAGCACCAGCACCGGAGCCACCGTCACGGTGTACTCCAGCAATGGCTCCCAGATTCTGCTGCCGAACGTGGTCGGGCAGTCTCTCGACCAGGCAAAGGGCACGCTGAGCGGTTTCGGGGTGGTGGCCAGCGAACAGCCGGTGACCGACGCGAGCCAGAACGGCAAGGTGCTCTCGATGGCGCCTGCCGCCGGCACCCCCACCGCCCCCGGCGGCACCGTGACCGTCGTCGTCGGCAAGTCCGCCGCCGCCCCGCCCGGCTAACAACCCCACCGCACCACACGTTGATCGAGCCCCACCGCTGATCGAGCTTGTCGAGATCCGGGTCTCGACCAGCTCGACCGACGAGGTGGCTGAGCCGGACGGTCCGATGGGGTTATACTTGTCGAGGTCCACAGGACCATCGGGGTATGGCGCAGCTTGGTAGCGCGCGTCGTTCGGGACGACGAGGTCGCAGGTTCAAATCCTGTTACCCCGACAGTAATAAACCCCCACTCAAGCGAGTGGGGGTTTTTCTGTTCTCACCAGTTGCCGGCGTTGGAAAGGCCACGACATGACCGACTCCCCCGCATCCGCCCCAGACACCAAGGTGTCCCGCCGCGCCTGGCAGGCCCTCATCGTGCTGATGGCGGGCATGTTCATGGCCCTGCTCGACACCACGATCGTGAACGTGGCGCTGCCCAGCATCCGCACCAGCCTCAACGCCTCCGAGGCGACCTTGTCCTGGATCATCTCCGGCTACGCCCTGGCGTTCGGTCTGGCCCTCATCCCCGCCGGCCGCATCGGCGACCGGATCGGCCACAAGTGGGTATTCTTCACCGGTCTGGCGCTCTTCACCGTCGCCAGCCTGGCCTGCGGGCTCGCCCAGAACGACCTGCAGCTCATCATCGCCCGCGTCGTGCAGGGTCTGGCCGGCGGTATGTTCGTGCCCGCGGTCACGGCCGTCATCCAGCTGATGTTCCCGGCGGCGTCCCGCGGCAAGGCGTTCGCCATCATGGGGTCGGTCATCGGCGTCTCTACCGCGCTCGGCCCCATCGTGGGTGGCCTGATCATCGAGGCGTTCGGCGTGGAAGAGGGCTGGCGCCTGGTGTTCTGGGTGAACCTGCCGATCGGCATCGTCGCGCTGATCGCCGCCGCCATCCTGCTGCCCGCCGGCACCGGCACCGCCTCCGCGCCCGGCGCTCCTGCCGCGGCCCGCGTCGACGGGGTGGGCCTGCTGCTGCTCTCCGGCGGCCTGGTGGCCCTGCTGGTGCCGCTGATCGAGGGCCAGGACCGCGGCTGGCCGCTCTGGACCTACCTGGTGCTCGCCGCCGGGGTGCTGCTCATCGTGGCGTTCGGCGCCTGGGAGGTGGCCCTCACCAAACGCGGCAGCAGCCCGCTCGTGCCGCCGCACCTCTTCTCGCACCCGGCGTTCACCGGCGGCGTCATCCTGGCCCTGGTCTACTTCGCGGCGTTCACGAGCATCTTCTTCACCATCTCGATCCTCTGGCAGGCGGGCCTCGGCCACACCGCGCTGGAATCCGGCCTGGTCTCGATCCCGTTCGCGATCGGCTCGATCCTGGGCGCGTCGCAGAGCAACCGGCTCACCGAGCGCCTGGGGCGCACCGTGCTCGTCGGTGGTGTGGCCCTGGTCACGGTGGGTCTGATCTGGGTGTGGCTGGTGCTGCTGCTCACCGCCCCCGCCGATCTCACCAACTGGACCCTGCTGCCGCCGCTGTTCATCGCTGGCCTGGGCAGCGGTTGCTTCATCGCGCCGAACGTGGCGTTCATCGTCGCCACCGTCGACCCCACCGAGGCCGGCGCGGCCAGTGGTGTGATCGGTGTGATGCAGCGGGTCGGCAGCGCTGCGGGCATCGCCGTGGTGGGCAGTGTGTTCTTCGGCACCCTGGTGGTGGCCGGCCCAGGCGCGGATGCCGTCGCCGCCGGCTTCACCCACAGCGCCACCCTGGCCATGGCCGTCAGTGCCGGACTGAGCGTGGTGGCGCTGCTGCTGGTGTTTCTGCTGCCCAAGCGTGTCGACGTGGTCGACGGCCTCTGAGCCGCTCCGGCGCGTTCCCCGCCCTCCCAGCTTCGCCTCGCTAGGCTGGCAAACTCGGTCCATTACAGGTGATGAATCCCGCGATGAACCCCGCTGGAGGCCGTGCCCATCCGATTAGGGAGGTTACGTGAACGCTCTAGCCCACCACCGCCACGCCGCCCTCCGCCGGATCGCCGGCTGGCTCGCGGCCGCCTACCTGATGGCGCTCGCGCTCATCGCACTCTGGCCCACCCCCGTGGATCGTGCCGCGGCCGGAACCATCACGCGCATTCTGGTGTTTCTGCACGCTCACGGCGTGCCGCAGCGGTTGGACTACCCGCTGATCGAATTCACCGCGAACATCGCCCTGTTCGTGCCTGTGGGGCTACTGGGGGTGCTCCTGATGGGCCGGCGCCGCTGGCTGCTGGCCTTTCTGGTCGGTTTCATTGCGAGCTGCGCCATCGAGTTCGGCCAGTTGGTCCTTCTGCCGGCCCGGGTCGCAACCCCCGTCGACGTCATAGCCAATACCGCCGGCACCGCCCTGGGCGCGCTGCTGGCCTTGGCCCTGCTCGCCATCATCACCGCCCGCTCCCCGGCTCCCCAGGCGCAGCAGCCGTAACGCTCAGCCGGCCGCTTGCAGCTGCGGCACGACATCGACGAGAGTGTCGGTTTGGAACCCCCGCTGTACGAGCGCCAGCTTCTCCTGGTCGATAACTACGATCGACTGCCCGTCGGGTGACGTGCCGGTGCCGGAGCTCGGAAGCGTGAAGAACGTGACGTTGTTCATGCGCACCTCACGCAGCTCCACTCCCAGACCCGCCAGATAGGCAGAGTCAAGCCCTTCATCGACCGAAAGGTACGGCGCCACGGCTCCAACGACTCCGCTAAGCGTGGCCGGGTTGGTGAGCGTCTCAGCGGTCAGAATCTTACCCAGCACTGCCTTGATGAAGGCCTGTTGGTTGCGCACGCGTTGATAGTCGCCATCGGTGAACGCATACCGTTCACGAACGAACGCCAGCGCTTCGACACCGCCGAGGTTGTGGACTCCTGCCGCGAAGGTGTGCCCGGGGAGGTGGCTCGAATCAAAGGCCACCGGGTTGTCGATGTCGACTCCGCCCAGCGCATCGGTGACGCCCTTGAAACCTTCGAAGTCGATGATAGCCACGTGGTCCACGCGCACGCCCAGAAGGCTCTCCACAGTTTGTAGTGCGAGGGGCACGCCCCCGAGTGACAGCGCGGCGTTTATCTTGGCCTTACCCTCACCAGGGATCTCGAGCCAGCTGTCGCGCATGATCGACATAACGCTGATGTTGGCGCGGTCCGCCGGCACATGCACCACCATCATGGTGTCCGACCGCTGCCCGGTGAGATCGTCGATGGAGCCGTCGTTCTCCCCCCTGGTGTCGGACCCGAGGAGCAGAATATTCTGGGCCTGGGCCGCCACACCCTCCAGCACAGGCGGGCGGCTGGCATCGTCAGAGGGGAATATGTCCGGAAGCTTCGTGGTCTGGCTGTCAAAGGAGCTACTTAGGCTCCAGGCGAAAAACCCGGCGGCCCCCGCGACCAGGAGCCCGACACTCCCGACAGCGATAAGCGCGATCCACCAGCCACGCAATCGACGACGAGTCTTGGATCGGATCTTAGTGGTTTCGTCAGTCATGATTGTGCCTCAGCTCCGGACCTGTGCCTCTAGGAGTCGGTGTGCAGTGTCGGAATGAGCTGATCGAGGAACCTCGCGGTGTCTTCCCAGTTTTCCACGGCGATGCAGTCGACACCGAGTGCCTTCACCGGGTAGTCGTTGCCGTTCTCGTCAAGCCGGTCGCCCACGAAGAGCATGTCCCCCAGCGGGATCCCGGTGAGTTCGGCCAGTCGCTTCATGCCGTACGCCTTGTCAATGCCCCTCCGGGTGATGTCCACCGACGTGGATCCGCCGCTGCGCACCTCGAGGTCGGGCAGCAGTGCCTGCACGGCCTCGCGCAGCGCCGTCTTCTTCGCACCGTCCGGATCCCACTGGGTTTTCGCCGCCACGGGCGCCGCCTGGCCGAGGGCCGAGAAGGTGATCTGCGAGCCTCGGTCTTCCAAGATCGCCCCCCAGGTTTCGCTCTCCCAGTAGCCCAGGTCGCGGGCGGTCGACTCCACGGCCGCCAGTGCATTCTGCTTCTGGTCGTCGCTGAGGTTCTCGGCGTAAACCTGCTCCCACTCCCCCGCCGCGTGGCGGTAATACTGGGTGCCGCAGGTGGGCATCAGGTGCAGGCGACCAAGTGCGGCATCATCGACCCCGGCGAGGTTGTCTATGACCTGCATGGTGAACTGGGCGAACTGTCCACCCGAAATCACGCAAACTTCGACCGCGCCCAACAGCTGCACGAGAAGCGCGGCCATGCGGGGATCAATGGGCGACTTGGAAGGTGCCAGGGTGTCATCGAGGTCGAAAGCGACCAAACGAGGGTGGTTCAATGCCATTGTTAGGGACGGCCCATTCCGTAGTAGGTCCAGCCGGCGGCGCGCCATGCTGCTGAGTTGAGGGTGTTACGGCCATCGATGATGGTGCGCGTGTTCACCAGGCCGGCAGCCCATTCCGGGTCAATCGACTTGAAATCGGGCCACTCGGTGACAAGAACCACCGCGTCGGCGCCGCGCAACGCTCCCTCGATATCGGGCGAGTACGAGAGCTGGGGGTGGCGCGAACGGGAGTTCTCGATGGCCTGCGGATCGGTGGCCACAACGTCGGCGCCGAGACCGCGCAACTGAACGGCCACGTCGAGAGCCGGCGAATCTCGCACGTCGTCGGAGTGTGGCTTGAAGCTGAGGCCGAGCACGGCCACCTTGGCGGTGTGCACGGGACGGTCGAGCGCCGAAACGGTGAGGTCCACGACCCGCTGTCTACGGCGCAGGTTGATGGCGTCGACCTCTTTTAGGAACGCGACGGACTCACCGCGTCCGAGTTCCTCGGCCCGCGCAGTGAAGGCGCGAATGTCCTTCGGTAAGCACCCACCACCGAAGCCCACTCCGGCGTTCAGAAAGCGACGCCCGATGCGTGCATCGAAGCCGATAGCGTCGGCCAGCTGGGTGACATCAGCGCCGGACACCTCGGCAATCTCCGCCATAGCGTTGATGAAACTTATCTTGGTGGCCAGGAACGCGTTTGCCGCCACCTTCACGAGCTCAGCGGTGGCGTAGTCAGTGACGACGAGTGGCGTTTGAGTAGCCATCGCTGAGGCGTAGACCGAGTTGAGCTGGGCGACGGCACGCTCACCGGCCGGGCCCGCAGGAACTCCGTAGACCAGGCGATCGGGGGCGATGGTGTCCTGCACGGCGAAGCCCTCGCGTAGAAACTCGGGATTCCATGCCAGAGTAGCGCCGCGGCCCGACGCGTCGATGACCGCGGCGAGGCGGGCAGCGGTTCCGACCGGCACTGTGCTCTTTCCCACAACAAGGTCATCTGCGTTCAGATGGGGCAAGAGCGTCTCGACGGCCGCGTCCACATACCGCAGATCGGCGGCATGACTGCCCTTCTTCTGAGGGGTACCCACCGCGATGAAGTGAACCTCGGCGCCCTCAGCATCGGCGATGTCGGTGCTGAAACGCAGCCGCCCCGTCGCCAAAGCTGAGGTGAGCACCTCGGGCAGACCCGGCTCGAAGAACGGGGTGCGCCCGGCACTGAGGGCCGCGATCTTCGCCTCATCAATGTCGATACCGACAACCTCATGGCCAAGCTCGGCCATTGCCGAAGCGTGCACGGCACCGAGGTAGCCACAACCGATTACAGATATCTTCATACGTCATTACCCATGGTCCAGAGTCTATCGGCCATGCCACGAGGGTCCCGTGCGGCGGTGTGCTACCCGCAGCCGGGGGCATCCACAGCGACTGTGGTGGGGTTCAGCATCGGGGTAGTTCGAAGTTCTGGCGGAGCGTAGGTGGCCTCCGGACCGGAGAAAGTGACCGCAACCTCACTGGTTTGCCCGGGGGCCAGCATGACAGTGAACTTCGCAACAGGCCTGCCCAGGTCGTCGGTAGTGGTGTCCAGGGAGGCTCCCGCGGCGGCGCCGGAGGAAACGTAAGTCGTTCCGGGAGGTCCGTAGACGTAGACCTCGGTGCGGAACAGATCTGCGCCCCAGTAGCCGCTAGCCACATAGGCTGGCAGGGTTTCCCCCACCTCAGGAGTCAGGGTGGAGTGGAGATTCACTGTCGTCGTGAAGGTCGGAGTCGCCGCAGTGCACACGTCGGTGCTGAGCGTCGCACCGGTCTTCAGATAGAAGTCCATCTTCGACGTCGACGTGTCGCGGAAGAAAACGCCTGCCGTTGTGGAGAGCTCGTTTGTCGTGGGCAGGATCCCCGCCAACGTGGTGCCTTCGATAACCTTCTGTTCTTCGGGGTGCGCGCTCCACGCCATGATGCGGTGCTCGTTCACGCCCTGAGTGATCGCGCTCAGCATCTCCTGTGGCTCGGCTGGGGAATTCGTCACGGCCCCGAACATCGTCTTCGCCGCCTCTGCGAAAAATGCGTCGGTTTGGTCTGCTCCGTCTTTGCCCTGGTATCGAAAGTAGATCTCGTTCAGTAGGAGTGCTACGGCGTTATCTTTCGAGAGAACATCACCGGTGCTCATAGTCACCGGACCGGTAGCGCCGAGCATATAGGCGAGGGCGGCGGGATCAATTGAGATGACGCCGTCGACGGTGCCGCCCACGTCGCGCTGCCAGAAGGCCCGGGTGATTTGGGCGGCGGTGGGGAAATCCGGTCTGCTGGTTGCGAGGTTCAGCCGCGTGTAGATCAGCGGCGAATACAGCGCCGCGAGTTTGGGATCTCCTGCCAGAGCCGGGAGGGAGTCGTCGACAAGAAAGGTCTGACTCGATGCCTGCCTGGCAATGCTAATTTTCCCGGCGTCGACAGTGACCTCGGTCAGTGCGGCGGCAGTGCCGCCAAGCGCCGTCGTCTCGGCGAGGTTCTGGAAGATCAGAATGTAGTTCCGCGGACCGGAGGCGCCGAGCATGTCGGGAACCACGGAGCTCATCGAACTCACGTCTCCCACTGTGGTTGCTGCGCTGTCGAGCATAGCGGTGAGCGTTGTTCCGGCGCCATGGACCTGGCCGATGGTTCCGTCGAGTTCGATCTTGCCTACGGATGCCGCCGCAGAGTCCAGTGCGGTGCTCGCCCTGATGAGAGCCGCGTTCAAGTCCACGAGCGGTGCGAGGTCGATTCTTCCGTCGACAGGCTTGAGCGAGGCCGCACTCAACCCAGACGCGACTTCAGCGATAGGCGCGACGGCGTCCTTCGCCACGACATCGACCGCTTCGGCCATTTGCCGCACCGCTGTGAGATTCACCCCGACGATGGGGATGATCTCCGCGGCCCGCCAAACCGGGTCCTGCGTCTGATCGACAGCCTTGCTCGTGGCCGCCGAGAGCTTCGCGGAAGTAGTGCCGACTCCGACAAAGTCCATGGCGGCGGCCTGGGTCTTCAACGTGCCGACGAAGGTCTGCGCCTTCTCCAGTTCCGACTTCGCCGTCAGTGCTCGTGAGGCCACCCATCCTCCGGCGGCACCGACCACGATGACCAAGCCGACGAGTACCGCGATCGTGATCAGCCAGTGGCGTGCGCGGTGCTTCATATGCCGGGGTCGAGAGCGGGCATCAACTTTGCGATCGGCAGCTGAATCAGTCACTTACGAACGCTAACGCATGAACGGCGCTCGCGTTGTTGCCTCCCTGTTCGGGGGGCATAGGGTTGCAACGCCCGCAAACCCGCACGGCGTAAGCTGCACTGTGACCAAAATTCGCCCCGAGCAGATGGGGCACAAAGCACTGCTTCGACGTGGGCGAAGTCACAGGGGACTCCAATACGCGTTTCTTGGTTTCGCCGCCGCCGCCGCCGCGATCGTCGGCTTCGCTGCGATCACCATGACGCTGTAGGGACGCAACGCATGATGAACAGATCCATAGTCTTGGCAACTGCCATCGTCGCGGCCACAATTGCGCTGCCGCTAGCATCCGAAACGATCGCACCCCCCGTCAGCGCCTGGGCCGAGGAGTCGCCGCCCATATCCGAAACCGAAGAACCCGTCGTGCCGCCGTCTGAGGAGCCAGCTCCCGACCCGACCGAGGAGCCAAGCACCTCCGTGCCCCCGATTCTAGAAGAACCTGTCAACACGCCCGTCGACAATGAGCCACCAGCTGCTCCAGCCCAACCGCCATCAGAAGAACCGGCCATGACAACTGATCCGGCCCAGGAATTCAGTGGAGGCTCCTCACGCTACGTTAGCGGCAGGGAAACGCAGCAAGAAGGGGTGGCGCCGGCAGCGATTCCTTCGCCCGCACCCGAAGGGCCGGCTTCACCTGTAACGCCGACTCCAAACACCGCCACACCAACACCCTCATCGACCCCCAAAGTCGGTCTCGACCTCGAGAAGGTGGAGTACGCGAACCCGTCCGAAGGCTCCGGGTCAGCCCCCCTCGCAGTCGTCGCGCTGATCGGAAGCCTGACCCTCATCCTGATGCTGGGACTTGGGAAGCTTTACTACCGCACCCGCGTTGCCCACCGCACTCGCCCGAGAGCATTTCCGCGGCGCTAGATATCTCTCGTTGTCTCCGCAACGCTCGACCGGCTCCGACAGACAGCGGTCATTGTGACCCGTGATGGGGCCTGCTCCCGACTAGGCAACCATCGCTTCACCGGACGCCTGGGCGGTGTGCCAACCGGCACGAACCACCGCCATTTTGCCCCCCCCCCTGTTTACCTTCGCCGAGTAGACTAAGGAATGCGATGGGCACCGCAGACCGCTCGTCGCTTCCTCAACCGGCCCCGCATCNGCCCCCGGAGCGGCGCACCGGCGCCCTGCGTCTGGCCACACGGGTCGAGCCGCTTCCGGTTGGCGAGTTGCCCGCGTAGCGCGCAGGAACATAAAATGCCGCACCCAGTCTCGACACCCAAGATGCGCGGGGTCCGATCACCCTCTCGCTGCCGTAGAACGGAATTTCCCGGTCCAGGGGATATATGGGATTCGCTGGGACAACTCCATGGCATAACCCTTTCTTCGCGCCCCCGATAACCGAGTTCTCCAACCGCCGCTTCTGGCCCACCCGAGACCGCGCAAGCCACGTCATCGCGGGGTGGATCAAACGCCGCGACAACCGCGCCGCCGCACTCCTCGACCGGGCATGTCACACCCGTGGCCTCCGAGAGGCAATACTCGTCACGGGTCACGGTAATCCCGCTCTCCGCTTCACCCGCGCCCACCCGCCCTGGACACGGGCACGGGACCGCGGCAACCAAGTACGTGCGCCCAAACCGGCCCACAATCGCGCCGAGCAAGTCAATTGTGCGGCCGGCCTAGTCGACGAATAGAGACAGATCAGGCTCGCACTGAAGGGCGCTGAAAAGAATATTCACCCGCAGGTGTTCGCCGAAGAGGCACCGCGCTGCACGTATCCATACTTCTTTGCTCGCCCGCCCTCGCGGACATTCCTCAGCTAGCCCTGCTGCAACGCGAACCGGCGGGTGGATCCATCGACCTCGGCACCGCGGCGAAGCCCGGCGTTTCATACTCATCGGAAACCGGTTTGCGTCCGTTGGGGAACAAAGCCTGAACGTCAGGTGCGATCACCGACTTAACCGTCCCGGCTTTGATGCTTCTCGCCGCGTTGGTCTTCTTTACCGCCGAAACGTTGCGTCGGGAACAGCCCCGGCCTGAACGAGCTCGCTATTTCTCCGACGCTCGAGCACGAAGTGGCACCCTAATTGGGGGCATAGCCTTGGGCAGCGCCTCACGACTTACAGGTGCACAGTGTGCTCCACGAAGTCGAGATGATCTCGACAGTAGAGCACCCGACGCAGGTCTACATTGCTTTGGCCAAAATGCGAAGGCCGTATGACCCGTTGACTTGGCTTGAGATGGCAGAGCATCGACGAATGGAATGGAGGGAACGCGCGTGCCAACCGGAAAAGACACACGTCTGAGTGATCAAAAGTCCCGTCGAGCATTTCTGAAAGCCGCCGGAGTGGCTGCGGCGGGCGTTACGGGCGGAGCAGTAGCGCAATTCCAAACTGTGGATAGCGCAACGGCCGCCACATTGGTGGAACCGCCGCAAGCGACCCTGACCACTCTCTCTAGCCGGATTACCGAAAGTACTGGGGTTAGCCTCAGAGACTTCGGGGCCGTAGGGGATGGAGTCACAGACGACACTGAGGCGATCGCTGCCGCGTTAGCGTCGGGCGGGCAGATCCTGGTTCCATCGGGGAATTTTCGAATGACGCGGACGATCTCTCGGAGTTTCAGCGGCGTCGACCTGCGCGGAAGGCCCGGTGCCCGGATTTTCTCCGACACAGCGAGTGCTCTCTTCAGAATGCTGGAGACAGATGAAGCGCACTTCGAAGGCATCTACTTCGAAATAACCACCGTAGACGCAGCACCCGACAATGCGGTCGGTATCTTCTACAGCCTAAGCGTCGGTCTGAAGAACGTCGTGTGGACCGATTGCACCTTCAGGGTTGCAAGGAGGGCAGTTAACGCGATCAAAATCGTCGCTGACAATGCCAACGGTGAATTTTGCGTTGAGAACGTCTTTGCGAGGTCATGCGAGTTCATAGAGTGTGCTCGCATGGGTCTCGAGATCCAAGATCACACCGTCAATCCGACAGTCACCCGTGTGCGGAACGTAGGTGCTATTGATTGTCTGTTCGAGTCGTGCGGCGCACTTGCGCACGGGATTGATCTCTCGTTTTCGGGGCCGATCTTGGGCGCGGCCTCAATCCAGAACCGGTTCAGAGGCTCCATCACTATTGCCTTGGAGTGCGCTGGAGGCCATTTATACCCGATTCTGACCGACAATACCTTCGAGGCCCTCGGCGCGAACGCTCAAACCATTTCCTTGACGGGGTCGTCCATGGTTCACGGTCCGGTCATCGAACGAAATAGAAGTCTGGGACGTAGCGGATTTGGCGCTCGATTTTGGAACTTAACTGATGCGCGCTTGTCTCACAACATCCTGCAATTCAATGGATATGTACATGTCCGCGACTGCATTCGCGGGGTAGCCATTGGTGAGAACTACGACTCGGGAGGAGCGTACTCGCTTTTCGTCGAGTCAACGCCTGCGAGAGAATGTGCAGACAACGTGTGGCTCAGATGCCGATTCAGTACCCTGGTGTCCGCAGCACCGTACTCAGTCACGCGATTCTATGGTGCAAAAACGTTCCGCAACACAGTTCAGGAGGGCAGTTACGGGCGCAAGCTCGGCGTGCGGATGGACCAACTCGCTGGGGCGGAGCTAAACGAACTTCGGCGATGCTGCAATCAAGGAACCGCATGGGCACCCATACGGTCGGTTCCTCTGCTTGATTCAAACCGATCTATAAGCATCGACGAAACCGACTGCGACGCTTTTGTGTTCAGTGGTGCGCTTACTCGGGAACGGTTGGTGACGTTCCCGCCATGCAACCGAGCCTGGCAAATGCGAAATGCCACGACACGAGTCGTGTCAGTTACTGCAGGAAGCTCGAGTATCCAGATTCGTCCCGGAGAGTCACGGCTCGTCTCCATTGAGGTGCGAACGATCACATACGCCTAGGAAAAAGCGCGTTGCCGCCGTGAGCTGATCTCCATTGGTCGCATCGCCGCCAGGGACAGCGCCACCTAGACTTCGTAACCGAGAACCGGTGAGGGCCTCCCGTATGGGGGACCCTCTCCGATTCAACGCAAAGACTCGCGTCCCCAATCAAGCCGTCAGGTACAAAACGCAACCTAAGACTTACTGCCGTAAGGACTCAAGATTGTCTCGATACCATTGCACCGTGGATCGAAGGCCAGCTTCTAGCGTGATCCCAGCCGACCAACCTGCGTCTGCCAACAGCGAGACGTCGAGCAGCTTCTGAGGCGTGCCATCCGGCTTGCTCGAGTCCCACTGGGTCTCGCCGCCGAATCCGACTACACGCGCGATTGTCTCTGCAATCTCGCTAATCGTTACGTCACTTCCAGTCCCAACATTGACCTGCGTCGGGCCATCATAGTGCTCGAGCAGGTGCAAACAAGCCGCCGCCATGTCATCCACATGCAGAAACTCGCGTCGGGGACTCCCAGTGCCCCAGTTGGTGACGCTCGCGGCGCCGGATCGGGCTGCTTCATCGTATCGACGGATGAGTGCTGGCAGGACATGCGACCCGGTTGGTGAAAAGTTATCACCCGGACCGTAAAGGTTGGTGGGCATTGCGGAGATCCATGGCAAACCATATTGTCGCCGGACCGCCTGGATGTGCAGAATTCCTGCGATCTTCGCAATCGCGTATGCATCATTCGTTGGTTCGAGATGACCGGTGAGCAGCGAGTCCTCCGTGATGGGTTGGGGTGCCATCCGGGGGTAGATGCACGACGAACCCAGGAAAAGCAGGCGATCAACGCGATACTCGAGCGCAGCGTCGAGGACGTTCACCTGAATACGGAGGTTGTCGCTGAGGAAATCAACCGGGTAAGTGCTGTTTGCCAAGATGCCCCCCACCTTCGCCGCTGCTAACACGACGTAGCGGGGCCGTGTCTCCGCGAAGAAAGCGAAAACGGCGTCTCGATCTTTCAGATCCAGTTCCGACGATGAGCGGCCGTGGAGGTCTGTGAATCCATCTTCTTCAAGTCTCCTCCAGATTGCCGAACCCACGAGACCTCGATGGCCGGCGACATAGAACGGCGCCGTTCGGTTCAAAGGTTGGGGTGTGAACTGGACCTGATCCCGGATGTCTCCCAGATTTTCTGAATCCTCTGAACTCATTTCTACTTCGTCCCCCAGCTGGCCAGCTTTACTTCATCGATCCAGCGGCTGCCTTCGCAGGCCAAGGCCTGAATGTCCGCGTCCACCATAATCCGGGCGAGCTCCGCCGTGTCGACTGTAGCTTTCCATCCGAGCTTCTCTTCGGCCTTCGACGCGTCACCGACAAGTGCATCTACTTCAGTCGGGCGCAGGTACCGCTCGTCGAATTTCACGTGGTCTTCCCAATTCAGGCCTGCGTGGCTGAAGGAAGTCTCGACGAAATCACGCACAGTAAAGTTGCCGCCAGTGGCTAGTACAAAATCGT
Source organism: Cryobacterium sp. TMN-39-2 (assembly GCF_004402745.1). Lineage (NCBI taxonomy): Bacteria > Bacillati > Actinomycetota > Actinomycetes > Micrococcales > Microbacteriaceae > Cryobacterium > Cryobacterium sp. TMN-39-2. Next base: position 25,114 of record NZ_SOFX01000046.1, read on the forward strand.
CAGGATCGTCGGCCTGGAGCATTCGCCACATTCCTTCCACGTACTCCGCTGCGTACCCCCAGTCGCGAATAGAATCTAGGTTTCCCAGATACACGTGGTCTTGTTGGCCTGCTTTGATTGCTGCAACCGCTCGGGTTATCTTACGTGTGACGAAGGTTTCACCGCGGCGGGGGGACTCGTGATTGAAGAGAATCCCATTGACGGCGAACATGTCATACGCCTCGCGGTAGTTCTTTGTGATCCAGTAGCTGTAAACCTTGGCTGCGCCATACGGAGAGCGCGGATAGAAGGGTGTTTCCTCGTTCTGGGGCGGAGGCGTTGCGCCAAACATTTCAGATGATGACGCCTGGTAGAAGCGGGTCTTAATGCCAGACATCCGCACTGCTTCGAGCAGGCGAATCGTCCCCATTCCGGTGGTGTCCCCAGTGTGTTCCGGCTCATCAAAGGAGACACGCACATGAGACTGGGCGGCTAGGTTGTAGACCTCATCTGGCTGGATTTCTGCAAGGAGGGTAACGAGTCGACTTCCATCGCTCAAGTCACCGTAGTGGAGGAACAGTTTCGCCAACGGATCATGGGGATCAACATACAAATGGTCAATCCGAGTGGTGTTGAAAGTAGACGCGCGTCGAATGAGCCCGTGAACTTCGTAGCCCTTGCTGAGGAGGAGTTCCGCCAAATACGACCCGTCTTGGCCCGTGATGCCCGTAATCAGTGCTTTCTTCAAGATGTGTTCCCCTTTATTTGTTTATGTCTGGTGAACGCACAGAGCATTCTCGCTATGCAAGAAAACCCACGCCCGTTCATACACTCAATGGTCTGTTTGTCGGATCCAGCGGACCAGTCGAGACCGCACGATTCGACCGATCACGAACTTGGTCGGTCGCCACAAGTGTGGGAAACCTCGCACACCGGCAAGCTGCGCACACCCGTCGCTTTTATGACTATCTGCTCATTCTTCCTACTGAGGCAAGTTGTGGTTGTTCACTCCTACTGAGGCGAACTGTGGCAGACCCATTTATCCAGCGCCTCGCCTGTCACGGTGAATTTTCATAGACTCCCAATGCTAGCGTCCTGGATTCGGTCTCTCAAAGCTGCATGTGGCGCGCGCCCGATCCACCTAAACGGTGTTCGGATCACCTCGTATTACGGTTGGCGCAGTCAGTACCCCTTGAATTCGGCTTGGAAGTGCCGACGTAGACGGTCGAGAGGCCGCGTCATTGTGCGCCGGGATGTCTCGACGAAGCTTGTTCCATAGAGATGCCCTGTTGTTCCTGACTGTCCAACGACCCAGGGTTTTTCTCTGAAGTTCTGGACTGCGACATTGTCGCTCGCCGCCGAATTATTCACGGACGTCGCGAGTTCATGCTCGTAGTTGATACCTTCCCGGTCGTTCGAGGAAACGCCTACATCGCGAAGCTCACTCTTCCACACGCCGAGACTAGCGCCGAAAAATCTCGAGTCGATCCAACTGAAGTTCTTCCTGGGAATATCTGCAATCAGGGTCCTCTGTTGGACAGGCGCTTGAGAAACGCACCGGTCGAAGTTCCTCACGAAGAGACGACCTGTGCATTTGAACACCATTTCGAGCTCGTTCCCAGAACCCAATGACTGTATGGCCGCGTTCAGCATTTGGGCTTCTGCAGCGCCTTTGCCCATTGAGACAACGGACGGCAGAGGAGGTGAAACAGCCAAATGGCGCATTCGGTGAGCTCGATGGCCCACAGCCGAACGGACTAGGCGTGGAAGGTCCTCGCCACTATTTTCGACGATAAACGGCTGAAGATCCATGTCCTCGCTGAGCTCCACCCATTTTGCTATGGCCGACCGGTATTGCTCTCGTCGCCGCTCGGGGTCGATCAGGTGTATGTGTTCGTCGACCTGTGGAGTGACGGTAGCTGTAAGAATAATGAACAAGATCAGTCCTCCGCTCTTTCATTCTTGCCTTCGATAACGACAACTTTGAGCACCAGAGCAACAAGTATCAACAGGATTACCGCTTGCTGAATCGTCACGCCCCATGCGGCGGCGAGGCCACCAAACTGCGCGCCGAGAAGGAGACACGTTGTCAGACGAAGGACGAGTCCCAGTCCGAGAATCCAAGCAACCTTTCCTTCCTTGCCCCGACTCTGTAGAACCATCGAGAGTGGTTGGGCAAAGAGTGTTGGAATGATCGACAAGGCCAAGACGGTGAATATCGCGGATGAGTCTTCATACTGAGTTCCCAATATCGCCGGCGCAATAGTTCCAGCGAAACCGGCGACTAATAGGCTCGCTATCACTGCAAGCACCAGTATCCAGGCCACGCGCCGTAGGCCCCAAAGCGCTAAACGAGTCGAATCCGCTTTTGGAGCGTGTGCCATGCCGACTTGAGTGAGAGCAGTAGAAGGCAGCAAAAGAGGCGTCGTCCATCGGCTCACAGCCCCGTACGCGCCCGCCGCGGCGGCGCCGCCCGAAAACCCCAAGATAGTCACATCCAACTGCTGCGCAGAACCAAGAACGGCAGCTATCCCGTATCCCCGAGTGCCGCGCCACGCGGTGAACCATACTGATGGCGGGCCCACCCGCACTCGACCGCGAGGTTTCAGTCCCGAAGGAATTCGGCGGACATTAGAGACGAAGCAAAAAGCCGAGTCAAATGCCATTCCGGCGGCAAGTCCAAGCGGAATGGCAAGCTCTCCGCCTACGCCCGTCGCGATAAGACCCCAGGTTGCGGAAAGGAAAATGAGTCGATCAAGTACTGTCGCGATGGAGATGAGCCCCAGCATTCCGTGTGCACGCAAGGGCACTTGGGCAGTTTGAAGGACCAACGACGACGCGAAAATCAGTCCTATCCATAGAAGAAACTCCCAATCAGCTGCAACTGAGATGAGGACTAGAACGCCGCTCGTGAGCAGAACAGTTCCGACAAGGCCCGCGGACAGAAGCCTTTGACACAACCGTGAGTACATTGCCGCATTGTCGCACCGGCCACTTGCGACTTCTCGAATGAGGAATGCGCTTAGCCCGAAGTCAACCAACGCTGCGGCCACCGATGCGATCGCGATCGCCGACAGGCTTATCCCGAGGGCGGACGGCACTGTGGCTCGAGCCCCAATCGCATAGGCGACGGCAACGAGCAACTGGGAGAACGCGAGAACCATGGTGACCTGGATGGCCTGGCTGGTCAATCCTCGGAATCTGCGAGATGCCAATGCCGGCTGGACTGACTCGGTGAGCGGGAGCACACTACCGATCTGATGCAGGTCTTCCAGAGAACTCTTGCTTCCGCGTGATCGCTTCACTTCCCCACCACCATTGTGCTTGTCAGATTGAGTGGAGGCGACATCTTGGGTCTATCAGCCAATCTCTGGGCACGGTACGCCGTCGTCAGAGCCCATCCGGCAGGGACACTGAAGGTCCACGAAAAGCCATAAGACCAGCAGAAGACCATGACGGCGACAAGGATTGAAAGTGCCGCTGCTGACTTCTGGGTGGAAAGGAGCTTCAGGATTGCGTAGCCCGCAGCAGTGGAGTACGCAATAAGGCCCACGAGCCCAGTGCGGAGAAACAAAAGCAGGTACCAGTTGTGCGGCGAGAACGTGGCAATGAGGCCGTTTGGCTCCAACCGCACGTATCCGGAACCGAACGGCTGACCAAACCACACTGCTACTGGGCCGCTGGCCACCGATTGATTAATCAACTGCGCCCAGCTTGCAAGCCGCGCGTCGTACGTGGTCTGATCTGCGAAGGACTTCATGAGGTCAGCCACCAAGGGAAGCGATGGAGCAAAGAGCACAGTGACAACTACAACCACAGCGCCGAGAAGTAGCACTCTCCTCAAGCGTGGCCATCCAAAGAGCATCAATACTCCCAGGGCAGCGGCTACCGCAGACCAGACCGTGCGCTGCTGACTAACGGCAACAACAGCGATGAACGCTACGAAAGTCAGAAGGTACCTGCGGTTTCCGGTCGTATCCCATTGCCTTAGAGCGAGAAGCGCGGCTATTCCAAGTACAAGCGCCTGATTCTGCATGAGTACACGGCCAGATTGTGCCACTCCGTCGATATCGATGAAGTTCGAGCTCGCTGTGCCAAGGCCGTATCGAAGAGCGTGGTATCCAGCCAGGACCACTAAGAGCCAACCAACTACCTGAAGAGGCCTAATAAGAACCCTGTGCGCTGTTTCGTCTGTCCAGTCGATGGACATCGCCCATCCCGTCGCAACTAGCGGCAGCAACAAAGAGCGCCCCTCGTTGATAGCGAGACCGAGTCCGTATTCACTGATCCCACGGGCTACACCCACGAAGATGCATAGCGCAAATAGCGCCCATGGCAGGGTTACCCATCCAAGATTCCTGAATAGTGTTCTCGAGTTATTAAGCATCACCAAGGTGAGAATGATCGCGACCAGATCGGGAAAGAAAATATTGTTGCCACCGAGCGTGATTACCGGCAGCTGCACGGGAAAATCCCATTGGAGGAGCACCATGATGTAGGAAGCGAACGCGCCATACGCTGGATGCCTCTGCACGAGGGTTGCGAGCAACAGCAACCCGACGACCGCGACCGGTGCGACGAGAAGCAAAGCTAGAGGACCCATAAGGAAGACTCTCCGTTCACGCTCGTCAGGTTGGAGTTCCAGGTGGCACCTGAATGAAGTGTTCGCGCAACGAGAGTCATTGGGTGGCACGCCGTACGCGCGGGAGCTTTCGAATCGATCGGGTCCTGGATCGGATGTTCGGTCCTTGGATGAAGAGCACGCTTTCTCTTTCGGCGGCCCCGTAATGGCTCAGCAAGGCTTGAAATCTGAGCGTCTCTGCCGGCGATTTGAGCGCCCTGGTCGAACCAGCTTCGAGAGGCGAATCGAATCTGATCGGCAGGTAGGCAGCGAGAAGGCGCTTCTCGATCCTGGCTCTCAGGATTAGGTCATGATCGTCATTCCCGAGGAAGAATGCGGAAGTGTCGAATCCCCCGAGGGATGAGTAATTGTCTCGAGAGAAGGCGAGCGGACCACGCATGACTGTCTCGTGAACGTAAAGGTAATTGGACTTAGTCACCGGAGCCGGGAGGTCGACGAGATCCCCGACACGCCCGATACTGTCTGACAACAAGTACTCCGCCAAGGTGGGAATGTAGGTGCCTCTTCGACCGTTCCGCCACTTTGCAATGCGCATGACCAAGGCAGCCATCATTCTCGCGAGACGAGTCGAGTTGAGTCTGAAGTGAGGAAGTCGAGAGAGTCGATGGGCCCCGCGGCCACTTATCGCGAAGACATCCGGGTTCAATGCAAGAGCCTCGGAGAGTTCCTCGTCGAATCCTGGGTGTTGAATCGACATGTCCGCCTGGATCTCAATGATGAGAGGTGAAAACGATAGGTGGATGCCGATTGAGTCGGAGAGCGTCTCGAATACGCCTTCCCGGATGTCCACGACAACAACGCGCACCGTTCGCGCAGGGTGATCTCGGACCTTCGCGAACCAGCCCATGATCTTTTCGAGCGAGCCGTCAGTACAACCGTCAGCGACTACGACAATCTCGTGATCAAGCGCCGCGTGTTCTCGAATCAGCTCCAGATTTCCAACAATCATGGACTCTTGATTATGAACGGGGATGATGAAGGATGCCACGGGATCGATTGAGTCGCCGTAGGTCTCCTCGTGTACCTGAATTTTCATCTCATCGTCGAACGCGCCCGATGGGAATGGGAAGGATTTGAGTAGGAATTCGGTCGTTTGCATTTAACGCACACTGCTTCCAACGTCGGCTGCCTGGCGGTACAAGTGAACGTATTCAGCAACACCTCTTGCTGCGCTGAAGTCAGGCGGAGCCTCGCCAGCTTGGATCCGCAGTTTCTCAAGCGAAGTTTCGTCAAGCGCTGCCGACCAAGAGTCCAGATTGTTGCTGACTAGTCGCACTCGACGGACCGTCGCTGCCCAACGCAAGCCCGCTACGTCGCTCACCAGCGCTGGCAGGCCCGCAGTCATTGCTTCCGCGAGCGAAACGGGCATTCCTTCTTGAGTGGAGGGCATAACAAAAAGGGAGGCTTGCTTCAAGCTCTCGGTTGGGGCGGCGGTACCCCGGGAACGCAGCCGTCCGGCAGCGCTAAACCGATCAAGCCATTCACGTTCGTCCGCGCTGGCGTGAGATTCGTCTCCATGGTGATAGAGATCGAAGCCACCACTAAAGAGGAGCCCGAGAACCAGGTCATGGTTCTTTATCGCGGAACAGTTGCCTACAATCAACGCGCTCTGGGTTTCATCCGCGACCGGCTGCGGGAGATTCTGCGGGGTAACACTAATGTCGTCAGCTACCCAGTTATAGATCAGCGTAGTTTCGCGCCCGTATTGGGCCTCGTTTTCCTGAACATCTGGCGAAGGAACCACTACAAAGCGAGCTACGGCGTCTCCTATTGCGGATTGAATCCGCCGCGATAGCCGTGTACGCCCAATCGGTGTAAACACATTGTGCACGGTTCGAATCACTGCTGGACCACGCGAGCAAAATACGGTCGAGAGGGTAGAGATCGCGTACCCTCCCTCACTATGTATATGGAGCACATCCGGCGATGTTCTTCTAATGAGCCGGCGGAGGGCTACCGCCCCCTTCAGGGTACGGACCGAGGGTATGGACACTACCTCGTATCCAGCTGCACTCAATTCGTTTGAATAGGGATGGTCTTCACCCTGGCCGACAACTAGAGCCTCAACTCCATGGTGCGCGAAGTGTTCGGCACCAGAGACCAGCATCCGTTCCATACCGCTGGGGTTGAGAGCCCCAAGCAAGTGAATTACCCTTATTTTTCGCACGTTGTTGCTCTCATCTCGCCTAGCATCTCCGCCGTCAGCCCTATTCATGACATTGTCAGTCATCGCAAAGAACCAATGACTTGCATCCTTCGCGCCCACCAGAGTATGTAGGTGGCAGCAACGACCAGCCTCCACGAACGCTTGTGACTCTTTCCAAGAATTCGGCGCAGCGACGGGTAATTGCCGCCGCCCTTTGGGCCCCGGAAAGCAGCCCAATCATCCCTTACCGTCCCGCGAGACGGAATCGCATTGCGCGCACATGCACCGTAGGTCCCGGGTGCCAGCACAATGGGGATGTTGAGACGCGCGGATCGCAACCCGTAATCGATATCCGCGAATGCATGGGAAAACCCACCGTCGATCCCGCCAATGAGGCGCGCCGTTTCGTGAGGGACAGCAACTAGGTTGCCATTGAATGTATCAGCGGGCCGGCAGGCATCCTGAGGGGTTATGACCGAGAACTTCAGCGGATGCCTCCCGCTTTTTTTCAGCCCGGAGTAGGTCACGTCGCCAGATAGCGGGTCTCGCATTGCCCCAACAATCACTGCTCCGGGATTCCGAGTAATGGCATCCGCTAGGGCGAGGAACGCGCCGAGATCAAGTTCGACATCGTCATTCAGCCACAGCAGGAAGCTGTCTGTCGAAGTCTCCGGAGATCTCAGTGTCACCTCTTCGGCAACGGCCATGCTCTTCGCCCAAAAAGCACTTCCGTCACCGCGCAAGATCTGGATGGATTGAGGCATCGCCTCGAGCGCCGCGCCAGTTCCATCGGTAGACCCGTCGTCAAAAACCGTGAACGAGATCTGAATTCCAGCGAAATCCGCCGCGTCCTGCGCACGCTCGATCGCACGAACGGTGAGAGGCTTCCTGTTGTGGCAAGCCATCAGCACAATAAAATTCATTGTTGCCCCACCTCCAAAGCCCGGCGGATGCCGCGCAAGAAGTTCTGGACCATGACCTCGACGCTGTATGTCTCGCCCGCCAACGCGCAGTTCGCCTTCAGGGAAGACAGCCGGGCGTGGTCCCGAAGCACCGCATCAAGTGCGGTCGCGTACGTGTGCGCGTTGTCCTTTGTCACAACAGCGTTCACCCCATCCTCTAGATACTCGAATTCTGGCGCGTGCCACGGCCAGTCAGTCGTTATAACTGGCAGTCGGGCGGCGAAGGCATCAACTGCGACGAGGCCAACTCGACCGGGCATCGCCATCACTTGTGAAGCCGCCATGGCAACTGCCTTTGAGGCACCAAAAACTGGTCCTAAGAAGATCAACCATGGACGCTCGACCTGAAAACGCTCCACGATCTCCCGCTCATCGCCATCCCCTGCGATGACGAGCCGGAAGTCGCTGTCCATCGTGTGTGCGATTTCTCCGGCTTCGAGTAGGAACTGAATTCGTTTTGAGCCGTCTAAGCCGCCGACGAAAAGTGCCGTTTTGCCCTTTAGATCGTGCGAGTTGTTGAATGCACTAATATCCTCGGCGCGGATGTCATCGATTGATCGTTTCAGCACCGTCGTATCAATGGAGTTCTGAACAACTGTCACGCGATCACTTGGAAAGCCTGCCGCCACGACGGCTTTTGCGCCGCCGTCCGTATAGGCGAAAAACCAGCGCCCACGTCGTGTCAGCCATTGTTTCAGATGCTCCTGGCTACGGCTCACGCGAACCGTGAAAGTGCGCCCGTGACCCCAGAAAGCGACGGGCGTCTTGCGCCGCCCAGCCACAAGAAAATACGTTTCGATATTTCGGACAGCCTGCTCGACGACAATTAGGTCATACGGTCCGCCATCTCGAAGTTGTCGTACGTCCTTGTAGGAAACGTCCCGTCCTCGGATCGAAAGAAACCGAGTTCTTAGGAGCCGAGCCGACGGGGACGAGACTGAGTCATTTCGAGCGCGCCATTCCCTCGGAGTTTCGCCGTAGTAGACGTGCACCTCGACTCCTACACGGTGCGCTTCGTGGACCAGCAGCTCGAAAAAGTGCTTTCGATACTGCGGCAGCCACGGGTGAATGATTGCGATCCTCAAGACTCTTCCTCTACTTGACCCACGAGAATTCGATGGCCGGCCGCAGTCAGGGCTGCCCAGTGAAGGGCAAGATCGTCTTCGCTAAATCGCTGCCCCACAACCCTTGCCGGATTGCCGACAACTATGGAGTTGGAGGGAACATCCCCTACTACAACCGCTCCAGAGCCAATAACTGAGCTGTCGCCAATAGATACCCCGGACAGGACTATGGCGCCGTACCCGAGCCACACATCCGAGCCAATTACCGTCTCGCGGCTCAAGGACTCTGGGAAATCACCAACCCATCGACTTCGCCTGACACTGGAACCCAGGTCGTGAAGATCATGGTCACTTCGCCCAACGAGTCCCGCAAGGTTCGCGAAGAGTACGCCGTCACCAATCTTGCCATCAACCTCAATCGTGACGTTCTTCCCCACGTACACGTCTTTGCCGATGGCGAGCGATTGCGGTGCCCAGATGGTTGACCCCGGCCCGACGTGGAACCCAGAACCGATGGTCACATTGGCACGTACAGCGATCCGGCGCATGATGCAGTTAACGAGTCGACGCAGCACCTATTACTCCAACCGCGTGGGCGCGAAAATTGCCGCCTTCAGGAATCGGGCGTTTCCGAACAAGTAACGTCTCCAGAGCCGTTTAGGCTCTCTGATCAAGCGGTAGGACCACTCAAGACCGAGTGTGGTCATCCAACGGGGTGCCTCCCGGAGTGTGCCCGCTGCAAAGTCGAAAGCAGCACCGATTGCGATTGCCACGACCGGAAGGCTTTCTGCCAAACGCATCGCTTCAAAATCTTGTTTCGGAGTGCCCAGGCCAACCCAAACGATGTCCGCTCCGCTGTGCCGAATTCGATCGTCTTGCTCTGCATACTCCGTTTTCGACAAGGGACGAAAGTGTGGGCTCTCGGTACCGACTATCTCGACACCCGGGTGGAGCTCTCGTAGGCGGCGCTCCAGCTGAGACAGTACATCTGGAGTAGAACCCAGTAGATAGTGCCGCACACCGCTTGACCGTCCCTGATCGAAAACATCTAGGAACAGCTGGGGACCACGGACCTGCCTGAGCCTGGGTGAGTGTCGCTTTAAGCGCGATACCCATCCGATCGGTTTCCCGTCGGGAAAGTTCACGGCCGGCCTTGCCAGAACCTGCCTATACTCGGCTGACTTGTCCGCAAGCGCGATCGTGTAGGCGTTAGCGAGATGTACGTGCCGGCCTTGCCCTTCTTGCACCAAATCGAGAATTCGTCGGCAGGCGAGTTGGGGGTCACTGACTGCGAACGAGACGGGGCCAACCCGTTGCAGGTCGGCGCTCTCTGCCTGTTGTATTACGTCTGACTTCAAAACTGGCTCATATCTGTTGGTTCAGGGCGGTCGCACTTTTCGGATGTCTGATGGCTTCCAGCGCGGAACAGAAAGGTCAATACGCTCCGGCTGGACGAAGGATCGCTCGGATAGTGCGGTAAAGAATGATCACGTCGCCGGTGGGAGACCAGTTCTCGACGTAATACAAGTCGAGTCTGATGCTGTCCTCCCAGGAGAGGTCCGAACGCCCGCTCACTTGCCAAAGCCCCGTGATGCCTGGCTTAACGAGCAGTCGTCGACGTGCCGAACCGTCGTAAGACTCGACCTCGCGAGCGAGAGGAGGGCGCGGCCCCACGAGCGCCATGTCGCCTCGGAACACGTTGATAAGCTGCGGGAGCTCATCAAGGCTGTAGCGGCGCAGCACGGATCCGACCTTGGTAACTCTGGGGTCTGCCCTAAGTTTGAACAACACACCGTTGCCGTCGGACTGATCCAGCAGAGTCGGCAGCTGGGCCTCAGCATCTGCAACCATTGAGCGAAATTTGATCATTCTGAAGACGTTGCCGTTCAACCCCACACGTTCCTGATGAAACCAGACCGGGCCGGCACTGTCTCGACGCACCGCGACAATAATCCACAAGAAAATAGGACTAAGGACCAGGAGGCCTAGGCCAGAGGCGATGAGGTCGAAGGCCCGTTTTGCGGAGTGCCGGGCCCCCTCGAATGAAGGAAAGTCAACCTGAATGAGGGGCAACCCGGAAACCTGACGTGCATGGATTCGTGGGCCAGCTATGTCGGTCAGTGCCGGTGCCATAATGAGGTCTACCTTGAGCACTTCAAGTTCCCAGCCGAGCTCGCGCAGCTTCCTCGGTCCGAAATTATCGGCTCCAGTGAAGATAACTGTATCGGCGCCGACCCGCTGAATCGACTCGAGAATCTGGCTGAAGTCCCCCAGGACTGGAACACCGTCGACAAGATTCTGCGCGACACTTCCGTTCTCCGTTACGGCTCCGACTACGGAAAGTCCCGCTGCCATATCACGGCGGATGCCAACAACGACATGGACACATTTGTCCCGTTCCCCCACAACGATGGTCCGATGTACAAAGCGACCCTCGCGGCGCCGCGCGACGAGCCATTGCCGCCATCCCCAACGGCCGAGTAGAAGCAAGATGAGCCCGATCGGTAGCGCCGTGAGGAAGTACCCACGAGCCAAGTCCACCTTGAGCAAGAACACGACTATCGCGGTAATACCAAATATCCGAGCGCTCGCGTCCAGAATGCGTTTGTACTCGGTACTCCCGGTTCCAATGGTCTTGTGATCACGAGTGGCGTAGTACTCGAGTGCCAGCATCCAGAACACAATCAGACCTAAGGAGACGAGAGTGTAGCCGAACGTGAAATCGGCAATATTCTCGATTGGAATGCGCAATTCCGAGCGTCGCGAACCAAACCACAGGACTTGGCTACCCAAGACCACCCCGATGATGACTGCGAGGTCCGTGAAGAAAAGCCGGGCCGCGTAGGCACGCTGCCAGCTCAACGTGTAGCTCTTCACCCCCACGTCGCACCGCCATCTGCAGACCGTGCGAACCTGTCGCCTGCCCAGAGCCACAGCATGCCGTCGTCGCTTGCAGAGAGAGCTGTCTCACCCGTGCCGACAATCGCATCAACGCAGGGCCGGGGCGTGGCGTCGACTGCACCGTCTTGGGACACGCCAACCAGCGAGATACCGACACAACCCGCCGGATTTGCAACTGCGACCTGGAATCCCTCGTTCGTTGCCGCAATGGCCGCCGCGCCCGGAACAGCGGCCGGGGCAGACCATGTAGCGCCAGCGTCCTGGGTGGTGACTACCGAAGCGTCAATGCATAGCACGGCAGCACTGGAGTTATCCGCGGCCGCTAGGGTGGCCACCGAAACACACGGAGCGACCACATCGCCCACCGGGGTATGCACTGTGTTTGAGGTAGCCGGGTCCACGTACCACTCCGCCGTGACGCGATCTGGGTAGGCCTTCCATGCATCACCCGCGACGAAGGTCGTGACGAGTTGGGGTGCGCAGTCCACAGCGTCGAGGGTCACCATTGACATCTCCGCGGCGTCGGCGACATAAATCGCCAAGATGGACGACGCGCTCGCTTCGGTCGAAGCATTGAAGCTCTCCCAGGTCGCGCCGGAGTCCGTAGTGAGTTCAAGATTGGCTGCGGCAGACGGGCAGGTTCCGGTTGAAGCACGCCAAGCTGTTGACGCGTCAAGGGCGCCGAGGATTCGGGATGGTACGCCTGTCGCTGTGGCAGTGATCTCAACAGGCTCAACCTCCGGGGCTGGCGTGGCCTCGGGGGTCGCAACCTGTGGAGGACTAGCGGTCGGCACAGCCGCCACCGTTCCTGCGCTGGGCGCGGGCTTAGGAGCCGTCAGGGCGAACGCGACCAGGCCGGCGTCGACAAGCAGGAAAACGGCCAGACCGGCGACAAGAAAGCCTCGGCGGGTGCGGTTGTTGCGGTTCTTGCGGCTGCTGGGTTTGCTTGCGCCCATGGTGCCCCCCTAGGGCTGATGAACTCTGGTGGATCTGTGGAACAGTGACACGACTTCGTTCACAGCTGGGACAAGCTGGCGGGCGGATTCGGCGTAGACCTCATCGCTGCGGCGGTAAGGGTCTACGACGTCGTCATCGTCGGGTGATTCGGGCGGATTCACGGCCCCGCGCTGTGACGCCGCGAAACCCACCAGTGTGGAGAACCGACCGACAACGTCATGCAACGGAAGCGCCGCGGCCTCTTCGAGGTCTTCGTCGGTGACTCCATTGACGAGTCTCGCGAATTCACGAATGGTGAACGTGTACCGAATGGCGCGCGGGTAGAGTTCCACGATCGCGCGCCGATGTTCCCTCGACATGGCGAAGACCAGATCAGCCTCGCTGAGATGCTCCGCTGTGAGGACTCGTGCAACGTGCAGCGACGGGTCGCCGCCGAAGTGCCGGGACAGGTCGGCGGCTTCGTAGGGCATCGCCTGGCCGGTTAAGCCGATCGTGCCGGCGCTCCCGAGCGCAACCTCGGGCCACCGTACTAGACCTACCCGGAGCAATTGCTCGGCGAGAGGCGACCGACAGATGTTTCCGGAGCATACCGTGAGGATAGTGAAGCTAGCCACTACGCAGTCCTCCGTCGCGTCTTGCCGAAGCTGCGACGGCCAGGCACGTCGCGCACCTCCACGGATTTCTCTTCTTCGAGGGCCGTGCCATAGCTGTACTGGCCGTACCCATAGGAATCGGGGCCCTTGGTGGGGAGCATCGTGATGACCATGCCCACCAGTCGACTACCGGCCCGTTCGAGGGCCTTCAGCGCACTCGACAGTTCGTTGCGCTTGGTGCGCCCTGAAGCTACAACCATGATTGCGCCACCGCAAAGCTTGCTGAGTACAGCCGCATCCGTGACCAGAAGCAAGGGCGGGGCGTCAATGAGCACAACGTCAAACTCTTCAGTGAGCACCGCTAGCAAATTGGCCATGGCAGCGGAACCAAGCAACTCGCTCGGGTTCGGGGGCACACGCCCGCTGGGCAATACGAACAACTTGTTCTTGCCCCATTTTTGCATGACGTCGGCGAGTTCGGCCCGGCCGATCAGTACGTCGGTGAGGCCGACCCCACCCTCGATGCCCATGTACTCAGCCACGCGAGGCAGCCGAAGGTCGCCGTCGACGAGAACAACGCGGGCCCCGGTCTCGGCCAGGGCGATGGCGAGGTTGGCAGTGGTGGTGCTCTTGCCCTCGCCCGGGATGGAGCTCGTGACAACGAAGCTGCGAGGGCCGCCCTCGATGTTGACGAACTGGAGGTTGGTGCGCAGGCTGCGGAAGGACTCTGCACGCGGGTTTTTTGGATCGGAGTGGACGACGAGCGGTCGGAGTCGCGCGTCAGGGTCGTTCGTGATGCCACCGAGCATTGGCGCATCTGTTACAAGATCGATGTCGTGCAAGGAATGGATGCGAGTGTCGAGAACGCTGCGAAGCACGGCGAACCCGATACCCAATGCAAGACCGACTAGTAGACCAAGCACAATATTCAGCGGTACGTTCGGACTTGCCGGGGAGCCTGGGACGAGTGCGGGCTGGATGGTTTCGATCTTCACCGGGCTCACGGCCTCGCCGTCGGGTTTCTCAAGCTGATCGACCACGATCTGGCTGAAGTTCTGACCCACAGCGTTTGCGATCTTGGCAGCGAGTACCGGATCGTCGTTGGTGACGGAGACGTCGATCAGCACCGTGTTCAACGGCGAAGATGCAGCAACCATTCCGGCAAGCTGCGCGGCGCTGATGTCGAGGTCAAGGTCGGTGATGACTTCGTCCAGAACGATGGCACTGTTCACGACGTCGACATATGAGGTCACGGCCTGACGGGCGAAACTGGTTCCAGCAACAAGCTCGCCACTTCCCGCGTCCCCGGAGGACTTGACGGACACGTAGAGCTGAGTGCTAGCGACGTAAGTGGGAGTCGTAGCAATCGCAGCGCCGGCTGCGGCCGCCACGCCGACCAGAGTCAGAGCCAGAATCAGGATCCAACTCTTGTGGAAAATCCTCAGGTAGTCCTTTAGTTCCACGCGCGTTCCTTCGGTAAGTGCCTAGTCGAGAGGAACCGCTCGTTTGCATTATCCCCAGGGCCATCTTTGCACATCGCTCAACGGTGGCTTGTCTCAGCAGGGAGGAATCAGGCACAGGGAATCACCGGCGTAGACAGAAATTCCCGATCAAGTGCCTAGTTCTGGGGGTGAATCGCACTACTCAGGGGCGCGCAGGGTGCCGTCGGGGCTGACGGTGAGGATGCAGGGGGCGCCGGACTCGATCACGACGGTGGCAACATCCGCTCGGCGGGCCGGCAGCACGCGTACGGTGACGCGGCCGTGTTCGATGGTGTCGAGCACGTCGGCGACGGTGCGGGCGAGGGTCTCGAGCTGCTCGGGCGGGGTGTCGGCGCTGTCGTCGAGCACGGTGACCTCCACGCCGCGCTGCCGGGCCGCCTGGACGGCGTGGATGACCGGGGGCACGAACAGGCAGCGGCCGCGGATGGCGTCGCGGAGGCTGGCCTCGACGAGCAGGCACTGGGCGCGCTCCTCGGCCGTGAGGGCGTGTGGCTCGGCCAGCCGCAGCAGGGTGGGCCGGGCGAGGGCGTTGACCCGGCGCAGCTGGGCCTTGCGCTCGCGGATGGCCGCCACGGTAGTGGCGTCCTGCCGGGCGCGGGCCAGGTCGTCTTGGGTGAGCACCCGCAGGTCGCGTTCGGACCGGCCGAGCCCGACGACGAAGAGGCTGCCGGCGAGCAGGGTGCCGGCGTGCCGGCTGACCAGGTCCACCCCGACCATGGCCGACTGGCCGGTCTCGACCGCCCAGCCCACCGTGAGGAGGGCCAGCACCGCGTAGCCCATCCAGGCCGACCGGATCTGGCCGCGCGCGGCGAGCACCACCAGGATCAGGGTGATCGCGCCGAGGTGCCAGTGCGCGAACGGGGCCTCGTCGTGGGCGGGCAGGTAGCCGAACATCAGAATGGCGCCGACGCCGCTGAGGGTGAGGGCCACGGCCACCTGCGTGCGGGGGAAGGGGCGGTTCATGGGGCGCATCAGGGTGATGGCGGAGAGCACGATCGCGAGGTAGGCACCGAGCATCAGGGCCAGCGGCCGGCCGGGGACGATGTTGATGACGGCGAGCAGGCCGTGCACGAAGACGAAGAGGGCCAGGATGAGGCGGGCCATGGGGGTGGTGAGGTCGAGGGAGCGGGAGAGGAAGGTGGGGGTCTCGACAGGCTCGACCGACGGATGGGGCTCGACCGATGGGGTCTCGACAGGCTCGACCGACGGGGGTGGCATTGGTCGGATTGGCGTGCGATTCGCAGGCTCGCGGTCGGGGGCCCAGGCCACGACTACGTCGGTGCCGCGGCCGGGGGTGGAGCGCACGTGGGCGGCGCCGTCGGGCAACCGGGTCATGCGACCCAGGATGGACTCGGCGATGCCCAGCCGCTCCGGCGGAACCAGGGCCGGGTCGAAACCGACGCCGTCGTCGCTGACGGTGACCTGGAAGCCGTCGGTGGTGGAGAGCATCGTGACACGGCGGTGCACCGGTCGGGCGGGGTCCTGCCCCGCGGCCGAGTTGACCGAGTTGCGCAGGGCCTCGCCGACCGCGCCGAGGATGGCCGTCACCGCTGCCGACGGCACGGTGCGTTCGATGCCCGCCTCCTGGCCGGCGCGGGCCGGGTTGTCGACGCGCACCACGGCATCCGGAGCGATCTGCTGCGCTAGCGTGCCGATGCGGCGCGCGGCGTCGGAGACCAGCAGCACCGGCTGCGGCGGCGGGGAGCGCAGCGCATCGAGCTGGGTGAGGGTCTTGGACGCGTGGCCGGACACCACGGACGGCGGGGTGCGGCCCAGGCCCGCCATCAGCAGGGTGGAGATGACGCTGTCGTGCACCAGCGCGTCGATGCTCAGCCGCTCCTGCCGGCGGGCCACCCGCGCCGCCCGGTGCGCCTCGGCCTGCCGGGTGAGCAGGGTGGCCTCGTCGACGCGGGCCGAGGCGCGCCGGGCGGCCAGGGTGAACGCGACGAACACGCTGACCAGCAGCAGCGAGTAGAGGCCGTCGGCCAGGCCGATGAGGGCCGGGTTGGCCTCGGCGGAAGTGGTGAAACGCACAAAGCCGCTGAGCGTGGAGGTGAGCACCGTGAACGCCCACACCAGACGCGGCTGGGCGAAGACGGCCACGGCCACGCACGGCACCCCGGTGAAGGTGATCACCCAGGGGATGTCGGCGCCGGCGGGCAGGGGTGTGCCGCGAACGATGAGCCAGAAGCCGAGGATCCCGACGAAGCTGAGCGCCTCGGCCGCGACAATGCCCCGCCGGATGCGCGCCGACCCCCACCGGGCGCTCAGGCCCAGGGCGATCGGCAGGCCGAACGAGGCGGCCCAGGCGGCCGCAGCCAACGCGGAGTTCGGCCAGGCCTGCGCCAGGAACGACGGCAGTGAGAGCAGTCCGAAGATGCCGGCCGCGGCCGCCACGGCGATGCAGAGCAGCCGGGTGAGGTTGGCGGTGGCCGTGTGGGCCGGGCGCTCGGCGACCATGGGAATCGGGACGGTCGAGTCGGTGGCCTGCAGCGTGCCGGGGCTGCCCGTGCTGCCCGTCAGCGCGGTCATGAGCGGCCGGGCACCGGCAGGATGCCGTCCTCCAGCGCACGCTTGTACAGGTCGATTTTGGTGTTCGCCGGCCGGCCGACCCGCTCGTACTTCGACCGCACCCGGCGGATGTAGTCGACCACGGTGAGCTCGGACAGTCCGGTGTGCGAGGCCACCAGCGGGGCCTTGGCGCCGGCGGCGTAGAGCGAGAGCACCTCCCGCTCGCGGGGGCTCAGGCCGGCATCGGAGAGGTCGGGGTCGCCATCCAGCGCTGCCGCCCACTCGGTGGAGGC
This sequence comes from Cryobacterium sp. TMN-39-2, assembly GCF_004402745.1. NCBI lineage: Bacteria > Bacillati > Actinomycetota > Actinomycetes > Micrococcales > Microbacteriaceae > Cryobacterium > Cryobacterium sp. TMN-39-2. The sequence goes on from NZ_SOFX01000046.1 coordinate 42,664, forward strand.
GATGGTGTCGCCGGCCGCTGCCCGGGTGACGGCGTCGAGCAAGACGTCGGTGGGTTCGGATTTGCGCACCACGCCGAGCACGCCGCTGCGGGCGGCGGCGCGCATGAGACCCGCGTCGTCACCGCCGGTGAACGCGAGCACGGCCGCGCCGGTGGCCCGTAGCCGGTCGACGTTGCCGGTGACGGTGGAGCCGTCGGAGAGGCGCAGGTCGAGGATCACCAGGTCGACCGGGGTCTCCCCTACCTCGGCCAGCAGCTCGGCGACCGTGGCGACGGTGGCCACCACCTCGATGTCGGGCAGGGTGGCGAACAGGCCGGCGAACCCGCGTGCCACGATCTCGTGGTCGTCGATCAGCGCAACGCGGAACCTGTGCATATCTGCCTCTTCTGCCGTGCGGAATCGAGTGCCCTGATAAATGACGGCTTTTGCCGCCGCGGATGCTTCCCTAGGGTGATGATGGGGAACTTGCCGGGGGGCAAGCTGGGGCGCTCTCGGTGGCCGGACTCGCTTCGTGCGAATCCACGCCGATTGAGCGCCCTCGCTCCGCCGGCTCCCGGCGTCGGTTGTTGAGCACGCCGTGGCTTTCCTCGAGGTAGCAGGAGCCGCAGAGCGACTCGTAGGTGACCTCGACGCCGTCGATGGCCACCTGGTCGCCGTCGAAGACGAACGCGCCGTCGACCTTGCGCCCGTTGAAGACGGCCTTTCGACCGCACCGGCAGATGGTCTTGAGTTCTTCGAGGCTGTGCGACACCTCGAGCAGCCGGCGGCTGCCGGGGAAGGCCACGGTCTGGAAGTCGGTGCGGATGCCGTAGGCGAGCACCGGGATGTTCTCGAGGATCGCGATGCGCAGCAGGTCGTCGACTTGGGTTTCGGTGAGGAACTGTGCCTCGTCGACGAGCAGGGCGCTGACGTCGAGCCCGGTGGTGGCCTCGGTCTCGTGCCGGTGCTGCTGGAACAGGGCGTAGGCATCCGTCTCGGGGGTCAGCAGAAAGTCGACGCCGCGGGTGACGCCCAGGCGGGAGAGGATGCCGCGGTCGCCCTTGGTGTCGACCGACGGCTTGGCCAGCAGCACCCGGTGGCCGCGCTCCTCATAGTTGTAGGCGGCCTGGAGCATCGAGGTGCTCTTGCCGCTGTTCATCGCCCCGTATCGGAAATACAGTTTCGCCATTACCGCCGGTACCGCCCTCTTATACGTCTTGTACGTCTTGTACGTCTAGTTTCTTGAGGTTCAGCGTACTTGGCGGGGCGGTTGCTTGGCGCGCACCCCGGCGGGGGTAGCCGGGGTGGCCAGGGCCTCCCGGGGCGGCCCGACCTGGTGCGGGTCGCGGGCGCCGTCGAACTCGATGGTGAGCGAGGGGCGCCGCACGGTGACCCGCACGTTGGCGAAGACCACCCGGATGACACCGAGGTAGGGGCGCAGCAGCGCGCGCACCTTGCGGGGCGGCAGGTCGAGGGCGGCCTGGATGGTGATGGTGTCGACCGGGACGGATGTCGGCGGTGCCGTTTTGATGAGGGTGGGCCGGGGGGCGGTGAGGGTGGCCGGGGCGGGCCGGGGCGGCGTGGGGGTGCTCGAGCCGGTGATCTGCACGACGAGGCTGTGCGGGTCGAAGCCGGGCGCGGCGCAGAGGGCCCCGATCAGGGCGGCGGTGGCGGCACGCTGTTCGGCGCGGAACGCCGTGGCCCGGTGCTCGGGGTCGGCCACGACGAGCAGGCCCGGCGTGCCGCGCTCGGCCAGGGCGGCACGTTCCCGGGTGGCCACGGAGTCCAGCCAGGTTCGGTCGATCTCGGCGACCAGGGTGCGGCGTACCTCGGCGGCGAGCTGGCCGGCCTGCGCCACGTCCAGGGCGGTGACGGTGCCACGCTCGAGAAGCTCGGCGAGGAACGGGATGACGCCGGACTTCAGGGCGGAGACCTGCTGCTCCACCACGGCCCGGGCCATCTGGCCGCGGGCTTCTTCGGTGCGGGCGACGATGGCCCGGCGGGCATCCGTCTGCCAGGCCAGGATCGAGCGCACGATGCGGCGCGAGTACGCGGCGCCGGCGGCGGTGGGCGCGAGGATCTGGGTAACCGAGACGATCGCGTACACGGCGACGGGGACATGCACTTCATAGGAGCCGGCTTGCGGGAGCGTGATTAGGATGGCGACGATGCTGGCGACGGCGCCGGAGAGGGCGATCTCCCGCCACGGCCGGTAGGGGGCCAGCGCCAGGAGGAGGAAGCCGATGCAGACCGGGCCGAAGTCGTCTTGGACGAGCAGGTTGTCGCCCCACCGGCTGAGCTGCTCGCAGACGTACCCGAGCAGGGCGAAGCCGGCCATGATCAGGTGGATCCGGCGGCCGAACGGCGACCGCGCCGGTTGGGTGCCGATCACCAGGGTGGCCGCTGCGGCGGCCATGGCCAGCACGGCGAGGGTGGCCATCAGGGGGTTTCGGATCTGGTCCTGTTGCAGGACCGTGGCGATCACCGAGTAGCAGAGCACGATCGAGGCGATCGCGGGCGACAGCGGCCAGGCGGCGAGGGTGCCCAGCGGGTCGAGGCGCTGCTGGGTGGCGCGGTGGGCGGTCACGGGGTGGCCTTGTCGGTGGGGGTGGTGGCTGGGGCGGTCTCGGTGGTCGAGGCGGGGGCTGTTTCGGCGGCGGCCGCAGCCGCGGCGGGGGCGGTTTCGGCAGCGACTTCGGCGGCCGCGGCGATGGTGCTCGGCACGATGGGCGGGGCGGGCAGGGTGAGTAACACCGAGGTGCCGGCGCCGGGACGGGACCAGATCACCACGGAGCCGCCGAGCCGTTCGATGCGTTTGCGTACCGACTGGCGCAGCCCGAGCCTGTCGTTGCCGGTCTCGGACTCCATGAAGCCGCGGCCGGCGTCGAGCACCATCACCGAAACGTTCTGACCGTCGGCGTCGATGACCACTTCGGCGGTGACGATGCCGGCGTGCAGAAGCACGTTGACCAGGCATTGCTGAACCGCCAGGCCCAGTTCCTTGTCGCTCTGCGGGTCCAGGCGCGCCAGGGCCTCTTTGTCGCCGGTGATGTCGACGACGAGGCCACGGTCGCGCATGCGGTCGATGGCGCGGAACACGGCGCTGGACAGCCATCCGTCGTTGCCCGCCGCGGCGGCGGTGCGCTCGTCGACGTGGGTGAGCCAGTCGCGCTCGGCGAGGGTCTGCAGGGTTTCGCGGACGCCGGCCTCGAGGCCGCGGCTGAGCGGGCCGGGTTTGGCGCGGGCCACCGACACCAGCTGGTTAAGGGTGGTGTCGTGCATGAGGGCGATGGCGCGCACGTCGAAGTCGTGGCGCAGGATGCGGGACTCGTCGTCTTGCACGGCGCGGTGGATGGCGGGCTGGGCGGCGCGTCCGGTGCGGCGGGCGAGGCCGTCGAGCAGCATCACGCCGACCAGGAACAGGTAGGTGACGACGGTGAACACGTCGGGGCGGTCGGGTACGGGGGTCTGCGAGATGGCGAGGGTGGCGGCGGCCTCGGCGAGGAGGAAGCCCAGGGTGCTCCACAGCACGCCGACGAGCGCGCCGGTGCCGGCGCCGCCGACCATGATCAGGGCCATCTTGGGCAGCGAGATCAGGAACATGTCCGAGGACGGGAAGACGCCGGGCATGCCCAGCACTGCGCTGGTGAACAGGTAGGTGCACAGGGCGCCGACCAGCAGGTAGGCGATGGTCAGCGGCACCGTGCGCCAGCGGGCGAGGATCGCCAGCAGGGCGCCCATGCCGAGGATCGCGGCGACGGTGATCTGCAGCCGGTCGGTGACCGGGAACACGCTCAGCGCCAGGACCGAGAACAGGGCGCCGGCCAGGCAGACCAGGCCGAACCAGTGCGACGCCCGGGCCAGGGCACGGCTGAGCGTGGCCTTGACCAGGTGGTCGGGTAACCCAAGTGACATTGCGCCCTCTCCGCGTCTGATTATCTCAGGTGTGCGGGGGTTGGCGGGCAGCCGGTTCGACGGTGGTGTGCGCTCGGTGAGGGTCAAAACAGGGTGGGTGAGAATTCGGGCGGGAGTTCGGCGGCGATGAGGGACGACGGCGGAGAGTTGGGGTTGCTGTTGATCGAGCCCGTAGAGATCCCGTGAGCTAGCTCGCGAACGCATCCGCTCGCTCATTGAGCCTGTTCGTGGTCCTGATTGGAGGGTTTATTAGGATAAAGGTCGAAAAATAGGACCCTGTGTCCGATCCCGTCCTTGTAATCGCATTTTTTCCTTATACCGATGCGCGGTTGCGGACAGTGGCGGGTCAGCTAGACAGAAATGCGGCGTGCGCTACTCAGGCGCACTGCAGGGCCCGCGCTCGCGAGTTTCGGTCGCGGGGTTACGACAAGCTCGGCCTACAGAATGGTGGGCATGCGCTGGGGCTCCGGAAACAACAAGAACCCCGCCCGTGGGCGAGGTCCTTGAGGGACAAAGCGGGTCAGTCGTTCAGGTGCAGGATGGCGTAGTCGGCTTCTTCGACGGTGAACTTCGCGCCGTACTCGCTGATCAGCTGATCGTGGATAGCCGCGGGTGACATGGCCATCTCGTCCTGATAGAGCTTCGCGCTGGCCAGAGCATTCGCCGACCAGTCAGCGTCTACGTTGTCGACCGCGTACTGAGCCGACTCGGGCGAAAACTGTCCGCCGTACTCGGACGTGAGCTGATCGTAGATTCCAGCTTTGCTCATATCCATCATGCTCGCGTAAGTTGCGGCTGAAATCAGCGCGGATCCGTACTCGGCCGGCACGTCTGCAGCCTCAGGTTCGGAGTCTGCGGCTACTTCGGTCGGCTCTGCTTCGGCGGGCTCGAGTTCTGTCGATTCGACCGGCTCGGCTGTGGCCGACTCGGTGAGTTCTGTCGTCGACGTGTCGTCTGAGGCGAGGTTCACAAGCGCCACGGCTCCGAACGTCACGGCGATCGAGGCTACGATAGCGACGCCACCGAGAATAACGCCGGTGAGAGCCATCGCTTTGGGCTGCTTTTTGCGCATGGCCAGGATGCCGAGCACGACGGCCACGACTCCGACAATTGCCCCGAAGACGGGGATGAGCCCGAAGAGGAATGCTCCGATGCCGACGAGCAACGCGGCGAGGGCGAGGCCCTTCGCCGATGTCAGTGGCGGTTGCGGCGGCAGCGTCGCCGTCCCGTACGGGTAGGTAGGTGCGGCTGGCGGCTGTGAGGCATTAGGTCGGGGCTCATTCGAGCCGTCCCCCAACGGTGTCGGTGTGGTCATGCCCTGAGTATGGCAGCGATCGCAGACGTCCCGATTGGGGGCCACGACCGGCGAGCAGGGTGAAACTAGCCGATGAGACCAAAAATCGCTGTCGTACCGAGATGCGGGGTCGGCGGCAACCCAGAATCAGGTGGAGCATGCCGGAGCACCCACAGCTTGACGTTCAGAACAGCGTCGGTGTCAGGTCCAGGGGCAGCTCGGCGGCGATCAGGGAGGGCGGGACGGCCGGGCTGCCGGGCGAGGCGGTGCGGGCGCCGGCGGGCGAGGCGGTCAGCGCCTTGGAGAGGATGCCGCCCGTCGCCGGGTCCTCCCGGCGGCGCTGCAGGCCGTGCGCACGGATCAGCGGCTGGATGCGCTCGGCGAGCCACTGACGGTACTCCTTAGGCGCGTAGGTCCCGCGTTTGTAAAGCTCGCGATACTGGGGCATCAGCTCGGGATGATCCTGCTCGAGCCACTGGAAGTACCACTCCTTGACCCCGGGCTTGAGGTAGAGGGCGCTGTAGAGCACCCCGGTGGCGCCGGCGGCCTTGGCCTGGCGCATGGCCTCGTCGAGGTGCGCCTTGGTGTCGGTGAGGAACGGCAGGATCGGCATCAGGAACACCGAGCAGTCCATGCCCTTGTCGCGGATCGCGCTGACCGTGGCCAGGCGCGCCTTGGTGCTCGGGGTACCCGGCTCAACGGCCTGCTGCAGGGCGTCGTCGTAGATGGCGATGGACATGGCGAGATCCACCGGCACCTGTTGGCTGGCCTCGTGGAGCAGGTCGAGGTCCCGGCGCAACAGGGTGCCCTTGGTGAGGATCGAGAACGGGGTGCCGGAGTCGGCGAGCGCGGCGATGATGCCGGGCATCAGCCGGTAGCGGCCCTCGGCCCGCTGGTACGGGTCGGTGTTGGTGCCCAGCGCCACCGGATGCTTGCCCCAGGTGGGTTTGGCGAGTTCTTTACTGAGCACTTCGGCCACGTTGACCTTCACGATGATCTCGTTGTCGAAGTCCTTGCCCGCGTCAAGGTCGAGGTAGTTGTGGGTGGGGCGGGCGAAGCAATAGGTACACGCATGAGAGCAGCCGCGGTACGGGTTGATGGTCCAGCCGAAGGGCATCGCACTCTGGCCGGGCACCCGGTTGAGGGCGGACTTGGCGAGCACCTCGTGGAAGGTGATCCCGTCGAACTCGGGGGTGCGGACGCTGCGCACCAGGTTGTTCAGCCGGGCCAGGCCGGGCAGCGCGCCGGCCTGCTCGGTCGTTAGTTCCTGTCCACTCCAGCGCATACATCCAGTCGAACACATGTTCGAGTGGGATGCAAGGTGGGTGTCATGCGGGGTGGCTCACCCGGCGGGGCGCTGCATCCGCCGGTCTTGACGTTATGCGGGGTAGGCGCCGTTATGCGGGTGGCACGCCACCCGCACAGCGGCGCCTGACCCGCATAGCTCGCGGTCGGGCAGCGGATGCGGGGCGCAGGCGCAGCGCAGGCTGGCCGGCCGCGCCTACGCGGTGAGGTGCAGGGTCTTGGCGGTGGCGGCCAGGGAGGCGGCGGCCGCAGCGGGGTCGTCGGAGAGTTTGGTGCCCAGGCTCGGGACCATCTCGCGCAGCTGCGGCTCCCAGCGGGAGTACTCGCCCGGGAAGCAGCGCTTGAGCAGGTCGACCATGATCGGCGCGGCGGTGGAGGCTCCGGGCGAGGCGCCGAGGAGCCCGGCGATGCTGCCGTCGGCGGAGGTGATGACCTCGGTGCCGAACTGCAGGATGCCGCCGGCCTTGGCGTCCTTCTTCATGACCTGCACCCGCTGGCCGGCGGTGATCAGTTCCCAGTCCTCGGCCTTGGCCGTGGGCATGAACTCGCGCAGTGCGTTGAGCTTGGCCGTGCGGGAGGCAAAGACCTCGCCGACCAGGTACTTCATCAGGCCGAAGTTGTTCTTGGCCACGGCGAGCATCGGCACGAGGTTGTGCGCGCGCACGGAGAAAGGCAGGTCGAACCAGGTGCTGGTCTTGAGGAACTTGGGGCTGAATCCGGCGAACGGGCCGAAGAGCAGCGAGGTCTCGCCATCCACTACCCGGGTGTCGAGGTGCGGCACCGACATCGGCGGCGCGCCCACGGCGGCCTTGCCGTAGACCTTGGCCTGGTGCTGTTTGACGATGGCGGGATTGTTGGTGCGCAGGAACTGGCCGCTGATCGGGAAGCCGCCGAAGCCCTTGATTTCGGGGATGCCGCTCTTCTGCAGCAGCGCGAGGGCGCCGCCGCCGGCACCGACGAAGACAAAACGGGCCTCGACGGTGTTCGTGTAACGACCCACCAGGCTGAGCAGTTTGAGCTTCCAGGAGCCATCGTCCTGCTGCTTGAGCGCGGTGACCTGCTGGTTGAGGTGCACGTCGGTGCCGCGCTTCTTGAGCGAGGCGAACAGGTAGCGGGTGAGGGCGCCGAAGTCCACGTCGGTGCCGGACTCGATGCGGGTCGCCGCGATCTTCTGCTTGGCGGCGCGCTTCTTGGTCAGCAGCGGGGTCCACTTTTCGATGACGGCGGGGTCTTCGCTGTATTCCATCCCGGCGAACAGCGGCTCATCGGCGAGCACGGCCATGCGCTTGCGCAGGTAGTCCACGTTGGCGGTGCCGTGCACGAAGGTCATGTGCGGGGTGGAGTTGATGAACTTCTCCGGCTCGGGCAGCACCCCGGTCTCCACCAGGTGCGACCAGAGCTGGCGGCTGATCTGGAACTGCTCGTTGATGGCGACGGCCTTCTCGGCCGTGACGGTGCCGTCGGCAGCCTGGGGCATGTAGTTGAGTTCGCAGAGCGCGGCGTGGCCGGTCCCGGCGTTGTTCCACGGGTTGGAGCTCTCCTGCGCGAGCTCACCGAGGCGCTCGTAGACCTGGATGTTCCAGTCCGGCTGCAGTTCGGCGAGCAGGGTGGCCAGGGTGGCGCTCATGATTCCCCCGCCAATCAGGGCGACATCGACCTTTTCTGAATTCACGCTCTAACTCTAACCCGCCGCGCGGGCCGCTCCGCCGGGGCGCAGCAGCCCCCGGCTGCGAACGCCGGATGCGGGCGATAAGGTTGCAAAATGGACTCGACCGGTAGTCGTCTCGGCCTTTCCCTGGGCATCATCACACTCGCTGCGCCCATCGTGGCGCTCGGCCTGTTCATCGGCAGCTTTGCGGTCACTGCCACCAGCGCAGCCGCCGGCAACCCTCTCGCCGGCCGCTCCTTCTATACCAACCCGAACTCGACCGCGCAGGTGGCTGCCACCGCCGCCGCGGTCGCCGACCCGGACTCCGCCGCGGCCGCCACCCTCGGCAAGCTGGCCGAGCAGCCCTCCGCGATCTGGCTGATGCCGGAGAAGTACCCGCTGAACACCGTGCAGGCCGACGTCACCGCCATCGCGGATGCCGCCGAAGAGGTCGGGCAGACGCCGGTGTTCGTGGTCTACGGCATCCCCGACCGCGACTGCGGCAACTTCTCGGCCGGCGGCCTCTCGGAGAGCGACTATCCCACCTGGGTGGCCTCCATCGCGACGGCGCTGACGCTGAAGGCATCCGTGGTTATTCTCGAACCGGATGCGCTGGCGCTGGCCACCGAGTGCGGCAATGTCGAGCAGAGGGTGGCGCAGATTCAGCAGGGCGTGGCCGCTTTTGCGCCCACGGTCGCCACGGTCTACCTCGACGCCGGCCACTCCGACTGGCTCACCCCGGCCACCGCCGCCGATCTGCTCAACCGCGCCGGCGTCGCGCAGGTGCGCGGTTTCGCGACCAACGTCTCCAACTACAACGACTCGGCCGCCGAGCAGGCCTTCGGTGAGGCGGTCTCCGCGCTCACCGGCGGGGCCCACTTCGTCGTCGACACCTCGCGCAACGGCCGGGGCGGCAACGGCGAATGGTGCAACCCTGCCGGCCGGGCCCTGGGCGGCACTCCCGAGGCCACAACGGATGGGGCCTTGCGCGACGCGAATCTGTGGGTGAAGGAGCCGGGCGAGAGCGACGGCACCTGCAACGGCGGTCCGGCCGCCGGCGAATGGTGGAACGAGCGGGCCCTCGAGCTCGCGGCCGCTGCCGGCTGGTAGCCGGGCGGCGGGCCGAATCGGGTCTATCTGATGGATGCTCGACCCGCGTAATATACTCAGGTATGTCGACGACCGGGGAAATACGCAGGGTAGCGGTCATTATTGAGGACGACGCAGACATCCGCCATCTGCTTGAAGCCGTACTCACCCAGGCCGGGTTCAAGACCATCGCCACGAGCAACGGGCTCGACGGGGTGCGCGCGGTTCGCGCGTACGACCCGATCGTCACCACGCTCGACGTGAGCATGCCGGGCATGGACGGGTTCGAGACCGCCAAGCGGATTCGCGCGTTCAGCGCCACCTACCTCGTGATGCTCACCGCCCGCGACGAAGAGATCGACACGCTGCAGGGCCTGGAGTCCGGCGCCGACGACTACCTCACCAAGCCGTTCCGGCCGCGCGAACTGCGCGCCCGCATCGACGCCATGCTGCGCCGCCCCCGGCTGGCGCTGCCGCCGGAGGGTACCGAGGTCATCACCGAGCCCGCCGCCCCCGCGTTCGCACCGGCCGCCGGCGCACAGCTCGCCGCGGAACCCGAATACACCCCCGCGTACGTTCCGCCGGTCACCGCGCCCGCTCCCCCGGCGGCCGACCTGCCGCCGAGCCTGGCCCCGGTAGCGATGAGCGGGCAGCACGTCGCGACCGTGCCGCTTCCCCAGGCCGGCACCGCTGCATCCGCCAGCAGTGACGCACGCGCCGACGACTGGATCGAGCACAACGGGCTGCGGCTGAGCAACGACATGCGCCTGGCCATGCTCGGCACCACTGAGCTGGACCTGACCCGCACCGAGTTCGACCTGCTGGCCGCACTGCTCGAGTCGAAGCGGCGGGTGCGCAGCAAGGCCGACCTGGCGCTGCTGCTGCGCGGCGAGAGCTACGTGACGTCGTACTACGTCAACGAGGCCGACAAGCGTGCCGTCGAGGCGCACCTGAGCAACCTGCGGCGCAAGCTCGGTGACAGCCTCACCGCCCCGCGCTGGCTCGAGACCGTGCGCGGCGTGGGCTACCGGCTGGCGGCGTCGGATCAGGCCGGGCGCGACTCGTACTAGGGGTCGTTTTCGGGTCGCGGGGTCTCGACAGGCTCGACCAACGGGATGGGCGCGGCTTAGCGCTGCAGGGCGAACATGGTGGCCAGATCGGAGCAGGCCAGCTCGCCCACCTCGTTGAGCCTGGTCATGTGACTCACCGAACCCGCGATATCACCGTCGCGCAGGGCGTCGTGCATCATCGCGGCGGTGGCCTCCACCGTGACCGCCCCCACCATGGTGCTGCTCGAGCGGATGCTCAGCAACACCACGTGGGCTTCCTCGGCATCCGGGAATCGTTGGGTCAGCGCCACGGCCAGCCGCTGGGACCGGCTGTGCCACAGGTGCACGAAGTCGTGCACAAAGCGGCGCTGCATATTCTGGTCGCCGCCCATCTGGGCGAGCAGTTTGCGCAGGGCGAGGGCCTCGATGTGGGCGCTCACACCCGGTAGCCGCGGTGACGCTTGATCAGTGTGAAGAACATAGTCAAAGTCTGCAGCACTGTGGTCACTCCAAGGATCGGCCATCCGATCCACAGGATGGTGGACTGGACCATGATGGGTAGCTGCAACCAGATGAACACCATCGCGGCGGCCGCGGCGAGTCCCACTAGGAGGGGTACCAGGTAGGCGTTACCGGAGCCGCGCTCGGCCTTGGCCTGCTCGGCCCAGTTGTCGACCTGCTTGTTGCTGGCGAATTTGGTCCAGGCGCGCACGAAGTGGCCGATCCGCACCCACATATAGATCTCGGCGGGGAGGAACCCGATTGCGAAGACGATGTCCTTCCAGGTGCGGCTCTTCATCGACATGGCGGTGCGGAAGTTGAGCAGGATGGCGATGACCGGCGGGATCAGCCAGATCGGGCTGAACACGAACGCGTCGATCGAGAGCGAGGCGAACAGCAGGATGAAGAACATCACCCGGGTGATGACGTTGACGATCATGGAGAAGTTCTCGAGCCAGCGCAGGCGCAGGTTGGGGTGGAACGGCTGCCCCTTGGTGTCGCCGCGCTGACCGGGCCACATGAGCTCGATGGCGCCGAAGTTCCACTTGACCTGCTGGGCATCCAGGCCGCGCAGCGTGGTCATGCCGCCCACGTTGGCGCGGGCCTGGGCGCTGATCTTGGTGAGGTAGCCGGCGCTCTTGATCTGCAGCGAGAGCAGGGAGTCCTCCACCTCGCTGTCCTTGACCCACGGGGTGGCCTGGTGGCTGTCGACCATGACCTCGCGCAGGGCCTTGACGGAGAAGATCGAGAACTGGCCGCCGAGCACGGCCATGTTGCGGCCGCGGAGCATGTTCTGCATGTTGAACGCGGCGAACTGGGCGCGCTGGCCGGCGATGAGGAAGCTGGGGACGAGGCCCTGGATCACGGTGTCGTCGATGCTGTAGATCGCGGAGATGCCGCCGACGCGGGTGTCCGAGGAGATCTCGGCCTCGAGCTGCTCCACGGCGTTGGGCGACGCCGTGGTGTCGCCGTCGACGCCGAGCAGGAAATCGCAGCCCTCGATGAGCGAGAAGCCGTAGTTGAGCGCGCCGACCTTCTTGTCGGGGTTGACCCCGATGTCGTGCACGAACACCTCGGTGAACTGCATCACGCCGTCGGTGACGACCTCGTGCGGGCCGGCGTACTGGCTGGCGATCTTCACGGTGTCGTCGGTGGTGTTGTTGACCACCACGTGGATGACGTCGGGCAGCCGGGTCTGGGCCAGCAGCGAGTCGAGCACGCCGGCGATGGAGTCGGCCTCGTTGTACGCGGGAACGATGCAGCCCACGGTGGACCGGTACGTCGGCAGGCCCTCCACCATCGAATTGAACTCGTTGGCGTGGGCATCCGGGCTGGGCGCGGTCTGGGTGGCGTTGTTGCTGTCATTCACAGTCCCCACTGTGTCAGGGCAAAACACGGTCTGACCCCCGGCCGGGGGCAAGGTTCTCACAAGATATGCTCAAGACCAGCGCAGCACCCGCGCGCACCAGTGCACCCCCGGGGGATCCCATGACGATGTCAACCCGTACCCGCCTCGCGGCGCTGGCCTGTGCGGCCGGCCTCACGATTACTCTCTCCGCCTGCGGTCAGGCCCCCTGGGCCGGCCTCGAGGCGAGCCCGTCCGCGACCCCGAAGACCAAGGCCACCCTCACGGCGATCGAGAACGATTTGGCCACGGGATCGACCCGGCACCAGATCACGGCCGGGGATGCGGCGCTCACCGTGGACTACTCCTCGAGCCTGAACATGGGCGAGTGGACCGCGGCCGCGAACAAGCCCGTGAGCCTCTCGCTCAGCGCCACGCTCGGCACCGACGACGGCCAGGACGTGTTCCTGTCCAAGATGACCGTCATTACGGCCGTCACCGGGCCCACGGGCGCGCTGGAGCCGCCCGCACCCTTCGTGGACCAGACCACCTTGGTGCCCGGCTACCTCATGAAGGCGCCGTACAGCTACGGACAGACCTACGTGCTGTCGGCCCTCGACCCGACGGCCACCAGCGTCACACTGTCGTTCACCTACGAGCTGCTCATCCAGACCACGCCCACCTCGGCCTCGTTCGCGAAGCAGACCGCCAGCGACCAGATCACCGTCGCGATCGTGCCCTAGCCGCCCGCCGGCTGTTTCGCGGTCAGGGGTCGCGGGTGACGGCGGCTTCGGTGGTCACGGCGATGTCGTTGCCGCCGCGGCGCTTGACCACGTCGATGGCCCGGCCGGACGCGGCGGTGAGGGCCGCGAGGTCGTACCCGTGGTCGAAGGTGTCCCCGATGCCGAAGCTCGCGGTGAGCCGGATTTTGTAGGACTCCCCCATCGGTCCGTCGACGAGGGCGTTCTGCATCCGCTGCACGATGGTGAGAGCCTCGGTGGCGGATCCGACGGCGGCCAGCACGTAGAAGCGGCCGGCAGCCGGGTGTCCGATCTGCGCCAACAGTGGCGCGCTGCCGCGGAGGGTGTCCGCAAAGCGGGCGATGGCCTCGTCACCGGTGACGCGCCCGAACGCCGTGTTGATCTCGGGGAGGTTGTCGATGTCCGCGCCGATCAGGGCCAGGCCCAGCTCGGCCCGTTCGGCCCGCTGCAGATGGTCGGTGGCGGCCTGCTGGAACGCGGTGCCGGACAGCACGCCCGCGGCCGAATGGATGCCCACGGTGATGTCGCCGACGGCGTTGCTGCCGACCCGCTCCGCGCGCAGGATCGACGTGGCGACGCAGGCCGTCACGATGAGCGCCATGTTGAGGATCGAGGTGGTGCCTGAGTCGAAGTAGGTGATGAAGGTGGCGCTGTCGACGCCGTCCACGGTGAAGACGATGGCGCGGCCGGAGTAGAAGAGGGCGACGACGAAGAGCACGAGCGCGAAGATCCGCCCGTTGACGTTGCGGCGGAGCCGGCCGCGCAGGGCCTCGGTGCCACCCAAGGCGCCCATCAGCGCCACGACGAGCCAGAGCGGGGCAGCCCCCGCCCACTCGCCGCCGTCAGCGCCGGGGAGGAGGCTGATGACGCCCACGACCAGGGCCAGGCCGCCCACCACGGCGAAGCCGGAGCCGCGGCCGTTGTAGACCCTGCTGCCCGACCAGAGCGCGCCGACGGCGATGACCAGGGACACGTTGGCGAAGGTGATCGACCACCATGCCTCGGCGCTGACAATGTAGACGCCGTAACCGACGGCCACCATAATGCCCGCCACGAACGCGAGGCTCCACAGACGGCCGGGCGGGTCGTTGCGGTTCAGCGCGGTGTTGAAGATGAATGAGACCCCGCACAGGATCGTGATCAACCCACTGATCATCTGCAGGGTGGGTCCGTCTAGGTGCATGTTGTCCCCCGTTGAGCGTGGCGTGCCACGCTCAACCTCTGTTTACCGGGAGCGTGGCGATTGCCGTCGTCCCCTTGCCTTTGGTCGACTCCAGGCGCAGATCGCCGCCGTGTTCGCGCATGATGTCCCGGCTGATGCTCAGGCCCAGTCCCGTGCCGTGCACGCTGGAGCCCCGCACCGAGTCGGCCCGGTAAAACCTGTCGAAGAGGTTGCCCTGTTCGTCTTCGCTCATGCCCCGGCCGGTGTCGGCGACGCGCACCTCGATGCCGCAGGACACCTCCAGCACCTCGACGCTGACCTTGCCGGACTCCACGTTGTACTTGATCGCGTTGGAGAAGATGTTGTCGATCACCTGGCGCAGCCGAAAGGCGTCCGCGGTGACCGTGATCGGCGCCAGCTCGGCCAGTTCGAACCGGATGCCGCGTTGCGCGGCGAGCGGCTCGGCCGACTCGACGGCCTCCGTGATGATCGCGGACAGGTCGCAGGGCGCGACGGTGAGCGCGAGACCCTCTTTGGACTCGCTGGCCGCGGTGAGCAGGCCGGAGACGATTTCGAGGAGCCGGTCGGAGTTCTTCGACGCGATCTCGAGCATCCGGCGGGTGTCGGGGTCGATCGTCTCGTCGTCGAGGGCGAGTTCGAGGTAGCCCAGGATCGAGGTGAGCGGGGTGCGCAGCTCGTGGGAGACCGAGGCGACGAGGTCGTCCCTGGCCTGCACGGCCCGCACCTCGGCGGTGACGTCGCGGGTCACGATCACGCCGCCGTCGTACCGGCCGGTGTGGTCGTGGATGGGCCGGGCCGACACGAGCACGGCGGCCTGCGGCTGGTCGGGGGAACCCAGCCACACCGTGACCCTGTCAACGGTTTCACCGCGGATGGCGCGCTGGGTGGGCCGGTCGGGACCGTCGAAGGGCGTGACACCGTCTTCCTTGTAGACGATGGTGGCCAGGCCGATGCCGTCGCTGACGCCGAACCGGGTCAGCATGGACCGCTGGGCCCGGTTGACGAAGTTGACCCGTCCGTCGCTGTCGTAGCCGACCACACCGAAGTCGACGGTGTTGAAGATCTCGTCGAGGGTCTGCTCCTGGCGCCGGGAGCGCTGCAGGGCCGCCTCGAAAAGACCGGCCTGTTGGGTGAGCAGCACCCGCTGGGCAAGCGCCCGCCGGTTGGTGGTGTAGGTGACGGAGGCCACGAACGCGAGCATGATCGTCACGACGGCCAGCAGCGGCGCCTGCGAGGTGGCGTAGCCGGTGGCGTTGTTCGGGTCGGTGAGAAGCTTCAACGGCAGGCCGGCCCAGAGCAGCACGCTGGCGAAGATGACACTGCCGGCGGCGCCGGCCTGACCGAAGTGGGTCGACAGCCAGATCACCGGGAACACCAGCAGGAAGCTGACACCGAGCTGCGGCTGCGCCTCGCGCGCCAGGGTGAGCCCGACGATGTCGAGCAGCGGCAGGACGATGATCCAGATCTTGGGCAGCCGGCGCCAGGGCACGGCGGCGGCCAGCCCGGTGGTGGCGAAGATGACCATGACGCCGAGGAAGTAGAGCGGCTCCACGAACATGGACGCGTCCTTGGCGACCGTGACCGCGACGAGCAGCAGGGTGGCCGCGGCCAGGAGCAGCTGGGAGAGGAAAACGGACCGCTCAACGCGCTCCCGCACGCCGACGTGCGGCAACCTCAAACTCTGCTCGACCATACTGCGACCCTAGCGTTCAGAGGGGAAGCTCAGACGCGGCGCGCACGGGCAGTACCGCGGCGGCCCCGAACTCTTCGAGGCGGGCGAGGGTCTTTTCAAAACTGCGCGGCACGCCGTAGTGGAAACCCTGGGCGCTGCGGATGCCCAACGCGGAGAGATGGGTGGCCATCGCCTCGTTCTCGACACCCTCCACGATCATCGAATACTCGAGGTTGTCACCGAAACCTTGCAGCGCCGTGAGCACCTCACGCTGGCGCACATCGTCGAGGTCGTCGACGAGGCTCTTGTCGATCTTGAGGATGTCCATCGGCATCCGCACCAGCGCGTCGACCGAGGAATCCTGGGAGCCGTAGTCGTCCAGGGCGATCATGATGCCGATGTCGCGGAGGTGGTCGGCCTGGGCGCGCACCGCGGTGGACACCCGGGCGACGGAGCGTTCGTTGAGCTCGAGGCAGAGCGAGATGCCCGGGTAGCGGTCGGCCAGTTCTTCGACGAAGCTGCCGACCCGCTGCGGCAGGATCTGGCCGGCCTCGACGTT
This sequence comes from Cryobacterium sp. TMN-39-2, assembly GCF_004402745.1. Lineage (NCBI taxonomy): Bacteria > Bacillati > Actinomycetota > Actinomycetes > Micrococcales > Microbacteriaceae > Cryobacterium > Cryobacterium sp. TMN-39-2. Next base: position 58,964 of record NZ_SOFX01000046.1, read on the forward strand.
GATGGTCATGCAGACGATGCGCGGTTCGATCAGCCGGAAGTCGGCGGCGGCGGCCATCGCCTTCAGGGCCACCTGGCGGGTGAGCGCGTCGAGCCGGCCGAGGCTCTTGGCCTTCTCCACCAGCGACGGCGGCGACAACGGGCCGAGCTCGGGGTCGGAGTACCGCACCAGCGCCTCGAAGGCCCAGATCTGGCCGGTGACCAGGCTCACGATCGGCTGGAAGGCCAGTTCGAGCAGGTCTTCGTCGATGGCGCGAGCGACGATGTCGTTCATCTGCGACGAGCGGTGCCCGGAGATGTTGATGCTGCTCTCGTTGGCCGGGCCGCCGCGGCGGCGGGACTTCTTGATCGCGAGCATGCTGCGGTCGGCATCGCGCAGCAGCTGGTTGACATCCGTCTCGCGGTGCGCGGAGTAGGCCAGACCGATGCTGAGGATCGGGTTGAGCACGGTGCCGCTGACGGCGAGGGGCTCGCCGGTGGCCTCCATGATGTTCTCGGCCAGCAGCTTCGCCTCGGCCAGCGACGACAGCCGGGTGAGGATGACGACGAACTCGTCACCGCCGACGCGGGCGACGACGTCGTAGGGGCGGATGACGGCGCTGAGTCGACGACCGATCTCACTGAGGATCTCGTCGCCGGCCTGGTGGCCGTAGCGGTCGTTCATCCGTTTGAAGTCGTCGAGGTCGATGAACAGCACGGCCAGCGCCTCGGAGTAGTCGCGGTGGTCGTTGATGTTGGCCAGGGCATCCTGGAAGGCGCCGTAGTTGGGCAGCCCGGTGAGCGGGTCGGTGTTGGCGCGGATGGTGAGTCCGCCGATGCTCTCCCGGGCGGCGTAGACCACGTCGGCGGTGTGCGCGAGGGCCTGCAGGGCGCGGCGGTCGTCCCCGGTGAACGGGTAGTCCATCACGTCGCGGCGGGCCACCAGGTACTGGCCGAGCGGTCCGATCGACAGCGGGGCGTCGATCTCGCCCAGGCCGGCCGGCTCGTGCCGGATGCCGGCGGATTCGACGCCCACCGTGGCGATGGCGGCGCGACGCAGCACACTGGCGAGGTCGACGCTGCTGCTGGCCGGGCTGATGGTGATGGGGGTGGCCTGCCCGCCGGACTTGACGAAGTGGTTCGTGGCGTTGAGGTCGATGACCCCGTCGACCACGCCGGCCAGACGGCGGCGCATCGACATGGCGCGCACGAGCAGGATCGTGCCGCCGCCGACGATCGCGAGCGGCACCAGGGTGACGGCGGTGGCCAGTGTATCGGTGCGCGTGTCGAAGAACGGATGCGTCCACTGGCTGATCAGGGCGCAGAGCCCGGCGAACCCGCCGCCGATCAGGACCAGACGGGGCACCGAGTACTGTCGTCCGGGGCCGAGGTCGAGGCCGGTCCGGTCGAACCGCCGGCGGACAGCCTCCAGCGCCACCACCGTGGTGAAGTAGGCGAGCGCCGCTGCTGCGGCGACGCCGGCGGCCATCACGTCGAGGGACGCGAGCAGAGCGAGGACGCCGGCGAACGCGGCACCGCCCAGACCCGTGAGCCCGGCCGCGTACAACGCCAATTCGGGCCGTCGGGCGCGGACCCAAACCACGATCAGAACACCCAGGCAGACCAGGCCCACCGACATCAGCGGCGCGAAGACCGGGTCGACGGCCAGCACGACCACGATGGGCAGGCTGACGACCGGGCTGCGGTGCGGTACCGTGCCCAGCCGGAGCCGGGGGATGTCGAGGATGCCCGTGATGGCCACGGCCGTCAGGGCGATGAACAGGTGTTCAGCGTTGCCGCCGAGCACGAGCTGGATGAGCGCGGAGCCGATGAGCGCCAGCGCGGTCGCCGCGAATACGGCGAAAGCCACCCGGCTCCCGGTTCCTGCTGCCCTGATCGTCTCCACAAGCTCTGACACTAGCGGAGCGGACCTCGACCGCGTGCCTGCGGGCCTATCCGATGTCGACGTGGGTCGCGAGTTTCGCGGCGATGAGCTCGGCGATCTGCACCGCGTTCAGCGCGGCACCCTTGCGCAGGTTGTCGTTGCTGATGAACAGCGCCAGGCCGCGGCCGTTGGGCACACCGGGGTCCTGACGGATGCGGCCCACGAAGCTCGGGTCGGCGCCGGCGGCTTCCAGCGGCGTGGGGATGTCGCTCAGCTGCACGCCGGGCGCGTCACTGAGCAGCTCGGTGGCGCGGGCGACGGAGATCGGCTTGCTGAATTCGACGTTGATCGACAGCGAGTGGCCGGTGAAGACCGGCACCCGCACGCAGGTGCCGCTGACGAGAAGCTCGGGCAGCTGGAGGATCTTGCGGCTCTCGTTGCGGAGCTTCTTCTCCTCGTCGGTCTCGAACAGGCCGTCATCGACGATCGACCCGGCCAGCGGGATGACGTCGAACGCGATCGGCCGCTTGTAGATGGTGGGCTCGGGCATGCTCACCGAGGAGCCGTCGTGCACCAGCTGGAGGAGGTTGTCGTCGCTGGCCGCGGCGCGGATCTGGCTGGCCAGCTCCTGGGCGCCGGCCAGGCCGCTGCCGGAGACCGCCTGGTAGGTGCTCACGATGAGCCGTTCGAGGCCGGCCTCGTCGTGCAGCACCTTGAGCACCGGCATGGCGGCCATGGTGGTGCAGTTCGGGTTGGCGATGATGCCCTTGACGGCCTGGTCGATGGCTTCCGGGTTGACCTCGCTGACCACCAACGGCACGTCGGGGTCCATCCGCCAGCCCGACGAGTTGTCGACCACGGTTACGCCGGCCGCGGCGAACCGGGGCGCCTGGCTCTTGGACAGGGTGGCGCCGGCGGAGAAGATCGCGACGTCGAGTCCGGTGGGGTCGGCGGTGGAGGCGTCTTCCACGACGATCCGCTCACCCTTGTAGGGCAGCACGGTGCCGGCGGAGCGCGCGGACGCGAAGTAGCGGATGCTGGCGACCGGGAAGTCGCGCTCCTCGAGCAGGCGCCGCAAGACGGCGCCGACCTGGCCGGTGGCGCCGACGACGCCGATGTTGATCCCGGCGCGGCGGGGTGCTGCGGTGCTGGTGGCTGCGGTGCTGGTCACTGTGTGGTCCTTACTCAGTCAAGTCTGGTGCGGGTCGGTCTCGTGCCGGTGATCTTGTGCCGGGATGCGCATAACTCCTGCAATTCTCCCCGGTTGGAGCCCAAACGGGACAAAACGGGGGTTTTTGGCAGAAATTGCAGGAGTTATGCCGGGGGTGCGCGGGTTTTGGCATCCTATGGGCCGGCGGAGGCCGGCGGGTGCCCGCGGGGTTCAACTGTTACCGATGCGGACAAATGGTGCCGGCGTACCGGGCGCAGATGTCCGCACGGGCAACAGTTGGCTGCCGAGCGGGCGGGACGGGGCCTTAGCGGCCGGTGCCGCCGTGCACGACGGCTTCGTCGTCGCTGTCGAGCCCGAAGGCCGTGTGCACCACGCGCAGGGCCTGGTTGATGGTGTCGGCCCGGGTGACGACGGAGATTCGGATCTCGCTGGTGGAGATCATCTCGATGTTGATGCCGGCCTCGAACAGCGACTCGAACAGCTTCGCGGATACCCCGGTGTTGGTGCGCATCCCGGCGCCGACCAGGGCGAGCTTGCCGATCTGGTCGTCGTACTGCAGGCCGGCGAAACCGACGTTGGCCTGCTCGTTGGTGAGCGCGGTGAGTACCTGCTGACCCTCCGACTTGGGCAGGGTGAACGAGATGTCGGTCAGACCGGTGGATGCGGCCGACACGTTCTGCACGATCATGTCGACGTTGGCGTTGGTCTTGGCGACGATCTTGAAGATCTGCGCGGCCTTGCCGGGGATGTCGGGGACACCGACGACGGTGACCTTGGCCTCACTGAGGTCGGCGGCGACCCCCGCGATGATGGGCTCTTCCACGGGCTCTCCATTCAATATTTCGGTGGCGTACGGGCTAGTGGCGCCCGGGTTGTAGACAATGGTGCCGGTGTTGTTGTTGAACGACGACCGTACGTGCAGCGTGACCCCGTGCCGGCGGGCATATTCCACGGCCCGAATGTAGAGCACCTTGGCGCCGGCCGCGGCGAGCTCGAGCATCTCTTCACTGGAGACCCGCTCGAGCTTGTGCGCCTTGGGGACCACGCGAGGGTCGGCGCTAAAGATGCCGTCGACATCCGTGTAGATCTCGCAGATGTCAGCGCCGAGCGCGGCGGCGAGGGCGACGGCGGTGGTGTCGGAGCCGCCGCGGCCGAGGGTGGTGATGTCCTTGGTGTCGCGGTTGAAGCCCTGGAAACCGGCGACGATGGCGATGGCGCCCTCGTCGAGGGCATCCCGCAGCCGTCCGGGGGTGACGTCGACGATGCGCGCGGCGCCGTGCTGGGCATCCGTGATCATGCCGGCCTGGCTGCCGGTGAACGAGCGGGCGTCGTAGCCCATGCTCTTGATCGCCATGGCGAGCAGGGCCATGGAGATGCGCTCGCCGGCGGTGAGCAGCATGTCGAGCTCGCGGGGCGCCGGGATCGGGGTGACCTCGTGGGCGAGGTCGAGCAGCTCGTCGGTGGAGTCGCCCATCGCGGAGACGGCCACGACGATGTCGTTGCCGGCTTTCTTGGTGTCGACAATGCGTTTGGCAACGCGTTTGATGCTCTCGGCGTCGGCAACGGATGATCCGCCGAACTTCTGCACGATCAGGCTCACGTGGGCACTCCTGGCTTCCGGGTACGCGGCGACATCCCGCGCTCCCATCCTAAATGCGTTCGTATTCTCGGGCGTTCATGTGACGCCGTGTGCGAGGCGGGGTGGCGTGGGGCTCCCATGTCGCCGCGTACCCCGGCAGACCGGGCGGACCGGGCGGAGCGCTAGCTGGTGACGGTGCGGCGGCCCTCGAAGGCACGGCCCAGGGTGACCTCGTCGGCGTACTCGAGGTCGCCGCCGACGGGCAGGCCAGAGGCCAGGCGGCTGACCTTGATGTCGAGGGTGGTCAGCAGGCGGGAGAGGTAGGTGGCGGTGGCCTCGCCCTCGAGGTTGGGGTCGGTGGCGATGATCACCTCCTGCACGGTGTTGTCGGCGAGGCGCGTCATCAGCTGACGGATGCGCAGGTCGTCTGGGCCGATGCCGTCGATGGGGCTGATCGCCCCGCCGAGCACGTGGTACAGGCCCTTGAACTCGCGGGTGCGCTCGATGGCGACGACGTCCTTGGCCTCTTCGACCACGCAGATCGAGGTGGGGTTGCGGCGCGGGTCGCGGCAGATCATGCAGGTGTCCTGCTCGGACACATTGCCGCAGATCTCGCAGAACTTCACCTTGTCGCGCACCTCGAGCAGCACGTTGGCCAGGTGGGTCACGTCGAAGTTCTTGGTCTGCAGGATGTGGAACGCGATGCGCTGCGCCGACTTGGGGCCGATGCCGGGCAGCCGGCCGAGCTCGTCGATGAGTTCCTGAACGATGCCTTCGTACATTTAGTTATCGTTCCTCTGTCGCGAGATCGGGTCGTGCGGCTGTTCCTCGATGAAGGTGGCGCCGAGGATCTCGCGCACCACGGCCTCGCCGTAGCGCTGCTTCTCGGCGAACGCGGGCGAACGCCGGCCGGGGGCTTGCTGGCGGGGAGCCTGTTGGACTGGGGCCGGCTGGGTGGCCGGCCGGGCGCCGCGGGGCGGTTCCGGGGGTGCGGCGAACTGTTGCGGGTCCGGCGGGAGGTCGTCGTATGGCGGCGGCTCCTCGTCGAAGGGCGGCTCGATATCGGGCTCGGGCGCGTAGTCGTAGGCCGGGGCGGACTGCGGTGCAGACTGCGACGCGGCAGATTTAGGTGCGGCGGCGGGTGTTGACGACGGTGCGGTGTCGGCCGGGGCGCTCGTGGCGTCCGGGGTGCCGGCGGGGGCGGAGCGTGTGTCGGCGGGGGCGCTAGTTGGCGCGCTGGCGGGTGCACCGGTGGATGCACTGCCGGGTGCCCCGAGGACGGGCGGGACAACGATGGGTTCACCGGCCGCGGTCTCGGCAGCGGCCAGGGCGGCAGCGGATCCGGGGATGACCACGGTGGCCCAGCCTGTGGAGGTGGCCGGCGGTGCGAGGGTCGCCGTCGCGGTTCCGGTGGTCGCGGTCGATGCCGGGCCGGTACCAGAGGTGGAGCCGGAGGTGGCATCGCCGGACGGGCCACCGAAGACGGCGGGACCGGCCGAAGGCAGATCGACAGCGGCAGAGGTCGGCGCGGTGCTCGTCGACGGAACACTCGGCGCGAAGGCAGCGGGCGCTGGCCCTGTCGTCGAGGCGGTCGGCGTCGTGCCGGCCGGGGAGGCCCCCTCCGCGCCTTGCCCTGCTGCGGACGAGTTGCCCTGGCGCACCGGGGCAGCTGGTCCGGAGGTGGGCACCTCGGCAGAGGACGCGGGTGCGGAAGTGGGTGCAGGCGCGAAGGTTTCGGAGTCGGCGCGGGCGATGAACTTCACCCGCAGGCCGAGCACCTTCACGATGGCGCCGCGGAGGAACTCGCTGACGCCCTGGCCTGGAGCCTGCTGGGCCTTGAAGCCCTGCATGTCCTGCTCGCTGGGGAAGGACAGCACGAGAATGTCTTCGCCGCGCAGATCGAGCACACGGGCGGTGTAGACCACGAGCCAGGCGCTGAGCTTGACCTCCTTGACGGCCTCGAGGATCTGGGGCCAGGCGTCCTTGATCTGGGCCAGGGTGACCGGGCCGACGGGCACGACGGGGGCCGCGGGCGGCACCGTCTCGGCGGTCGGATCGGGACGGTCGGCTTGCGGGCTGGCGGGGCTGACATCGGCAGCCGGGCTGGTGGCGACCGCCGCGGCGGGCTCGACCGGCACGGCAGCGGGGGTGCCCGGCGTCCGGGTGGCCCAGCCTGGGGCGGCTGGAGGGACGGTCGTCGCAGCCGG
>NZ_SOFX01000037.1:0-11804 GCF_004402745.1 Cryobacterium sp. TMN-39-2
ACCAGACACCGCGACATTCGTCGCACCCGCCGCCGGCGTAGTCGACGACACCGTCACCGCCGCCGGAGCGGCCGACGTGGTGAACGACCACGCCCCGCCAGATACCGCGGCCCCCGCCAGCGTCACCGCCGCGGAGTACGACGTCGACGCCGCCAGCGCTGCAGCCGGGGTGAACGTCACCACCCTCGTCGTCGCGTTGTAAGCGGATGTGCCCGCCACCGGACCCGCGGCGCTGGACAGGGCCAACGTCGGAGTGCCCGAAGCCGGAGCAGCCGACAGGGTCGCCGACACCGCACCAGACACCGCGACATTCGTCGCACCCGCCGCCGGCGTAGTCGACGACANGGACACCGCGGCCCCCGCCAGCGTCACGGCCGCGGAGTACGACGTTGATGCTGCCAAGGCCGCAGCCGGGGTGAACGTCACCACCCTGGTCGTCGCGTTGTAAGCGGATGTGCCCGCCACCGGACCCGCGGCGCTGGACAGGGCCAACGTCGGAGTGCCCGAAGCCGGAGCAGCCGACAGGGTCGCCGACACCGCACCAGACACCGCAACGTTCGTCGCACCCGCCGCCGGCGTGGTCGACGACACCGTCACCGCCGCCGGAGGAGTGGTCGTGGAGGTGGAGAAGACCACGTCGACGAAGTAGTTCGCGGCTTGCCAGGTGTTGGTCGGGAAGCCTCCGGCCGAGGCATAGAGGTATCGACCGTTGTTTGCCGTGCCGGCCGTGAGGGGACCGACGGTGCGCGGGGTGGAGAAGAAGTTTGTCGTGGAGGCGTAGCGGCCGTTGGGTGCGAAGTAGGACACCACGTAGGTCTGGCCGGCGGTCAAGACCACGGGTGTCGCCAGCTGCGCGGTCTGCCAGCCTGACGCCGTCTCGTTGGTGAAGGTCACCGTCGCCAGCCGTTGGCCGGTGGACGACCAGAGCGACCCGGTGTGGGTGCCGGTGTTCGTCGAACCCTTGTAGAACCGGATCGCCGTGACAGAGCCCGATTCGGCCGAACTGAAGGACATGCCCAGTTCCACCGGCGAGGTGTCGTCGGGTGACGCGGCCTGCGCCGGGGTGAGGTTGCCGAGCAGGCTGTACGAGGTGCCGGTGCCGGGTGCTGCGGCCGTGGTGAACGACCAGGACCCACCGGGGAGGGCGGCGCCGGCGAGGGAGACGACCGCGGAATGCGCCGTGCCCGCCGGAAGCGCCGCCACCGGGGTGAACGTGACGACCCGAGTGGAGGCGTTGTAAGTCGACGCACCGGCAACCGCGCCCGCCTCGTCGGATACGGAGAGGGAGGGTGTGCCGGACGCGGGCGCGGCCGTCAGGGTCGCGGACACCGTCGCGGTCGCCGCGACACCGGTTGCGCCGGCGGCGGGGGTCGTCGAGGACACCGCGACGGCCGCCGCGCCTCCTCCGGTGAACACCACGTCGACGAGGTAGTCGGTGGAGGTTTGGTTGGTGGGGAAACCGGCCGCGTAGCTGAAGGTGCCCGCGTTGACGCCCGCGCTGAGCGGACCCCGCGTGTACGCGGCGGAGTACCCGCCCGGTGTCGCGGAGTATTGGCCGACCGTGGTGCGATAGCCGGCGACATACTCCGTGGCAGCCTGGATGCTCACCGGCGACCCGAAGACCAGGGTCTGCCAACCGGAGGTGCTCTCGGCGGTGAACGTTCCCGAGGCGAGGACGGTTCCGTCGGCGGCCCACAGTGTGCCGGTGTGGCTGCCCGTGTTGCCGGGCCCCTTGTAGAACTTGATCCCGGTGATCTGTCCGGCGGTCTGGGCGGAGAAGCGCACGCCCAGGGTCACCGCCTGGTTGTCCGCGACGGTCACCACGCTGGGCGTGGTGCTGTCGTCGTACAGGCTGCACGGGCATCCGCTGCCCGGGGCAGCCTGCACAGTGGTGAACGACCACGTGCCGCCCGAGCTGAGCGCGGCCCCCGCGGCGTCCCTGGCCGCCAGGGTCACGGTATACGTGGTGGCCTCGGCGAGCGCACTGCTCGGCGTGAAGGTGGCGACGCGGGTGGCGGCCGTGTAGCTCGTGCTGCCTGCGACGGCCGTGCCCTGCGCGTTACGCACAGTGAAGGCGACGGAGGAGACGACGACCTCTGTGGAAATCGTGGCGCTGATGGCCGTGTTGAGGGCGACGCTGGAGGAACCCGGTCCAGGGGACTGGGCCGTCGCCGAGGGGGCGGTGTTGCCCGACCGGGTGAACACAGCATCGACGTAGTAGTTGCTCTGACCGTAGATGTCGGTCGGGAAGTCGCCGTTGGTGTTGTAGACGCTGGCCGGTTGGGCGCCGAAGCCGCCCGCGACGGCAAGGGGCGCACGGGTGACTCCCCGGTAGGCCCAGGGGTCGTCATCAGCTGAATACCGGCCCCTCGGCGCCCAGTATGAGGCAACGTAGGTCGTTCCAGCGGTGACGGTTACCGGGGTGGCGAAAGTGGCGGTCTGCCATCCGGACGCGGTTTCGTTCGTGAAGGTCGCGGTCGCCAGGCGGGTGCCGGTGGAGCTCCACAGCGATCCGGTGTGGGTTCCGGTGTTGGCTGTGCTCTTGTAGAACCGGATGCCGTCGATCGTTCCGTTCTCCGTCGGTGTCACCCGAAGGCCCAGCTCGACCGCGCTGGGGTCCTGCGAGTCGGGCTTGGCCGGAGCCTGGACTCCGAATACAGAGTGCGGCCCGGTGACGGTCACGGCGAGTGTGGTGGGCGTGGTCGGATAGTTGGCGCTGTCGTCGATCGCCCGGATTCGGATGCTCTGGGTGGCGACGCCGTGTTGAACGTAGGTGTACGACCAGTTCGAGGTGCCTGTCGCCGCGCTCCAGCTGGTTCCGCCGTCAGTGGAGACCTCGACGCCGGCGACGACCCCGCCGGAGTCGGTGGCCGTTCCACTGATCGTGGTGCTGGCGCCGTTGGGCACGGCGGTTCCTGCCGCGGGAGAGGTGACGGTGACAGAGGGTGCGGTGGTATCGGTGCTCGCTGTCGTGGCTACCAGGCCGGCCGCCAACGTGGCGGGGGTGGCACCCATATCGGCCAGCAGGTTCACCTGTGCCTGTTGCATCCGCACGTCTGCCGGTGCGCCGGGGCCGTCGTGCTCCCGGTCGAGCCCCCACGTCCACTGCACGCTGCCGGCCGAGAACACGAGGGCCCCGCTCGGTGCCTTGTAGAGGGTGACATGGTGCGTCGTGCTGCCTTGCCTGACGGTGTTGCCGAAGTCAGTGAGGTACTCCGGCACCGATCCTGTGGTCGTCGACAGCCTGATCAGACCGGCCGGTCGGAAGCCGTTGTCGATGTCTTCGTTTGATTCGTAGCCGACGGTGTGCGGCGCCAAGGCCGCGGAGGTTCCCGCCGCGAGGCTGGACAAACCGGTGTTCCGCCACAGGCGTGTCTTGCCCTCAGCGGCCGAGACCGTGACAGGGAGGTCAGAGTAATTGGACTGGTATTGCGTGCCGGTCAGCCCGTTCTCGGGGAGGCCCCCACCGTTGGCCGAGGACGCAAACCGGGGGTCACGCCAGGTACCGGTCCACTCGGCGGAGGGGTCGATCTTCCGCTGGCTCCAGGTCTCCTTGTAGGACACCAGGGTGCGGTAGGCCGTTGCGCTGCTGTCGGCGGACGGCTCGTACCGGGTCCGCCAGTACACCTCGTTGCCGGACAGGAACTGCAGGTTCACACCGGCGTCTCGTGCGGCCTCCACGTTCTTGCGCTGGGCTCCTGACCAGTACTCGTCGTGGCCGACGGAGAGGAAGACTTCGTGGTTCTTCAGGCTGGCCCCGAAACGATCGGTGTCGACGCCGCTGAAGTAGGAGACGTCATAACCGTTCTTCTCCAGGAACCTGACTGCCGGATACTCATTGCTGAAATAGAAGTCGCGACCGTCGATCCCCCCACGGGTCGCGACGGGCCGGTTGTAGCTGACCTTGTAGGCGCGGCCGTTATCGGCGCCCTGGTAGAAGTCGGAGCCGCCATAGGTGTTGTAGGCCTGCCAGGTGGGGTCGGAGGTCTGGAACAAGACCTGCGACGTGCTGGCCTGGTCCCTCACGACGAAGGTGATGTGGCTTTGGCCACCGGTGTCGGTACGGGTCAGCAGCGCGATGTACACACCGGAGACCGCGTCGGCGGGCACCGGCCAGGATGCCGACAGGGCCCAGTTGCCGCAGTCGTAGAACTCGGTCGCGGCCTCGGTGATGCACTGGGGTTGGTTCTGTGGGAGCGCCGCGGCCGGTGTGACGTCGGCGATCTTCCGGGCGCCGTTGCCCTGATACCAGCCGGTGCGGTAGATCGCAATCGTGTACGCCCGGGCGTTGGTGTCGATCTTGAACCCTACGGTGCCGCCGACGTTGGTGCTGATGTCTGTGGAGAACCCTTGGATGGACGGATCACCGGCTCCGCTGATGTCCCACACCGACGCGGCGGTCCCCGGAAGGGCGTTCTCGCACACGATGGGGTTGGGTGCCGTTCCGCATCCGGCCGCATTCGCCGGCAGCGCCCCGAGCGGGATCAACAGTCCGCTCACGACAACGATGACCGTCGCCAGAGCCTTGGCGGCGAGGGAACCGAACCTCGGGAGGAACGTGGAGGTTCCGGCTCGGCCGTCGACGACGGGCAAACGTTCAGACACGGTGCTCCTCTGATTGCCTGTGCGAAAGAACGGGAGATCGGGCGGCAGTCAGCGTGACAGCTGAGTATCGCTCACACCGCACAGAGTGCCACGGGGGCCATAGGCCCGCTCGCCCCCGAAGGGGGGTGTTCGAATCCGCTCGCCGGGGATGCGCACCGTCGGGATCGGTGCAACGATCTCACCCGCCTGAGAGCATCGCTCACTCGCCTGCGCCCGCACTCGGGCTCTGTCGCTACGGCCGACCCCTGTCTGAGGGCCTCGCCCCAACCGTCCCGAAGGCGGGTATCGATGTCGATAACCACAGAACCGCCCACCCCCACCGAAATCTATGACTGCTGCGTCGTCGGAGCGGGACCCGTCGGCCTCTCCCTCGCCCTTGAGGCCGCGAACGCCGGGCTCCGGGTTCTCGTCCTGGACGCCGGGACCCAAGCCGCCAAAGAGGATGCCGCGGCCCGGGCGGCACGTCCTCCGGTGCATGTGCTCGATCCCGCCACGCACGCACCCATCGAACAGGCAACCCGACGCGGGCTCGGCGGATCGTCCTGGTTGTGGGGCGGCCGGTGTGTGCGCTTCGAGGCGATCGACTTCGAAACCCGCGACTACGTCGACGGGAGCGGCTGGCCCCTGAGCCAAGCCGACGTGCTGCCTTCGGAAGCGGCCGCCGCAGCCTACCTGGATTGCGGAGCACCGACCTTCCGGAGCGCCGCCGCGGACTGGGCCGGCCTGGGAGAGGTCAGCCTTTCGCAATTGGAACGCTGGGCACGACAGCCCAAACTGGCGGCCCGGCTCGGCTCCAGGGTTGCCGCGCATCCCGGCATCTCGGTGCTGTGCGAAGCGACCGTCACCGACATCATCATCAACCCTGACGGCGCCGGCGTCACCCACCTCCAGGTGCTCCACCAGAGCCAGACCTTCGCGATACGCGCCGCGACGTACGTCCTGGCCTGCGGAGGACTGGAAACCACCCGACTGCTCTTGACCGTGCAGCGCCGGCTGCCCTCCCACTTCGGTGGCGCCGACGGACCGCTGGGCCGCTACTACATGGGTCATCTCACGGGAAGCATCGCGAACATCCAGCTCACCGACGCGGCGGACATCCGCGACCTCGATTTCAGCCTCGACGACCACAATGCCTACGTCCGTAGGCGCTTCACGTTCTCCGAGCGCACCCAGCGCGAGAGACACCTGTTGAACACCAGCTTCTACGCCGACAACCCGCCGTTCTACGAGGAAGGGCACCGCAACGCGACGCTCTCGCTGGTCTTCCTCGCCCTCTCCCTGGCCCCGGTGGGCCGGCGGATCCTGGCTGAGGGCATCCGTCTGCGCCACATCGGGCCGCGCCCGCGCCGGTACGCACCTCATCTGCTGAACATCGCGAAGCGGCCGTTTCGCGCCGCGGCCGACGTGATAACGATCCTCCGCAAGCGCTACCTCTCACCGGTTCGAAAACCCGGCTTCCTGCTGCGGAACGCCGGGGGCAGCTACGCGCTGCACTTCCACGGCGAGCAGACGCCCAATCCGGATTCCAGGATCCGGCTCAACGGGACGACGGGCGCCGACGGCCAGCCGGGCCTGGACATCGATTTCAGGTACGCGGTGCAGGACCTCGACTCGGTGCTCGCGGCGCACCAGTACCTGGACGAGCAGTTGCGGGCATCCGGACGCGGTCGGGTGGTCTACCTCGACGCCGAGGACCAGAGGGTGTCCTCGGTGCTCGCTCAGGCAACGGATGGATTCCATCACATCGGCACGACCCGCATGAGCGCCGATCCAGGCGACGGTGTGGTCGACAGCGACTGCAAGGTGCACGGCATGGACGATCTTTTCATCGCATCCAGCAGCGTTTTCAGAACCGCCGGCGAAGCCAACCCGACGTTCCTTGCGGTGTGCCTGGCGGTGAGACTGGCGCGGCACCTCTCCGAGGAGTTGGCTGCGCCGGCTGCCGATGCCCCGCCTCGGCCGGTCGAAGCCGCGTAGCCGTTGCAACCTGACCCCCCTTTCAGGTCACAGCGCCGAAATCTGATTGCAGGGTATGGTCAGCTCGTGAGTTGCTGAGGATATATCAGCTCACTCACGAGATCATCTGCGACACCCGCCACAACGTCACACCCGCGCCATCCGACATTTCCGTCACCCAGTACCCGTTTCACTTCCCGCACGAACCTGTAAACCCGAACTGCAGGGGAATCTCCGTGAATACGTCCTTGACGTGTCGACCGATCCGTCGACCCCGAAAATCTCAACCCCCGAACCCGGCCCGGCGAGCCGGCCCCGGGCACGCCTGGTCTGCGGCCGGAAGCTTCGGTCACACATGAGCGCGCCCAAGCCGGGTTCTCCGCTGACCGAAGCGATCCCCCGCGGATACCGCGCTCCGTTACGCCTGGTCAGGCCCGCGACGGTCCCGGTCCCTGACGTTCAGGACACGGCCACGGCCGCCGCCGCCAGCGGCCTGTCCGGTGCGGCGTGGGCACGCCAGTACCGCACCAAGCTCCAGCTCACGGACGCCGCGGTGATCGTCGCCGCCGTCACCGCCGCCTTCCTGGCTCGGTTCGCGTTGGGCACCCCTATCGCGAACACGACCCCGATCCCGCTGTCGGCCTGGGCGGTCATCGGACTGGTGATCGGAACCTGGATCGTCACGCTGTCCACCTTCCGTACCAGGGCGCCGCGGGTCGTCGCGGTGGGAGCCACCGAGTACAAGCTCGTCATCAACGCCAGTGCGCTGGCCTTCGGTCTTCTCGCCATCGCCTTCCTGCTGTTGCAGGTCAACACCGCCCGTGCGTACTTCGTCTTCGCCCTGCCACTCGGGGTCGCGGCCCTGGTCCTGGAGCGGTGGCTCTGGCGCAAGTGGCTCATCCACCAACGCAAGTTCGGTCACTACCTCGCCCGGGCCATCGTCGTCGGCGGCCGGGACGACATCGAATACGTCGTGCGGCAGATCAACGACAAGTCGGGCGCCGCCTATCACGTGGTGGGGGCGGCGCTGGAGGACGAGAACACGACCAGCGTCACGTCGGCCGGGCACCGGGTTCCCGTGGTGTCCGATTTCGCTCACGTCGCCGCCGCGGCGCAGTCGTTGGGGGTCGATGCCGTGATCGTGGCCGGGCATCCGAGCCTGGGAAACACCTTCATCCGCAACCTGGGCTGGGACCTCGAGAAGACCTCGGCAGAGCTCGTGCTGTCGAGCCGCTTGACCGACGTCGCCGGTCCCCGCATCCACTTCCGCCCGGTCGAGGGCCTTCCCCTCATCCACGTCGAGATCCCCCAGTACGACGGCGCCAAGCACGTGCTCAAGCGCGCTCTGGACATCACCCTCGGCGCCACCGCGCTCCTGGTGATCAGCCCACTGCTCCTCGTGATCGGGGTCCTGGTCAAGCTGGACAGCCCAGGACCCGTCTTGTTCCGGCAGGAGCGGGTCGGTCGCAACGGCCGCACCTTCCACATGATCAAAATTCGTTCGATGGTGCGAACGGCCGAAGACGATCTGGCCGGGTTGCTCGACAAGAACGAGGGCGCCGGCGTGCTTTTCAAGATCCGCAGCGACCCGCGGATCACCCGGGTGGGCCGGGTCCTGCGCAAGTACTCCCTCGACGAATTGCCGCAGCTCTGGAACATCGTGGTCGGCCAGATGAGCCTCGTCGGGCCGCGCCCACCGTTGCCCGCCGAGGTCGAGAACTACGAGTCGCACATGCACCGGCGTTTGTACATCAAGCCCGGTCTCACCGGCATGTGGCAGGTCAACGGGCGCTCCAACCTCAGCTGGGAGGAAAGCGTTCGCCTCGACCTCTATTACGTCGAGAACTGGTCACTGGCCGGCGACCTGATGATCATCTGGCGAACCGTGAAGATCGTCATCCGCCCCCTGGGGGCCTACTGACATGGCGGCCCCCGGCCACACCGATCCGGTCACCCCCTCGAACGTGGGGGCGCTCCGGATCGCGATGATCGGCACCCGAGGCATCCCGGCCGCGTTCGGTGGATTCGAAACAGCGGTGGAGGAGGTCGGCCGTCGACTGGTCGATCGTGGGCACGCCGTGACGGTCTACTGCCGCTCCCGCAACTCGGCGCCTGGCCACCTCCCCCCGGCCACCGTCTACCTGGGAATGCGTCTGGTGCATCTGCCGGCACTGCGTCTGGGCGCATTCGGACCGCTCAGCCACACCGCTTTCTCGGTGGCACACGCCGCCACCGGGTCGCGCCCGGATGCCGCGTTCGTCTTCAACTCGGCGAACGCACCATTCGTGCCGTTCCTGCGCAGACGCGGCATCCCGACAACCGTGCATGTCGACGGCCTCGAGTGGAAGCGGGACAAGTGGGGCGGGACTGCCCGCCGCTACTACCGCTGGGCCGAGCAACAGGCGGTGCGATGGGCAGACGCCCTCATCGCCGACGCGCCGGGCATCGTCGACTATTACCACGCGGAGTTCGCCATCCCCACGGAGCTCATCGGCTACGGGACACATCTCCTACAGAATTCCCCGGCGACGCGGCTGGCCGAATTGGGCCTGCGGCCCCATGGTTATCACCTCGTTGTGGCCCGCTTCGAGCCCGAGAACCATGTCGACGTGATCATCGACGGCTACCGGCGCAGCAGTGCCACTCTCCCCTTGGTAGTCGTGGGTTCCGCCCCGCATCCAGGCGCATACGCGCGCAAAATCACCGCCCTGGCCCACGACCCGCGGGTGCGATTGCTCGGCAGGCTGTGGGACCAGGACCAGCTCGACCAGCTGTACGCCCACTCGGTCAGCTATCTGCACGGCCATTCCGTCGGGGGAACGAACCCGTCGCTCCTGCGCGCGATGGGAGCCAGGACCGCCGCAATCGCCTGGGATGTCAGGTTCAACCGCGACGTGCTCGGCGTGTATGGAGCGTATTTTCGGGACGCCGGGACTCTCGCGGCCCTGATCGAGGACGCCGAGCTGAATCCCCACCACACCCAGGAGGTCAGTGAGGCTCTGCAGCGTCGCGCCGCCGCCCTGTACAACTGGGGCCACGTCACCGACAGCTACGAAGATCTCGCCCGTCGCCTTGTCTCCGGATACAGCACCCAGGGCAAAAGCCCGGGACGCACCGGTCGCTCTCCCCGAAGAGGACGCACCGGTGCGCGGCCGCCGTCCACCGTGGCGCGAGGCGCTCTGTGACCATGTCGGCGGACCGGAGTTCGGGTGCCGCTGCCCGCTGAGCTGGGGATCGTTGTCGTCAACCACGGCGAACCCGATCTTCTCGAGCTCAATCTGGTCGGAATCGGGCGGCGCGCGCGCACCGGACGGGTCGTCGTCGTCGACAATTTCAGCGGGCTCGCCAACCGCGAAGCGACGACGGTGTTGTGCGCTCGCGAAGGCTGGACGCTGATCGCGCCGGGAATCGACCTCGGCTTCGGAGCCGCGGTCAACGCCGGGGTGCGGCTGCTTCGATCGCACGGCTGTGATCGCCTGTTGATACTGAGCCCCGACGTGCGCATCGACGAACCGGGGATGCTCACGCTGGCCCAGGGCTGCTCAGCAGAACCCCAGCGCATCCTGAGCCCTCGCATCGTCGGCACGGATGGCTCCTTGTGGTTCGGCGGCGGCACTGTGGACATCCGTCGTGGCCGCGCGCTGATGACCGATGATGCGGATAGTTCCGCGCCAGGAGGCTGGCTCAGCGGGGCGTGCCTGATGATCCACGCCTCCCTCTGGGATTGGCTGGACGGATGCGACGAGGGCCATTTCCGCTCGTGGGAGGACGTCGATCTGTCCTGGCGTTGCGTGGCCGCCGGCGGCTGCCTCGCGGTGCACAGCGACGTCACCGCGGTGCGGAGCACCCGTTCGTTCCCGGTCGCCGGAGTGGTGTCGCCGCTGGACGTCTACTCCGCCTGCCGCAGCCGGCTGACATTCGCCGCGCGTCACCTCGGCCGGCGTCACATCGTGCAGTGGCTCCTAGCCAGCCCGGGGTACGCCGTCAGCGTGCTGCGCAACGGGAGGCACCGCTCCCGGACGGGTCGGCCGGGCGCGCTACTGGTCGCCGCCGTGCGTGGCACCGCCGCTGGTGCCGGGACGGCGCTCCGGACTATCGGCGCTGACACGCACGGTACCGGCGGTCGCCGTGTGCACGCAGAACAGACGGCCGCCGGGTGATGCCGATCCTGACCCCGCAGGCTAGTTCGCGAAGCGGTCGGTGGCGTCGAGCAAAGCGGCGCGGATGCCGGGCTCCTCGAAGGAATGGCCGGCATCCGGGATCATCTGGAAGTCGGCCTCCGGCCAGGCCTGATGCAACGCCCAGGCGGTGAACGCCGGCGTGCACATGTCGTAGCGGCCCTGCACGATGACTCCGGGAATGTCCTTGAGCTTGGCGGCGTCACGGAGCAGCTGCTCCGGTTCGAACCAACCCTTGTTCATGAAGTAGTGGTTCTCGATGCGGGCGAACGCCACGGCGAAGGCCGGCTCGGTGAACCGCTCGATGGTCTCCGGCTGTTGCAGCAGGGTGATGGTGGAGGACTCCCAAGTGGACCAGGCCACACCGGCGCGTTCACGGGTTGACTGATCGGGGTCGTGCAGCAGGCGGCTGTACGCCTCGATGAGCCGTCCCCGTTCGTCGACGGGTACCGGCGCGATGAAACCCTCCCACAGATCCGGGTAAATGGCCGCGGCTCCCCCCTCGTAGAACCAGTCCAGCTCGATCGGGCGCAGGGTGAAGATGCCGCGCAGAACGAGTTCGGTGACCTTCTCTGGGTGTGTTTCAGCGTAGGCGAGCCCCAGGGAACTGCCCCAGGAACCGCCGCAGACCAGCCACCGGTCGATGTCGAGGTGCTCGCGGAGACGCTCGATGTCGGCGACCAGGTGCCAGGTTGTGTTGGCTGTCAGGTCGGCATCCGGCGCACTGGCATGCGGGGTGCTGCGGCCGCAGCCGCGCTGGTCGAACAGCACGATGCGGTACTTCTCAGGGTCGAACACCCGCCGTTGGGTGGCGCTTGAGGCGCCGCCCGGCCCGCCGTGCAAGTAGACGGCCGGCTTGCCGTTCGGGTTTCCGGACACCTCGTAGTAGAGGGTGTGGCCGTCGCCGACCTCGAGCATGCCGGTGTCGTACGGTTCGATCTCGGGGTAGAACTCTCTCATACCTCGAGCCTACGGCCCGGGCCGCCGTCCCGGCCGGTGGCGCATCCGCCCGGCGCGCCATCGCCCGGGACCACCGCGCCGCCGCCGCGGACGTCTCGCGGCCCG
>NZ_SOFX01000020.1:0-296687 GCF_004402745.1 Cryobacterium sp. TMN-39-2
CCGGCTCAGTGACTTCCTCATTGTTAACCCGGACGCCAAGAGCTAATTGCCCCGCAGCTCGTCATCGAGCCCGGAACGAACGCCGGTGGATTTGAGTCGACTCTCCCGCCATTCGTCGCCCATCGACGAATGACAGCTTGGTCTCGTATCCCATGGATTATGAGGCACCTTGGTTGCGAGATCAACCACACCGATCAGACGTAGTTGCCGCCCCTGCCTCCACGTTCCCTAATGCGACGATCTAGGACAAGGCTCGCCCAGACCAGACCTACGAGGACGACACAGTTGACGGCCATAGGAATCGGAAACGTCATCGTAAACAGGAGCACTATGGAGAGAGCGCCTGCTAGCGATTGAACTATGCGTTGGGCCTTCTCCAAGGATGGAAGCTTGGCTGCGTCTTGGTCGTTGCCCGGGTGTTCGGGCATCTGCGCTCCTCTGGGCTAAACGCTTGCGGGATACCGACGAAAGATTCGTTGTGGCCTTGATCATATCCGGGTGCCTCATACAAGCGGGCGCCATTCACACCGTGCAGTGTCTCGTATCCCTAGAGATATAGGAGGTCTCAAAGCCGTGATGTGGGCTTCTTCTGAGATCGCCTGGATCTAGCGACGGGCCGAGTCTTATAACTAGGTCGCACAACCTCCGGAGGGTTTTCGGTACTCATCGTTAGTTATGCGACACCTTGTCGTCGCTCACATGTCGATTGCGGCTGTTTAGCTGTGGGCATGGACGCTGCGATATTCTCTCCTACTGGGTACGCCTCGACTTGCCGCTGCAGCTTCCCGCACCGTCCGCGGGAACCATCACTCGCGAACTGCCCTACACACACTTCACCATCCTTCTGGATCCCGTCCGGCGCCTTGCTATCGCCACCGGTGTCAACATCAACGGCGACCAACTCATCGACGTCGACCGCGGTGATGACTGGCACCTCGACCCCCGCATCCCCAACAATGAACAGACTGGGGAGGCCGTCTACGCGAAGAACGACCTGGACCGCGGGCACCTCGTGCGGCGTCGAGACCCGGTCTGGGGCGACGCCGCAACCGCCCAGCAGGCCAACGCTGATACCTTCACCTACACCAATGCCGCCCCGCAAGCCGGGGCGTTCAACCAATCGAAAGAGCTCTGGCTCGGCCTCGAAGATCACGTCCTCACCTACGCACACACCAACAAGAACCGCATCAGCGTCTTCACCGCACCCGTGCTCTTCGAAGAAGATCCGGTGTATCGCGGTGTCAGGGTCCTTCAACTTTTCTGGAAGGTCGCGGCGTGGACGACAACGGTTGATTGCCACTGTTCTTCAAGCCGCTGGGTTCGTCTTGGATCAAAGGCCGCAGCTGGCCGATCTTGATCTCGACGCTCTTCGCGCCCAAACGCTCATCGCTGGCACTCCTCCCCCACTTGGCCCGTACCGCACATATCAAGTGCCCATTATGGTATCGCCGGCCTGACCGGCCTTGACCTGATGGCATTCGCCGACGCTGACGTTTTGGCGCCGGTCTTAGCCGTGCGGAATGACACTTGTGACCGTGGGCTCTGGGTCGAGCTCTCGGACGAGTCAGGAATCCACCTTTAGGGGACCTGGTGTGGCGGCGCATTACGCTCGCCCCTACCGACTCGAGCAGAGGGCAAAGAGGATCGGAAAGTTCCCGAACCGGAACTAGGCAGCTACTCTTTCGGAATGAGAGACACCTGGACACTCTTTACCCTCGTCTACGTCCAGAGCGGGTGGCAACGGTTTCTTCCGAGTTCCTCCATCGCGGTTCTGTCGTACCTTGCGACGGAGGGGGCCGCTTCGCCCACTGAAATAGACGAAGAACTAAGAGGCAACGTCGACACGGCTGAAGGTCTCACCTCGGATGTCTGGGAACCTCCGCTGGAATTCGCGGACGAAGAACTTCGCCCGCTCGATGAAAACTCCGAGGGCATCCCCCTCGTCAGTGACGGACCCCGCCGTAGCGCTGAGGTCGTCAACGCCCAGGCCCAAGCGACTCGGATACAAGAGATTGCCGAGCTCGAGGTCTTCAGCTCGCACCTGGGCCTGGCAGCCATTCGCACTCTGGCCGACCTGCTGGATTTCATGACTGCCGCACAGGTGACAGTCCTGGCCGATGGCCAGTATTCCATCAATCCGGCCGCTCCCCTGCCGGAGGAAGTCCTGCCCCTGACCGAACCACGCCGCGAGACGGAGGCACAGCTTCGCTGGAACCAATTACACCAAGAAATGTCCCAGCAGACTATTTCGCTCTTCAAACCAGAACAGCCCTACTCCGTCAACTCGTTGTCGACAACGATAAATGAGCTCGCCCAAAAGCTGGGGGCCGATCCACAGTCCATCCGTGAAGCCCTGGTCATCCTCATCGATGAGGGAGATTTCACGATCACCCGTGACCCCCTCCGAGCCGCTGCGGATGACCCTTTCAACGTCAACGTGAACTGGGAAGCGTTCTACGTATCCCGCCTTCCGGTGCGATTCAACAATCCGCCCAGCGAAGACAAATAGGCGCCGGAATGACCCCAAATCACGCCAAGCACCCCCAAACTCATTCCCTGGGCGGTACAGCTAGCTGATCATTTTTTGCTGGCCATCACCGAGCGGCCGGACAACGATTTTTGCTGCGGTATCGCGCAGGCTCGCATGCATTCTGCGGGCCTCGGCCCGCAGCAGACCAAACGCGTCATCCATGGGTACACCGTAACGCTGGGCGAGGGTCCCTTTGGCTTGCTCGATGAGTACTCGATCCTCAAGCATTACTTTCATCTGGTCCCGAACGGCGATGTGGCTATGGAGCTTCCTGTGCTGCTCAACACTGTTCGCGGCATACAGGGCCATCGCCTCAGCCAATTCTGCATCGCGGCCGCTCAACCGGCCGGGCTCTGCCAAGAACAGATTCATCGCGCCCAACCTTTGCGAACCAAACCGTATAGGAACAGAGTGAACAGCCCGATATCCGCGGGCCTCAGCGATATCGCTGAAGGCCGGCCAGGTCCCTCGAGCGTCGGCGATGCTGGGAACTTCAATCGTGGCTCCCGACCGGTATGCGTCCAGGCACGGACCCTCGTGGGCGCCGAGCTGTTCCTCTTCCACATCGCTGGCCCGCTCACTACTGGACGCTGCAACATGAAGTACGTCACTGCTATCGGCCAGGAGGATACCCGCGGCGATAGCAGCCGTGAACATCGTGCACCCCCGAACCAAAACGTCCATCGTGTCGATCACGTCATGGCCCGTCTGCACGGTGTCCGCGATAGCTACAAACACCTCAACGAAGCTCTCCCCCTCATTTGCAAACATTTCTATAAGTTACAACGCGCATCGCATTCCCGCACCTCTCAGTTCGCCCAACCTTGCTCGTCGCGCGCCCGCCTCCTACCTGGCAGACCACCGGACGCACCTCTTCCTCGCTCCCCCTGCGGCGACACCCTCGAGCGCCACAATGTTGAATCGTGTGTAAATTCCGTAAACACCATGTCTCGGAAACCTATAGCTTTCCAAGACATTCGATCCCCCACTCCCCCGGTGGCCCCCACCCACAAGATGGCGGGCCGTTCGATGCCCCATAGATGTGTCTCACCGTAAAACGTCTCAGGAGACTGGCAAGACGGGGTTTGTGAGTCAGAATGGGCGAATGAGGCATGTTGGGTACACGCGCGTGAGCACATCGAGCCAGGATGCGCAGCTGCAGCTCGACGCGCTCGTCAATGCTGGCGTGCAGAAACGCGACGTGTTCGCGAACGTCACGTCAGGGAGCAAGGCCGCGATCGAGCGGCCCGGGATGAAGAAGCTCCTCGGGTACGCCGAACCTGGTGACACGGTCGTCGTGTGGCGAATCGACCGGCTCGGCCGCTTCCTCATGGACGTCCTGAACACGGTGAACCTGCTGCGCGAGCGCGGCGTCCAGGTGCGATCCATTTCGGATGGCATCGACCCGGCGACGTCGACGGGCCGGCTGATGCTGAACATGCTCGCCACCCTCGCCAAATACGAGCGCGAACTTATCGTCGAACGCGTCAATGCCGGAATTGCCGCCGCGCGGCAGAACGGGACGCGCTTCGGTCGTCCGCTGTCCGATCCGGTCGTGATCGCCGACAAGCTCCAGCACGTAGCAGAAGCCCGAGTAAAAGGCCGCACCGCCAAGGACGCAGCGCAACTGGTCGGCTGGAGCCGTGCCACCCTTTACCGTCACCAGCAAGCCAAAGCATCCCTCACGAGCACGACGCCCTAAGGAAGCCGTCCGACGGCGCAGAGCGGTACCGGACTCGCCGGGACGCACGACTTGGCGACACGCTCATCCTTCGAGGACGAGCTTGTCTATTCCGCCGAGGGCCCCTCAGCCCAGTCGAGAGCGGCAGTGAGTTTCTCCTCGTCGGGCAGCGCGTTGCGCTCGGCCGCCGGCAGGGTGTCGTAGGTATACGTCGACACGGCCATCGGCGCATCGGTCTGACCCAAGGAGTAGCGGACGGTGTGATCGTTGCGGCTGCCGCAGATGAGGATCCCGACCGTTGGATTGTGCGTAGGGAGGCGGAGTTTGTCGTCGACAACGGCGATATAGAAACCGAGCTTCCCGGCGTACTCGGGCTGGAACTTCCCCGTCTTCAGCTCGACGACGACGTAGCGGAGCTGGACGACGTGGAAGAACAACAGGTCCAGGTAGAAGTCATCCCCGCCAACGTCGAAGTGCACCTGGCGGCCAACGAACGCGAAGCCAGCGCCGAGTTCGCGGAGGGTTTCCACGATGCGATCCATCAGGGACTGTTCCAGGTCCCGCACGGCGGCCTGGTCGGTCAGCTCGAGGAAGTCGAAGACGTAGGGGTCTTTCGCGATCTGCTGCGCGAGCTCCGACTCAGCAGTGGGAAGTTGCCTAGTGAAATTGCTCGGGCCCGACCCGATCCGCTCGTGGGTACGGTTCATAATCTGGTTCATCAACACGTTCCGTGACCACCCGTGTTCAACGGCGGCTTGGGCATACCAGGTACTCGTGCGGGCATCGTCGAGCTTGTCCAGTAGAACCGTGATATGGCCCCACGGCAATTGTCCAACAGCCTGTTGGACGATTACGCCCTCTCCTGGCCACGCCACCGCGAACGCCCTCATGTAGAAGAGATTGCTGCGAGAGAGCCCTGTCATCTGAGGGAATTCGGCTCTGAGATCAGAGGCCAGTCTGCCCACGACACCACTCCCCCACGCTTGGCTTTTCTGCTGGGTGAGTATCTCGCCCCCAATACCCCAATGCAGTTCGAGGAGCTGGGTATTGACCACCCGCTGAGCCCGCACCTGCGCATTCCGGACGCGCACCTTCAGACCCTGTAAAAGTTCGGCGTATCCCTCAGGGAGGGCAAGCTCAGTGTGCGTGGTCATGTCCTTCATTCTGTCCGATGCGTGCGTCGAGTCGCGCCGGCAGCTGGCTTGATGGTCCTGAGCAGCTCCAATGCTCGCGGAACATCCTGTCGGTGGCTCGCCGTACGGTCATGTCACCGGAGATTCCGGGGCAAGGCGAAGGAGCCTGAAATGCGCGTCCCACCGTATTACTCGACCAATCCGAATGACCCCGACGTGCACCACGTGCACAGCGACTGCCCCTCCGGAAAGCAAATCCCGGCCTCAAGCAGGCGGCCAGGCACAAACGACCAGCGACTCTGCCGGACTTGCGCTGCCATGTAAAGATCACTGGTGCGGCCCTGGCTCCGAGCGAGACAGGGCCGCACTGCCAGCATCAATTGGTGGCCCCATTTTTCGATCGGCACGCCAAATCGATCAGCTGCGGCACCCCGCCCGCGATGTCTCACATCTAATGGCGAGCACCGCCGACCAAGCACCAGGTTACGAGACGTAGTCGCCTCACGACCGGACTTCGACCGCGCGCTCGGCAACACTCTCCTCATCACGACCTGGTGTCAGCCAGTGAGCGGCCTGACTACACGCTTCTGACGAACGGCGACTGCAACAACGACTCCGCCGCCTAACAATCACCGACTGCTGGAGTGCGTTCAGCCGGAGCCGTCGATCCCGAGAGCCGACCGCCCTGGCCTGAGTTAGCGCTTTTCCTGCTCATCGGCCATAGAGCAATCGCAAGCAACCACACGCTAGCGAACCCGGCGAGCAAAGCCGCTGCGGTAAAAAAGCCGAGCTGTGACTGAGGCCACCCGCATTCGCGTCTACCACCACGATTGCCGCCAGGCCTGTAACGTTCCCTATTTGCTGCGCGGTGGTCAGGACGCCGGACGCAACCCCAGCTGACGTCGGCGGGAATGACCCCGTGACCAGGTCAGCCAGAGTGCTGATCGTAATGCCCATGCCGGCGCCAAAACCGGCGCTGGCAACCAGTACCCCGATGAGAGTGCCGTTGTCGGCAACAAGAGAAATCACCAGCAAGGACGCCGCCATGACGACCGTCCGCTAATCGCCGCTTTCGACCCGCCCACAGATCGCACCAGGAGGTGCGCATTCGCGGCCGCCGCGAACGCGGCGACTGACGGCACCAGGAAAGATAACCCCGTCAGGAGCGGCGCCAGTCCCCGGAAGATTTGGAAGTGAAGCCCCGGTCAGTTCGCCAATCGCTTCTACGAGGTCGCGGAACGAGAATGGTGTCGACGAGACGGCATTGAAGATCCCGGCGACCGGCATGGACAGGGCAAGCACATACAGATCAACGATGTCGTCCACGTGCACCGGTGTCCACGTGTTGGCGCCGTCGCCGATGTAGGTGGCGGCTCCCCGGGAGACGGCGCCCTGGATCATGTTCGCCACGGTGCCGGGGCCGTCGTGACCATAAATAAGTCCCGCGTGAACAACGATGCCCGTGACGTTCGGGGCATCCAGGTTAAGCTTCTCGGCGAGAGCCTTGACGGGCTGAACGCTGGCCGCCGGAAGTGGGGCGTTCTCAGTCATGTGAGCAGTCGGGTCGAATCCGTAAATTGAAGTCGAGCTCGTAAAGGTGATCGTCGTGGCCGACCCCGCGGTGTTCGCACCTGCTTGCGGGCGTCCTGATCGGCCAGGACCGCCGGTATGGGTGCGTCAACCTGACAGGGGGGTGGTGCGCGCATCACTTGGGGCGTGATGGTGCGGCCTGTCTTCTTCAGCGCCGTCAGCGGCCGATCCGACTTGTTTCTTGCGTTCAGCGCACTGGTATTCATCATTTAGCCAACGCTCAACAGGTGACGTCCAGCCGCATCGGTTAAGAAAGAGGGTTGTCCGGGCTTGCCACGATGTTGTACACCAGCCAGTTGGAGGTGGCGCCATCACAGATGGTGAGATCAGCCACATCAACCAGAAGGTCTTCGCTACTTTGAGGCAGACGGATCCGCAGTGTTGCCGCTCCGAGCAGCGGGCAACCCTGGTAGAGGTTTTGGCCGGCGACCTTGAGCATGACGTAGGCGGCGTGCTTCGGTTTTACCGTGAGCGTCCGTGCTGGGATCGTGGTTCTTTCTACGGCCGGGTCGCCGATAACGTTCCCGTTGACATCGAGCAGGGCCACATCTGGAAATCCGAACACTTCGCAGTCAGTGGTGCCGGTGTTGGCGAGCCTCACGTAAGTCAGGGCAGTGTTTTGCGGGTGGTCAGGGTCGAGGGATTTACGGGAGGCAGCAAACTCGCAGCTGCCGGTCGTGGCAGCTACCCTCGGTGCCGACGTTGCCGGCCTTTCATTGGCCCAGGTCGGCGAACAGGCCGTTAGTACCGCCAGAATGATCAACGCTGTCGCGCCCGTCAGTGCGATGGTGGATCGACGAGGTCGACCGTTCATTGGAATCCCCCCAGACCAAGTCATCTAGCAGAACTATACAACTGATCAGCGCGAAAAGTTGGGGAACTCCTAGTCCCTCAGAGACTCAGCACTCGCCCAGCTTCCCCGTATCTCGAGGGACAACTCGCTGGTCGCCCCAGACGTGCGTCGTTAGGTTCCAGGCTGGGCCTTCTGGGTCGGCCTGGGCTTCGGCTAAGACAGGCGCGGGTGCGTTCCTTCTGCCCTGGCAAGCGCGGCGCTCAACCGCTCGGCGTCCACTCGCGGGTGAGGATCACGTCTCGAAGATCGCGGGAGAGCTACGCGCGTTTCTCCTCCATGATGCCGAACCGTTCGCCCTCATCGCCCGGTAAGCGTCCGGGAATCGATCGTCTGGTAGGGCACTCCCCCAGTCCACGGTCGTTAGCCGAGGGCGGCGCGGCTATCGAGCAGGGCCTGACGGCTGTCCAGGCGCAGTTCCAGTTCCATCATCACGACGCCGGCGAGGCCTTCCAGAGTGGCCATCTCGGCGCTCGTGAAGTCCCGGGGCGTGTGGTCGATTAGGCACAAGGTGCCGACGTTGTGTCCGTCCCGAGTGGTGAGCGGAACGCCGGCATAGAACTGTAGACCCATTTCGCCGATCACCAGGGGGTTAGCGAGCGCTCGGGGATCGATCCGGGCATCTGTCACCACCCAGGGCTTGTCTTGCAGGATGGCGGAGGCGCACAGTCCGGCGTCGCGGTCGATCTGTTCAACGGCCAACCCGTGTCGCGATTTGAACCAGATCCGATCGTGGTCTACCACGCTGACGAGCGCGATCGGAACCCTAAAGGCGCGAGCGGCCAACGCGGTGATCTGGTCGAAAGTGTCGTCGGGCGGGGTGTCTAGTAGGTCGTAGCGTCTGACGGCGATCATCCGACCCTCTTCGTCCGCGGCGTCAGGAGCCCCGGGCCGGGTGGCCGTCAGTTGCAGAGGTGCATTGGCGCGGTGCCGCCCTGAGCTGCCGGCGATCCGCTGCCGCAGCGCGAGGACCAAATCGTCCACCAACGGCCTGTCCCGAGGGTCGCGCGCAGTCATCGCGGCGATCAGGCCGGCCCAGGCGGCTGGCACAGTTTCGGGAATGGCCGGATCCTTCATTAGTCGGGCCAGAGCCGACGGTACTGCCTGGCCGGGGAAGGCGATTTCGCCAGTGAAACACTCCAGTAGAACCAGTCCCAGCGCATACACGTCACTGGCTGGCCCGACCTGGTCACCCGTGGCCTGCTCGGGGCTCATGTAGTGAGCACTGCCGGTGGCCGCTCCATCCGCGGTATAGCGCCGGGAATCGGCGAGCAAGGCGATGCCGAAATCGGCGAGCTTAGCTCGGGTACGCGAGTCGTCGCCGTTGTAGTTGACGAGCAGCACGTTGGCGGGTTTGATGTCCCGGTGCACAACGCCGCGCGAGTGGATGTATTCCAGGCCTTCTGCGAGATCCTGAGCCAGCTGGGCGATTTGACGCAAGGGCAACGGGCCGCGGGCGAGCCGACGCTGCAGGTCGGCGCCCTCGACGAGCTCCATCACCAGGTAAATACGCGGCATCATTGGATCGCTGCGGTCAACGGCAGCGTCGAGCAGGGTGACGAGGCTGTGGTGACTAAGGGAGGCGAGGATGTTAACCTCATCCTCTTGACGCCGTACGTCGGCCGACTGGGTGGCGTCGGCGAGGAAGATCTTGATGGCCACGTGGCGGCCGAGGACTTCGTCGATAGCCTTGTAGACGGCCCCCATGCCGCCCTGGCCAAGCAGGTCAAGCAGCCGGTAACGGCCTCGCAGCAGCATACCCATTGCTGCACCATTCTCCGGCACACTGCCCGCCTTTCCTGCCGCAACTCTACCGGGCCAGATACCTGCGCCGTGGCCATGGAGACTGCGGGCGTCCTGTCGTTGTAAACCCGCAATGGGCGGGGTCGCTGCCAAGGTCTCGCGTTCGCGGCCATCCAATTCGACACACCGGCCAAGTGCACGCGTGCGGAACCACTTGTCGAATCACCCGATTGCATGCGAGATCACCCGCCCTTTTGGTTCATGATGCTCGGCCGACAGATACTCGTGATGCGCGAAGACCGGACTTTTTCCTAAATGACTGATTCTCACTAGTAGGTTCTAGCTACGTGTTGGAGCTGTCACCCCATGCGATTTATAGGCCGTGGAACACGCGGTTGAAGAACGCGGCCACATGGTCGGAAGTTAGGGAATGGCCCACGCCCCGAAAAGTCACTCATATCAAATTGCGCGCAGCGCTTTCGGCGCCGCGTTCGGGCGCTACGGGCTGCTTTGTGAGTTCCGGTCTGGAGGCGGCATTGGAGTTTTGCGGACAGGCAACGGTGGGCCGGACGTGATACTGAGCCGCAACCCAAAGGGCGATCGCCTTGCCCACAGGGACCGTATCGATGTCGGCGCTCTCAGGAAATGGGACGTAAAGATATTGATGCTCCACGCACTCCGGGTCGATCGCGGCCAATGGTCCTCTTGGTCTCTCCGCAGACTACCGGTGCCTCAAGACACTGAGCTTGTGGGGCGCGGCCATCGGTCTAACTGGCACCTTGCGGTTAGTTCTTGGATTTCAATCGAGCCGCAAGCGACCGACCGACAGAGAATCGTCGGGCGGACGCCCCGGCCCGACGATACTCTCGGGGGCCAAAATCGTCCTGGGCGCGGCTTTGAATAGTTTCGGCACCGCGGCGCCCACCCCACGAGTGCAACAAGACGTTCTAATGCGCCATGGTCAGCACATTAGGTCGTCACCTGTCCGTATACTCATCGAGTGCTTCCTGCTGATATCCCTAACCCACGCGCAGTCAGGCGCCCTTCCTTATCAACCATTGGAACCTGATGGTGCCTGACGTTATTGGCCAGTTGCTTCTTGAGAATGAGACTGACAGTGTTTTGGTTGACTTCGTAGTCGCCGGAAACCAAACTGCATTCGAAATACTGGTCCGCCGCTATAGACCGATGCTGCATGGCTACGCTATGCGGACGCTGGGTTCCAATGAGGAATCTGACGACGTCGTGCAGGAAGCGTTTATCACTGCGTGGGAAAAGCTTCCGGCGTTGAAGGACGGCGTGCACCTGAAGGCTTGGCTGATGCGTGTTGTGCGCAACAAGTGCCTGGATCGACTGCGAAAACGGCGCCCCGTCACCGTCGAGATTGACGAGAATATGCCGGCACGCTTGGACAGCCCCTTCGACGTAGTTGAAACCCTCCTGCAGAATGAGGCCTTGTCGCTGGCCCTATCCGGATTGCCAACGAAGCAGCGTCGAGCCTGGGTTATGCGCGAGTTTTCGGGTGCTAGCTACAACGTAATAGCTAGCGAGTTAGGCGTTCCGGAATCAACGGTTCGTGGCCTACTTGCTCGATCACGCCACACTCTCGCTCGGGAGTTGGCAGCATGGCACTAAACACCCAGCTTCGCAGCCGCACCCCGGGTGGCTTCCGCGCATAAAGGCGGGCCCTAAGCCAGACTCGTGGCCAAACGAGCGCGCGTCGGTACGAGATGTAAGAGCGGTCGTTTTGAAGTCACTTCCTCGCGAGCTAGGGAACTACGGGAGGGCACGGGAGGGGCTGCTTGTGCCCAATCAAATCGAATGCCCCGACCGCCCCGTGTCGTTCTGATGCTTAGCCTCAAGCGTCGTCACTCGGTGGCTAGGCAGGAATCAGCTGACCGCTGATTCTGCCGCTGCCGGATCATATTTACAGCTCCGTGTGCGGGACAGATTGAGGCCGAGCGATGAATCAGTCAGTCAGTCAGTCGGTCGCTCTGTCCATGTGGGGAGCACTTTCCGTCCGCTCTCCGGTGGATGGCTCTGCCAGCCACTGTGTGCGCTAATGAGGGCCAGAGGTTTCCCTCTGTCTTGGCGGGTTGATCCCCGCACGAGCGGGCGCGGTTCTGGCATGACCGTCATTCCTGCGGGTGTGTTGGCGGACTTGACTAGCGCTTCGATCCACTCCGAATCGAGGAGAGGCCATCGACCATCGGCGAATTTGAAGAAGAGTGGGGCGCCGGGGAATATCCAGATCGAGCCTCGCCCTCCGTCACCGTCCCTGTCATCTTTCCAGGAGAGATGAAAGCACTCCTTTAGGTGGAGCTTGACCCCGATGGCGACCTGAAGATGAGCGAGGGTCCAGTCGTCGAAGTAGATTGTGAGGCCCGAGTCGTACGTCAGGGTTCCCAAGAGCTTTCCTCTCATGAAATGGATATGACCGGACCATAACCCCACTGCGTAGCCTCAGGGAGGGGGTTGCGCACTCTCGCGCTGCTGTGTGTTCCATGCTTCACGGCGACGTAACGAACGCTCTGATTCAGGAGCGGACCCGAACTGCGAAAAGGCATGCCACGAGCTACCGCCGTGAGCGAGAATTGCGCCGACGCGTATCTGGCTTTGCCTGGTAACGGAAAAATCACAGGATGCTTCCTCGCTGATCTCTATTGCGTGGAAATCGCTGCGGTGACAATTAGAGTGCGGTTATGGACGACAAGCACGAACCGCACAGCAGTGATCGCAATCCTGGACGCGTGCGCAGAAGCGTGCACGGCGTCCGATTGGGGATCGCCCACCGGAAACTCTCCCACTCTGACTGATCCAGCTCACGAGGCCGGACGGAAGTGCGCGATGGTGCAGTGACTAGATTCCCGCTCCTATCCGTCGCGGTTGCCATAGTCTCCAAAATCGGGCTTCTCAGCCCAGAATGCTGAGTTTCGTCCTCGGTCGGGTCAAGAACAGGCCGATTCGCCTCGAGTTTCTTCGGGTTAGGTATTCTCGGGCGCATCTCCCCCAGCTCGACCCGGTCACCGTCACAATCGCCACGGTACGTCTTCGTAAGAGTTCGCGCACATCGCACACAGCACTGGGTGAGTGCAGCATGGTCGATCGCGAACGGGTCATTTCCGGATGGTTTGCCGCGCAGCGGAGGAGCGACAGACCAGCTCGGCCGAGTGCAGTACATGGCCCAACAGTGCGCTCTTGCGCGTATCGCACCTTAGGGTTTAATTAGGGTGACGCCGCAGCCCAGAAACGCTCCTTCCGGTTTAGGGCGATCTGCCAATTTTGCACCGCCCAGTGCTGGCCAAAGGCCGGTCGATGCGGCTCATCCAGCGCAGGAAGGCGATGGATCGATGATGCGCGTATCTTCTGCCTTCCTTGATCGCAGACAGGAAGCTTCATGACGGATACCGCTAGCCTCGCTTACGAACTCGCCACAGAATTGGAATCGGTAGTGCGAGGAGCACCTGGTGTGGACACCCTGTATCCGACCGCTCCCCTCGTGGCGAGAATTGTCGGTGCCATTGTCAGTGAGTTTACACAGAGAGAAGCAGCATCGGACCTGGTCACCATCACAATGGGAGACGCTGGGCTGATCGTGTCTGCCGCCGTTCGCGTCGTCGGCTCGGAGCCCGCCACTGACGTGTGCCGGCTCGTGTTTGACTCGATCGCCACGGTCCTAGCCGCCCACTCGCCCGTACCAATCGACACCATCAAAGTGACGGTTGCCAGCATCGGCTGATGTGCACCCGCGTTCCGACCGCGCGTCACAACCGATGCGGGCATCCGTCTTCAGTTCCACCTCGTTGGGCCCTACAGAACGGAGGGCCTAGCTGGGCCCGTGACTTCACCGCATCTCGGGGCTCGAGCTGACGCCCGTCGTGCGGCCGCCATAAACGCCGCCAACACGGCCTCTGTAGCGGCTGCAGCATTGAGCAGCGATCGCCATAGTCTCGTCCATCACTTTGTGTGAATTCACCCGCCCCAAAAGCAGCCAGTCGTTGCCGGGGTTGCGGCCTCCCTCCGGGTCGGGTGCGTCCGAAGCTGGCAACGAGGCAATCTGCTCTGTGAAGCGCACCCGTTTCGGTAGGGATCGCCACCAGCCCAGCGTCCCCGTATGGCCTCCTTCACTCTGAGCTCCCGGGCGACGGCTGCGACCGCGCTGCCGGTCACCGCCTCGCCCTTGTAACTCAGAAGTGAGCTCCCCACGTGACCGTGACACATCGAACATATTCTCTTGTGCGGTGCCCACTCGATGGAGTCAGGGCCGGGGCAATGACGTGGGTGCTGAAGAGAGTCCTGTAGCAGTCGAGTGTGGGCTTAGGCGGCGGGAAGCGCGTCGACAAGTTTGCCGTCGACGAGGTGCACAACTCCATGCATGCGCGGGAGGTGCACGAGGTCGTGGGTGACGAGCAGGGTTGACGTGCTCAACTCATCGGTGAGGCGCAGAATAAGGTCGATGATGCTGGCGCCGCGTTCTTGGTCCAGAGCGCTGGTGGGTTCGTCCACGAGAAGGACGCTCGGGTCGTTCATGAGGGCCCGGGCGATGTTGACGCGCTGGCGCTGACCGCCGGAGAGCTGGTGCGGGCGCTTGTCGCGTTGGTCGGCGAGGCCGACCGCATCGAGGAGCGCATCGGCCCGTGTGGCGGCTTTTGGGCGGTTCCGCCGGCTGTCCCGGGCGCCAAGCTCGTTCATGACGGTCAATTGCTCCCGCGCGGTGAGGGATGGCACGAGGTTGGACTGTTGGAAGACGATTCCGATCCTGTTGCGGCGCAGTTCGGTCGCGTCGCCGGGGGTCAGTCCGGTGGCATCGATGTCGTCGATGAGGACCTGGCCGGAGTCTGGCCGGATGAGGGTTGCCGCGACGGCGAGGAGGCTCGATTTTCCGGAACCGCTGGGTCCGGTGATGCCGGTGACGGTCCCGGGGTGGGCGGTGAGAGTGACGTGGTTGACGGCGGTGACGCGGCTGTCGCCATCGGGGAAGGTGAGGGTGATGTTGTTCAGGCGGATCATCGGTTGCTCCCAAGTGCGGTGAGGGGGTCGGCGGAGGTGACGGAGCGGAGCGCGAAGGCGGCACCCGCGAGGCCGAGTGTGATCATGATCACGCCGGGCAGAATCGTCGTGACCGGGCTGAGCAGGAACGGCAGTGCAGTGCCGGCCAGAGTTCCCAGGACGGCGACGAGTCCTAAGCCGGCTCCGATGCCGACAAGCAGCACGATAAGAGCTTGGCCGAGAGCGTCACGAACAAGTGACCTGGTGCTGGCGCCGAGGGCTTTGAGTACGGCGATGTCGCCCCTTCTCTGCATGGTCCAGACCGTGAAGAACGCGCCGATTACCAGGCCGGAGATACCGAACAACATGGTGACCATGAGCAGCAACGATCCGATCTCGGAGCGGAACGCGCTGAGCGCCATCAGGGAACCCAAGGTGTTCTCGGACACTGTCGCGTTCGCCGAGTCGGCGGCATCCCAGTCAGGGTTTCCGGCGACGGCAAGGACTGTGGCATAGGCGTCCGGGTTCCCGGTGGCGGCGGAGTAGGCCTGCCAGTCGTGGAGGGTCATCTGCACGACGGGTGTGTGGCTGTACCAGCCGTCTCCGTCGATGGTCTCGACGGTATAGGTGGTGCCGGCGATCGTGACGTCATCGCCGGTTGTCACGCCGAGGTCTGTCGCCGCGGGATCGGACAGGCCCAGGCGGCCGTCGCGGGTGGGTGCGGCCTGGTTGAATCCAGGTTGCACACCGAAGACGGCGATCGCGGCGCGGGTGGTGCCGGCTTCGCCGCGGGTCTGGCTGATCCCGATGGGTTCCGCGGCGGTGACCGCATCGGTTGAAGCCCAATCCCTCGCCTGCTGCTCTGTGATGGTGGAGTCGGAGAAGGTCGCACTGGATTCCCCGGCAGCAGGGGCAGAGAACACGATGCGGTCACCTGGAAGTGCGAGCACGGCCGAGATGTTCTGGGTTGCGAGCCCTCCCGTCAGCCCGCTGAGAAAACCGACGAGAACGGTGATGAGGCCGACGACGGAGCCGATGAGGACGAACCGGCCTTTGGCGAAGCGAAGATCGCGTAACGCGACGAACATGTGTGTGCCTTTCCTGCCACCGAATGTGATGACAGTTCCCACTTTCCCGTTTCGCGCCGGTTCCGTCATCGGCCGCCCGAACACCGTTTCGCACCCGGAGTGTGTACTCGCCCGTCGTACTTTCGAACGATGATCCTCAGACGGTGGACACGTAAACTCAGGCCATGGTCCACACTGCTCTGACCCCGGTCTTCGTGGGACTGCGAACTGGCCTGCACGCATTGTTCGTCGCCTTGACAATTCTTGTCATCGTCCGTGCGGTGGTCGCCCCAACCGACGCGAGCGTCATTGTCTTCGTCCTATCGGTGGCCCTCCTGGTGACATACGGCCTCGGGGCGGTCATCGGCCGTCCTGGTCGATTCCGCTCTCGCTTTCCGAGGCAGAGCTGGTTGGCTGTGCTCACCCTCGAGTGGGTGGCCCTGCTGTGGCTGATCCCGGAGGCGGCATACCTGGTCTTTCCCCTGTTCTTTCTCTACCTCCATCTCCTCGGTCGATGGCGGGGGTCCGCCGCGATCCTGGTTTCAACGGTCGTGGCGATCTGCACCCTCGGGGTGCACGGCCGATGGACCGTCGGCGGGGTGGTGGGCCCCTTTGTCGGCGCCGGTGTCGCACTCCTGATCGGCCTCGCCTACCAAGCGCTGGCCCGCGAGGCCGAACAGCGCGAGGCTCTCATGAGGGACCTGGTCAATACCCGGGGACAACTCGCGGCGACCGAACGTGAAGCCGGCGTCCTGGCAGAGCGCGCCCGCCTCGCCAGGGAGATCCACGACACGCTGGCTCAGGGGCTCTCCAGCATCCAGATGCTGCTGCACGCCGCCGAACGCACCGACCCCGACCGGCCCGGCGTCGAGCACATCCGGTTGGCACGGGAAACGGCCGCGGCGAACCTAGCCGATGCCCGCCGGTTCATCCGCGAACTTACCCCACCGCAACTCGACGACCAAGGTCTCGGCGGAGCGCTCCGCAGGCTCGCTGATACCCAGTGGTCGACGCGGGGTCTCGATGTGAACGTTCGGGTTTCCGATAGCGTCGCGCTGCCGATGCATCTACAGACGGCGCTGCTCCGAATCGCACAGGGCGCAGTCGCGAACGTCATCCAGCACGCCCACGCCACCACCGCGACCATCACCCTCGCCATCGACCGGGACGAGCTGTGCTTCACCATCGTTGACGACGGGACCGGATTCGACCCGCTTCTCCCCACGAGAGAATCGGCGGAAAAGACGGATTCATTCGGCCTGCAGGCCACTCAAGAGCGTGTGCAACAGCTCGGCGGCACCCTCACCATCGACACCGCACCCGGCCGCGGAACTACCCTGGCCGTCAACCTATCCCGCACGGAGACCCCATGATCAGACTCGTGATCGCGGATGATCACCCCATCGTCCGTGCCGGACTCAACGCCCTGTTCAGCCTCGAGGAGGACTTCGACATCGTCGCCGAAGCGGCCACCCCGGACGAGGCCGTGCAGGCCGCCGAGCGCGAGAATCCGGATGTCGTGCTGATGGACCTCCAATTCGGTGCCGGTGAGGCTTCCACCGGCGCTGACGCCACCCGACGCATCCGGGTTCTTGATGCGGCCCCGTATGTGCTGGTACTGACAAACTACGACTCGGATGCTGACATCCTCGGCGCCGTCGAGGCGGGGGCGAGTGGCTATCTCCTCAAAGACGCGCCACCGCACCAGCTGATTGCGGCCGTCCGCGCCGCGGCCGCCGGGGAGAGCGCCCTCGCACCCGTGATCGCCTCTCGACTCTTGAGTCGGATGCGCGCCCCCCAGGTCAGCCTCAGCGCCCGTGAAATGGAAGTGCTTGAGCTCGTCGCCCGCGGCAAGTCCAACACCGGGGTCGCAGCTGATCTCTTCCTCACCGAAACGACTGTCAAGTCGCACCTCGCGCATATCTTCTCGAAACTGAACGTCGGCTCCCGGACCGCGGCAGTATCGGCCGCCCGAGACCGCGGAATCTTGCGCTGACCGTGCTCCCTATCTGTCCAACTCCTCGCCCAACCCGTGTCCACTCTCCGGGCTCAAGGCCAGTATTAGCGGACAGTTCCGA
Organism: Cryobacterium sp. TMN-39-2; assembly: GCF_004402745.1. NCBI lineage: Bacteria > Bacillati > Actinomycetota > Actinomycetes > Micrococcales > Microbacteriaceae > Cryobacterium > Cryobacterium sp. TMN-39-2. The sequence goes on from NZ_SOFX01000020.1 coordinate 17,662, forward strand.
TTGGCCGTTAACTGGCTAGCCCCAGTACGCCATCTCTTGAGCGAGCGTATGACGAGATCGTGCGAGTGATCCGCTCACTGTTGATACGGGTACGCCGAACTCACCCGCGATCACCAAGTGACTAAAGCCGGAGCACCCACGCATCGTGCTTCCCGCGCCGGAAGGATAGATTCCAAAAATGGTGGTCAAGCGAATTGCGTTAGCGGCGCTTGTAGCGGGTGCTCTGGTCTTTGGCCTTGCCGGCTGTACAGGTCAGCTCGAGCTAGCCAACACGTTCACTGATGCCGCCGAAGACCACGGATACAACTGAACTGACACCGTTCCTTCCGACGAAGCAGTAAGAGAAATGGTCACCTGCCAGGCGACTGACGATCGCGTTTTGCTCGTCACTTTTGATGACGGCGCAGCGCTCAGAGCCAGCGAAGGGGCCTTCACTTCAGGCGGCTCAGAGGCGCTAAGCTCTGTCGTCTACGGAGACCGTTGGGTGGTTGTTGGATCGAACGATTCCGACGTCACGGAGCTTGCCAAAACGCTGGAATAAGGTCCTGGCAAAGAGTAAACATTCTCCGTCTCGGTACCAAAAACTGAGGGCCGATCCGGGCCTCATGGCCCCGGTGAACGCCGAATTGTGCCGGCCGCCTCGGACGCGCCTGCAGCCGCCGCTTTTCTCTTCGGGCTCTGGCCCTCACCGTCTGCCATCGTGTCCGTTTGGGGATCGTTTACCGGCCCCTCCCCCGCCTGGGCAACACGCCCGGAATGACGCGGCCGCGGCGCGTCCGGTTGTGCCTGTCGGCCCTTTGCGGCGGCGTTCTGTGATCGCTATTTGGCGCATCGAGCTGGTTACTCGAGTCGGCTCAAAGCGAGTAGCCAGCTTCTTGTATCCCATGGGATATGAGGCGTTTGGGTTGCGGGACACTTTCAGGGCTCACGAGCGCTCTGTGAGGCTTGGCCGAAGGATCAGTCCCTCCTTCCACCGCTACGGTGCGTTGGTTGTCGGATTCCGGCAGCCGCCATGCTGGCGATGATCCACGCCGATTTGGAATAACCTAGCCGCGAGTGGGCCGATCCACTCATCGACTGAACGGAAGTATGACTTGTGGACACTACTCCTGTAAGCCCTCGAATGCGTCGTGGCACCGCTCCCTTGATGGCAGTCACTCATGAACGCTGAGATGGCGGCGGTGCTTTGGGACATGGACGGGACGATCATCGACTCGGAGTCAGTCTGGGGAGAAGCTCAACACCGATTGGTGGCACTATACGGCGGTCGTTGGACGGATGCCGACATCACTGCACTAATAGGTTCAACAATGGAACAGACGGTAACGGCTCTGCGGTCGGCGGGGGTGGACCTGGACGATGACGCGATCGCTCACGCATTGGAAACCGCGGTCATCAACTCCCTCCGCGAGGAAATTGTCTGGAGGCCCGGGGCCCGCGAACTTCTCCGGAGCCTCGGCCACGCGGGCATCCGCCAGGCAATTGTGACCACGTCTTCGAAGAGCCTGGTCGATGTCGTCGTGCGGGCGCTTGAAGCCGACCTAACGTTTTCCACCGTCGTGAGCGGCGACGATGTTTCGCAAGGGAAACCTCACCCAGAACCCTATTTGACTGCGGCGGCCCGACTTAGCATCGATATCGCTGACTGTCTGGCAATTGAAGATTCGATCACGGGGCTTCGGGCTGCGATCGCTTCTGGCGCGGTCGCGTTAGGGGTGCCCAACGACGTCGCGCTCGAGGAAGGAAAAGATCACGCGCTTTGGGACACACTCCACGGAAGAACCGTGAAAGACGTATTGCACCTATTTGGTTCCCGACGTGGCGTCACTGCTCCCGGAATGTTCTAGCCGCGTCCGCTTTGCTTGGCGACAGTTGATGTTTGGACTGATCCGCTCTTCAATTAACTCGTGCTCGTACTCGTACTCGTACTCGTACTCGTACTCGTGCTCGTGCTCGTACTCGTACTCGTACTCGTACTCCATGCGGAAGTGGCCAGCACGAGCATCAGCCGGCCCATCGATGTCGCCTCGGCAAGATGAAGGACCGACCGTCGGACGATCACTGCGTTGTTGAGGAGTGCATCTACATGCCGTGATTGTCGCCGAGCTTTGCATTCGGGCTACGGTGCCTTTATGGCTTAGTTGACTTGGGATATGGATGGGACGCTACTGGACTCGACGCACGTAGTGCCCGAGGCATTCGTGACTGTTGCTCATCGGCTTGGAGCGCGCGATATTGATCGCGATCAAGTCGTCGCGGCGTACTCTCGTGGCGTACCGGAGGTGATGCTTCCACACCTTGTCGCCCGAGAGGTTACCAACCAGGAAATGAGCTTCTACGATGAGTCTCTTCGAGGCCAGCACATCGTGCCTTACGCTGGAATCATTGAGACTCTCGCTGACGTTCGGCGGCTAGGACAACTTCACAGGAGCCAGTTCCCGGGCGGGTCGCTTCCTGTTTGATGCTGCAGGTATTGAAGTCGACCTCCTTATCGGCGGTGATCACGTTCAGCACCCCAAGCCCGCACCAGACGGTGTAATTCGTGCAGCCCAGGACGCAGGGGCCTCACTGTCCAACGTGATCTATATCGGCGACGCTTCCACTAATCTTCAGGCAGCGCAATCGGCTGGAGCAGTGGGAGCTGCGGCCGCATGGGGACACCTATACGACCCAAAGGCGCCGGCCACCGTCACGCTCCGACGACCTGAAGATGCTCTCCCCCTGATCGGACACAACACGGTCGCTACCCCTCACCCACACGTGTCGCGCTGAGGGATCGTGTATCGCACGTTCGTCGGCGCGTGACGGGGGTCCTTGTGCAGCTGGGCAAAAGCCTTCCGCCCCAGCTCCGATCGCGCCACCGCTGAGCCGCGCAAGCCAAAAGCCCCTGAGTACTAATCAGGTCCCGCTCGCCGTTTCACTGACGATCCGGCTTGCGGAGTGCTCATACATTCATGGGCGGCGGCAAAGATCGTTGATCGGACCTGCTGGAATGATCCTCAGGATGATCCAGGCCACGATCATCACTCCTCGAGGCGGAAGTCATTGGACTGGGCTGCAAACCAAGCAGTAGAAGCCGTCTCAGCTGCCGCCGACCAGATAGAAGCAACGGTGGCGGCTGCGCTTCTGATTGCAACGCCAGCGGGTGCGAGGAATTGAGAGAGCGGCATTCGTCGTGCCAGTCGAACGGTGCTCGGTGCAAGTTCCCGTTTCATATTTTCGTACTCCTTAAGCGTGGGCGAGTCAATTGTGTTGACGGTGTGCGGGAGGGCAATGAGCGTCTAGGCCATCGTTTTCCTCGAGCGCGAGAGACTTGGCGCGAGAAGAATAACCACTACACCGACCACGATCAGCACACAGAGTCCCCATCTGAGATCTGTGGCTTCCGTTAGGCCGCCCACGATGGGGCTGGTGACGAGGAATCCGATCCGCATGAGCCAACTGACCAGAGTGACCCCGGCCCCCGCGCTGATTCCACGAAGGGAGGCGGCGGCCGTCAGCGCGCTGGGGACGAGCGTGGCGGAGCCATAGCCGGCCATCGCGAGGCCGAGCAGCAGGGTTACGACCTGGTCGTGCGTGCTGACGACAAGCAGCGCACCCGTCGCGATGAGGAGCCCGCCCAAGCGTGCGACTGCACTCCGCCCGAAACGATTGATGAGCAGGTCGCCTGAAAATCGACCTATGCACTGGCTGCCGATAGTGACGGTGAACGCGAGGCCGGCGAGGGCTACCGGCATCCCTCCGATCTGCACCGCTGACATAGCTGCCCAGTTGTTCGCGACGTCTTCCAGCATCGTCCCGCAGATCGCAATTGCGATAAGCGGCAATGCGGCCACGAACGCGAGTCTCAGGCCCCCACGTGGCCGGGCGGCATCCGCGGCCGACGCCTCGGGCGCCTGCGCGGCTGGCCCGATCAACCAACCGCCCGCGATGGCGAGCAGGAAACAAATTGCTGCAACCACCGCGAGGAAGACTCGCACGTCTACCCCTCCGGCTGCGGCCAGGGTGGCTAGGGCGCCGCTGGCGACTCCGCCGAGGCTCCACAGCGCGTGCATCGACGAAAGAATTGATCGCCCGGCCAGATCCTGAACTCTGATCCCCGCAATGTTCTGAGCTACGTCCACAATGGCGTCGAAAAAGCCAATGAAAAATATCATCCCGGCGAGCATCCAGCCAGAGGTAGCCCAGGCCGCTCCGGCAACCGAGGCGCCCAGGAGTGCCGTGCCGAGCACGGCTACGGGTATCGCCCCGAATCGAGCTATGAGCGGTGATGGCAGAGCCGATGAGGCAATCGCGCCGACAGCGAAAGCTGCCACGATCAACCCAAACTCTGCTGCGCCGAGACCCAGCCGTTGGGAGAGCAGCGGGTACCACGGGAGCAGCGCTGCGAAGACGGCCCCGTTGCTCGCGAACATGATTCCCACACCCGCTGGACCCGCTCTTGAGACTTTGCCTGTCTTCGTCATAGCGAGCACTGTACGATCTAGAATGATCACGTGCAACGATCAGAACGCCACCGATTGATCATTCGCTCTGTTGATTCCGGTGTTCGTACCGTCGACGATCTGGTTACCCTCACGGGAGCCTCTGCCGTCAGCATCCGGCGCGATCTCGTGGAATTGTCCGAGCAAGGCGCCCTGAGACGTATTCGGGGTGGTGCCGCACCCTCGCTGAGCCGTGGAGCGCGGTATCCATTCGAGATTCGCCGTAGTGCAGATGCAGCCGAGAAGATGATGCTGGCTCGAACGGTCGCCGGCCTCATTTCGCCCGGCGATTCCGTGCTCATTGACAACGGCACGACGGCGCTGGCTGTTGCGGAAGGACTTTCCGGCCTTGGCATCACTGTAATGGCGCTGTCTCTACATGCCGCCGCCGCGCTGGCCCGGACGCCGGGAAATGAAGTGATCGTGCCGGGGGGTGTGGTCGGACCCGACGACCTGGCTTTCACGGGACCGGGTGCAGCGGAAGCGGTTCGGGCAATGAGGTTTGACTTCGCTATTCTCGGAGCGTGCGCAGCCGACCCGGAAACCGGCCTCACGGTAGCCGGATGGGGAGACGCTCAAGTTAAGCGGGCCGCCATCGAATGCGCCCGGCGCGTCGTGCTGGTCGCCACCCCCGACAAGTTCGAACGCACAGCCGCTCACCGATTTGGCAGTCTGAAAGACCTCGACACGATTGTCACCACCCGCGACGTGCCCGCTGAAGTCATATTCGACGCAAGGGAAGCAGGGGCCACCGTAATCGTGGCATCCGAAGAGCTCGCGTAACGCGAGCAGGTAACTGGTAGTTCTCCGGGCGGCGGCTAAGGCCGGGATCACTTCTCACCCGAGTGGTGCGAGGCGGATCGAAGCGATCCCAGAGGCAGTGCACGAGGGGGGGGGGGCTACCACGGGATAACTGCCCAAGCAACACTCGCTTCGCGCTGTCTCGTATCCCATGGGCGGCTTCAAGGGGTCGTAGCAACATCGTCAGAGTGAGGTGTTATCGATGGCGTCGAGAGTGGCGGGCGGCACATCGCCGCACACGCCAAATACTGGCATTGGGCTACTGCCCCTCCGCCGGATGCACAGAAGGTGGCTCTTACGACGCACTGTGGGCGAGGCGATTGGCCGGATGCTCCTGCCTTTATCCGAGCTTTTTTGACCTGGTGTTGTGTCGACCAGGGGGCGAGCACATCGAAGTCGACTTCACGCATGTGTTGTTGTGACTCAATATGTCTCCTCCGGTTGCAACCTTGGCCGGCGTGCGGCGAGCGGTGTGGGTCCGGGAACCTAACGAACCCGGAGTAGGCGGTGCAGTGCACGCGTCAGGATGGGCGAGAGCTGCTCATCCGTGAGGTGCGGGAAGGTCGATATTGCCGCAAACGACATGAATGCGGCATTTACTGCGAACAACTGTTCCGGGGTTGGCGTTTCGCTGTAGATCACCTTGGCGACGCGATCGAAGACGTCTGGCCGACCGTTGGCGGGACTCGGAAGGGCGCTTACAGCGGGATCGGAGACGAGAAACACGATCCGCAGTCTCTGATTGAGCCCAGCGGCCACCAGCGCCGTTATTGTCGCATCCATTCGAGCGGTTCGGGATTTGATAGCGCTAATGGTCTCTAGCGTCGCGAGGAACTGTGACGTCTCGGCCTCAATGATCTCGCTCAGGATGTCGGCCTTCGACGAATAGTGATAGTACAGCGCGGCTCGAGTCAGCCCGAGTTCAGTTGCCACGTCCTGCATGGAAGTCCCGTCATAGCCGTGCTCGGCGAACATCGTGCCGGCAACCTCGAGAATGCGCTGCTTGGCCTGAGCGGTTTGCTCGGAACGAGTGGTGCGGGCGACTCGTGCCACGGTGAATGCTCCCTAATTCCTAGATGGTCTTAGTTACTTTACAGTTCGTACAGCACAAACCGACACCCTGTATAGTAATTGACTATACAGTGTGTATAACGAAAATGGTTCGTGATCTCACGACTTCCTCCCAACAGAACGGGTTCTCCACATGGCTGGTCTTCTCTATCGTCTCGGAAGATTCGCCGCACGGCGGCGGTGGAGCGTCATCACTGCCTGGATCGTCATTTTCGCGCTGTCCGGCGCCAATTATGCGCTGTTCGCGGGCGCGATCTCGTCCTCGATCACGATTCCGGGTACCCCGACGGCGAAGGTGAGCGAACAGCTTGAGGAGCAGTTCCCAGCGGTAAGTGGAGGGACTGGAAGCCTCGTCTTCTCCACCACCGGTGGTCAACCCTTCACCGAGACGCAGAAGGCACAAGCCCACGCCCTGCTTACCGATATTGCTAAATTCTCGGGCATCAAGGCCGCAACGAATCCTTTCGCGATCGAGACGGAACTGGCCGATCATCGCCAGCAGATCATGGACGGGCGTGCACAGCTCGTTGCCGGAAGAGCCGAGCTCGACGCGGCGCAGGGCCAGCTTGATGTTGGCGTGCAGCAGCTCGCCGGCGCGCAAGCGCAACTCGACGCGGCACGCTCCCAAGCGGACGATTCCGCCGACGCTCAGGCGCAATTCGCGCAACAACAGCAACTCCTCGACGCCCAGAAGACGCTCCTGACTGCGCAGCAGGCCGACCTCGACTCTGCCGTTGAGTCCTTGACAGAGCCTGGTTTAAAACTCGATCTCGGATCCTCACTTCTCGGAATGTCAAAGAACATTCGTTTTGTCTCAGAGGACGGCACGGCGGCACTTGCGACAGTGCAATTCACCGAGAATGCCTTCGTCGTACCGCCTGAGCTGAAGGCCCAGGTCGTTGCCGCGGCCGCCGATGCCCGCATCCCAGGTGTTAAGGTCACGATATCCAACGAGCTGGTTCAAGGCACACCCAATGTCGTCGGTCCGGGTGAGGCCGTTGGGATCGTCATCGCGGCCATAGTGCTGCTTGTGCTGCTGGGAACGGTATTGGGGGCAGCGCTTCCGCTCATCAGCGCGATGGTCGGACTCGGTGTCGCACTCCTTGCCGGTCTATCGTTCTCGGGGCTCGTCGAGTTCACTTCGATCACCCCACTCCTCGCCGTCATGCTGGGCCTTGCGGTGGGTATCGACTACTCCCTTTTCATCATCAACAGACACAGGTCCCAGCTCAACCGGGGAATACCGCTAACCGAGTCCATCGGATTGGCCAACGGTACGTCTGGCAACGCCGTCGTCTTCGCCGGGACAACTGTCATCGTCGCGCTCCTGGCCCTGAACATCACCGGCATTCCGTTTCTGGGCCTCATGGGCACGGTGGGCGCTGTCTCCGTCGCGGTCGCTATCCTCGTCGCTATCAGCCTCACTCCCGCGATGCTGTCACTGGCCGGCATACGCATCCTTCGCAAGAAGGAGCGAAAGCAAATAAGAGATGCCACCACCATCAAGGCCGCTCCCATGTCGACACGGCGCGCGGTGCTCACCATCGTCGCGGGAGTCGCGCTTCTCGGAGTCGTCGCCCTCCCCGCGCTGACGATGCGGCTTGGCCTCCCCGATGGATCGTCAGAAGCGACATCCTCCAGCCCTTACAAGTCCTTCGCCACCATCGCCGACAAGTTCGGGGTCGGCCAGAACGGCCCACTGGTTGTCGTCGCTGATCTCCCGGAAGCAGCCACGGGCTCTGCCTTGCTCCAACAGCAGGTTGCCATCGCCACAAAGATCGCGGCCCAGAACAACGTGAGTGCCGTCGCTCCCATCGCCACATCGCCAAACGGCACCGCTATCGCCTTCCAAATCATCTCCACCGGCGGCCCATCGAGCGTCGCCACTGAAGATCTCATTCACGACCTTCGCAACCTCTCCCCCGTTGAGACGAAGGATGGCGCAGTTACCCTCGGCGTTGCAGGTACCGCCAGCGCACAGATCGACATCTCCGAGAAACTGAGCGAGGTCCTCCCGATCTACCTCGCCGTGGTCCTAGCGCTGTCCCTGATCATCCTTATCTTCGTCTTCCGCTCGATTCTCGTTCCCATCATCGCGACCGCCGGCTTCGTGCTCTCGCTCGTAGCCACTCTCGGCGCCCTCACGGCCGTGTACCAGTTCGGGTGGCTCAGCGCGCTCTTTGGAGTCCACGACCCCGCCCCGATCCTCAGCTTCCTACCGATACTCGAAATCGGCGTGCTCTTCGGCCTAGCTATGGACTACCAGCTGTTCCTGGTATCCGGGATGAGAGAAGCATACGTGCACGGCTCCTCAGCACAGGAAGCGGTGCAACGCGGCCTCCGCCTGGGCCGGCCTGTAGTCACCGCCGCAGCACTCATCATGATCGCCGTCTTTGCCGGGTTCATCTTCTCGGAGTCAGCGACGATCCGACCGATCGGGTTCGGTTTGGCATTCGGCGTTCTCCTCGATGCCTTTATCGTGCGGATGCTCCTAATCCCCGCCGCCATGCACCTCCTCGGCGACGCCGCCTGGTGGATCCCAAAACGGCTCGACCGACTCTTGCCGAACATCGATGTGGAGGGCGTGTCGCTCCAGCGCCTTGTGATCACAGGCCCAAAACCACCCCACCCAGCCTCCCGACTCTAAAGATCCCGCTGTCGACGGCTGCAATTGGTCTCGCCCTAGGAATGATCGTGTTCCACCAGACGGCAAACATCGGCCAAGTCATCGTCATCGTCATGACCGCGCGGGCGCAGCCGTGGAACCACGGCTAACCTCACTCTCGGCGGCTCCCTGGCGAGCCTTGGCTACGCCCTGACAGGATTGCAGTCCTCTACCGCCGCATCCCGTATTCCGTCGCAGTACGCGCTCGCGGTAGCGCCGCTCTCGTGGTCGTGGCTGCGGGTGCCATATTCAGCGGCTCCCCTGGATTTGCCGCCGCTGCTGCTATGGCCATGATCGCGGTTCAATCGTTCGATGCAGTGATTTCGGGTCTGAGTGCCGACTAAATCAAAACTTATGGACCTGCTTTCACTGCCCTGGCCGACACCGTCGCGCTGGTGTGGCTGCTTTCTTCATAACGGCGCCCGATCACCACACCAGAATATTGTGAGCAGGTGAGCCTGTCTTGTGACAGTTAGCGCTGTGCGCGGCATCTTTTCTAGGCTGGTTGGCCTCTTCTTGGTTCTTCGCAACGTCCCTGCATAGCGCTGAGCTCGTCGGGCCCCGGCGCCCGTCGAAAGGATGCGAACAGGACATCGCCAGGCACAGTACACACGCTGACCAATTCCAAGAGATACGAGGCACGTAGGTTTGCCTCTTTAACCAACCTGGTCGACTCTTGCGTGTTGGCACGGTGAAGGTCCGCGCTTGCACGCGAGGATGGTGCTGCTGTCGCGTTCTGTGTTAAGGCGTCGCTAATTGGCGGGAGCTTCCTCGAACTACCAACGAGTAGTCGCATTGACCGTCTGGGATCTTACTTGTGCCTGCGATGAGGCCGAGGAGTGTGTTGCAACGCGACCGGTGGCGTTTACGGGTGCCGCAACCGGGGAGTCGAGTTCGACTCCCCGCAATCGCGACGGTGTTTGAACTTGGTGGGCACCCCGTCACGTCGAGAGTTTCATCTGCTGACGGACCCACTTCGGTACCGGAGCTCCGCCCTCCTAACTCTCGCCACGCCGTTCAGGTGTCCTGGGGAATTGCAGCAGCGGCTACACCAACGACGGCTCCACCGACGCGGTCTCGGCCAGCAGGGCAACGAAGAGCGGGTGACTGGCCTCGATCCCAGTCACCCGGGTCACAAAGGTAGCCGGCGCTTCGCTTGCGAGAAGCGACTGGAGCTCAACCGACTGCGCGTCATCGAGCACGTCGAATCGAAGTGCTGCACCGTAAGCCCGGACGAGGGCAGCGGGATCACCTCCGGACTCGGCGATTCGCGCGGCGGGAGCGATGAAACGCTCGGTGCGTGAGATCTTGCGTAACGGTTGCCGGCCGATGCGTATACAGGTGTCTGGAAGATCCGGATCCTCGAATCGCTTGATCACTCGTGCGATGTACGCCGCCAGTTCCTCCCGATCGAAGCCGTGGCTGTCCACGAGCAGCCCCGAGTTCGCTGCGACTACCGCGTCGACCTCGGCGCGCACTGAGGGAAGTGCGAGTGCGTCCGCGATGCTCTCGGCCCCGGCGAGGAAGCCGTGGTAGGCCGTCGTGGCGTGGGTGGTGTTCACCGCGAAGAGCTTGCGCTCGATGAAAGGCGTGAGGTTGTCGACGTAATGAGCATCGGGAATCCTCGGCTCTGCACCCGCGAAGGGTGTGCGGTCGATGATCCACTCGAAGTATTCGCCGACGACGACGTCAATCCCGTCCGATGCCTGGCCAGGGACGATGCGGTCGACTGCGGTGTTCGCGAACACCGCCCTGTCGAAGAGAAGCGATGTGTCGATCCCCCCGTCGGCGAGGTGCTCGCGCAGCGTATCGGAAGCACCAATCGCGTTTTCGCACGCGAGGACCGCGAGTTTCGGAGCATCCGATGCTCGCGCCAAGATTCCCGCACGAAGGATCGGCGCGATAAAGGGCAACACGGTTGCGCCTACCGCACAGGTGACGACGTCGGCTTTAGCGACGGCTCGTGCTGCCGCGTCCGGATCGGTCTGTGAATTGATCCCGGAAATGCCCTCGACGAGGTGAACAACGCCGTTCGGACCGATCTCGCGGACCACGTATTTCGACGCCGCGTTGATAGCGTCAATAAGTTCGGCTGACACGTCGACAAAGGTGACGTCGTAGCCAGCACGCTGCAGGGCGAGTGCGATGAAGCCGCGGCCGATGTTGCCGGCTCCGAAATGGACGGCACGCATTATTCGAGGTTCGCGTGGTTGCGCCACAGCGAGGGCATGTCGAGTTTGTCTTCGCGGACGATCATGAGCGCCACGGTGTCGCCGAGCAGCAGGAGGCATTGCTCGAACAGGCTCGTCATGGGTTGGATCGAGGGGATCTCGTGGGCGAGGTTGAGCTTGGTCTGCACGGGGATGCGGACGAAGTGATCGGCGTAGTCGCGCATCGAGCTCTGCGAGTTGGAGCCAATGTGTACGACCCTCGCTCCGTGCTGCTTGGCCCGCGCAGCGATCGCGATCGGGATCGCGCTTTCGCCGCTCCCAGAACCCACGATCAGCACGTCGCGATCAGTGATCGCCGGCTCCGTGATTTGCCCGACAACGACCGTGTCGACGCCGAAGTGCGCAAGTCGCTTTGCGATCGCCTGCAGCGAAAGCAGAACACGCCCTACCCCGACGAAGTACACCCTGTCGGCCATGCGAACTTCTTTAAGTAACGTGTCGACGTCGGCGGCATCGATAGCAGCCATCGTCGCGGAAATTTCGGCCGTGATGCCCTGCTGGGCCTGTCCGAACGCGCTCATGCCGCCACCCGCACAGCGCGGTCGAGGCCCTCACGGACGGCAAGGTCGAGCAACCGCTTGTTTTCCGCGAGCGTCGCACCCTTTCGGAACAGGCTCGTGCTCCCCAGCACGAGGTCTCTCGCGCCCGCGGCCACCAGGCCCGGCACGGACTCCAGCGAGACCCGGCCGTCGACCTGCAGGACGGCCTCGGAACCTGTCGTATCAAGGAGCGCGCGGAGCGCGGTGATCTTCTTCAAGGCGTATGGCACCTGCGCCTCGCTCGCATCCGTCGCATAACCAGGATTGATGAGCATCAGGCACACCTTGTCGACTTCCGGCAGGACCCAGTCGAGGACGTTGAGCGGCGTCGCCGGGTTCAGCGCGATGCCCGCCTTGGCGCCGGAGCGCCGGATCACGCGCAAGAGACGGTCTACATGCCGGGTGCTCTCAAAATGAAACGTCACCGAATCCATCCCGATGCTGAGCATCTCTTGCACGAAGTAGTCGTTGTCGGTCGACATAACGTGGGCGTCCAGGGTCATGCTCGTGACCTCGCGGATGCGTTTGGCCGTCTCCAAGCCAATGGGCATGCTCGGGCTGAACCGTCCGTCGAGGATGTCGACGTGCAGCGTGGTAACCCCGGCTGCTTCTACGCCTTGAATGGTTGATTCGAGATTTGCCAGATCGCCAGTCATGACGGATGCCGAATATTGAACGCTCATGAGCGCTCCCTTCAATAGGGGTCGTCCGCCACTTCGATTCAATTCGTCGGGTTGACAGAACGACTATTGATCGGGAGACTATCACATGAGCGCAGTCGCTCATATGAGAAAACTGAGAAGATGAAGCAGCACAGACGAAGGAGTCTCGATGAATACGGCCAGTGATCCGGTAGCAGAACGCGCTGCCGATGTGCGGCAAGGCGCTCGCCGATGAGCGCCACCACGACTACCACGAAGCCCTTGGGAGGCGGGGTCCGCGCACGCATCCAGGCCTTCGGCGGCTTCCTCACCGCCATGGTGATCCCTAACGTCGGCGCCTTCATCGCCTGGGGCTTTGTTACCGCCTTGTTCATCCCGACGGGCTGGATGCCGAATGAAGAATTCGCGCAGCTCGTCGGCCCGATGATCGGCTACATGTTGCCGCTGCTCATTGCGTTCACGGGAGGGCGTCTCGTCCACGGCGCCCGCGGCGGCGTGATCGGCGCAGTCGGTACCATCGGCCTCATCGTCGGCGCCGGCATTCCGATGTTCCTTGGCGCGATGATCATGGGCCCGCTGAGCGCCTACCTGCTTAAGCGGGTCGACAGGTTCTTGGAGCCCCGCATGCGCGCCGGCCTTGAGATGCTTGTGAACAACTTCAGCCTCGGCATCCTGGGCTTCGGGCTGTGCCTGCTCTCCTTCGCCGCGATCGGACCCGGAATCGAAGAGCTCAACAAGTTGCTGTTGGCAGGAATCAACGCGCTTGTTGCAACAGGCGTCTTGCCGTTGCTCGCACTCCTCAACGAGCCGGCGAAAGTCCTCTTCCTCAACAACGTCATCGACCAGGGCGTCTACTACCCACTCGGCCTTCAGCAAGCCGCAACCCAGGGCAAGTCCATCTTCTTCATGGTCGCCTCCAACCCTGGTCCCGGACTAGGGCTCCTCACGGCCTTCCTCTTCTTCAGCAAATCGAAGTTGATCCGCCGCAGCACACCCAGCGCGATCCTGATCCACTTCATCGGCGGTATCCACGAGATCTACTTCCCGTACGTCTTGATGAAGCCGCTTACGATCGTCGGGATGATCGCAGGTGCCGCGTCCGGGATCGCAACGTTCTCGCTCTTTGACGTCGGACTCGTTGCTGGGCCGAGCCCGGGGTCGATCGTTTCCTATCTGCTGTTGACCCCCCGTGGCAACTACCTCGGCGTTTTGACGGGTGTACTCGTCGCTGCGATCGTGACGTTCGTCGTGACGGCCGCGATTCTGAAGTTCGATCGGTTTCGTAGTGGCTCGACATTGGACGAGGAGGACGAAGGCCTCGAAGCAGCCCAGAACAAGAGTTCTTCGATGAAGGCGGAGGGTCGGAGCCTTCTCGCCGGCGCCCTCACTCAGACCGACGCACGCCCCACCTCCATCGTGTTCGCGTGCGACGCCGGCATGGGAAGCAGCGCGATGGGTGCCTCGGTATTCCGTAAGCGACTCACCAAAGCGGGCATCACCGGTATCGCGGTAACTCACGCAGCAATCGAAAACATTCCTATCGACACAGGTCTAGCGGTCATCCAGCAAAACCTCGTCGAGAGAGCACGGCGAGTGCACCCGCACCTCACGATCATCCCGATCGCCAACTATCTCGGCGACCCTGCCCTCGACGAACTGCAGGAGAAGCTCGCGGGCACCCCCGCGCCTGAGGCTTCGCAGGATACTCTGAACGGCTGACCTAGCGGTGACCCCGGGCAGGACGTGAAGCACGCACTCACGTCCTGTCCGGCTTTCGTTACCTACGCATATGCGCCGACGCCGCCGGGTCTTCGCGCTCGGAACGCGCATAGGATCACAGCTAGGCTGCTTGTGCCGCTCGGTTTCCGGGCCGAAACCATAAAGCCCACGAACTCCGCGAAGCAAGGACGAGAGATGGTCGAAGAATTCAGCCGCGACACGTTGGCTACCGTCGCTCGTCGTTTCTATCTCGAAGACGTATCAAAGGTGGAGCTCGCTGCCGAATACGGGATGTCCCGCTTTAAGATCGCACGGATTCTTCAGATCGCGCGCGAGTCCGGCGTTGTTACGATCGAAATTCACAACCGTGACGACCAGCGGCGCTCCCTCGGGGAACGGCTCGCGACCCATCTCGGACTCGATGAGGTCCTTGTCGTCCCGAATGGCGACTCGGACGACGCAGACCGCCAACGCATCGCTTTCGAGTCCGCCCGATACCTCTCCCGAATCACCCGGCCTAACGACACGATCGGTGTCTCGTGGGGACGCACCGTATATGCGCTCACCGAGTACCTTCAGGACCTCCCCCCCTGCACTGTCGTCCAGTTGACGGGAACGGTCGGCAACGACGTCTCCCAGTCGCCCATGGTGGTTCTCCACCGCATCGCTGCCAGGCACCCGCTGTCGACAATCGGAATTTTCGCGCCCCTTTTCACCACGACCCCCATCGCCGCCCAGGTTCTGCGCTCAGAGAAGAGCATTGCCGACGCACTCGCGACCTACGACCGGCTGACCACGGCCGTCCTCGCGATCGGCTCCTGGAATCCTCCGATCACTCAGATCAAGCCGCTTCTCGATCCCGAGGAGCTCGTCGCCCTCGACGCTGAACACGCTGTCGCGGAAGTCGTCGCGAGTTTTCTCGACGCGGACGGGCGAATCATTGATCTACCGTTCAATCAACGACGAATTGCCATCGAGGTCGAACAGTTACGTTCCACACCCCGGGTCATCGCTGCCGCTGGTTCGGTCGCGAAAGTACCCGCGATACACGCTGTCGCCTCGTCGGGGATACTCACCATGCTCGTCACTGACGAAGCAGCCGCGCGTGAGCTCCTCCTGCTTCCGAAGATAACCGCACACACCCGGCCCGCTAACAACTCTCCCCTCGAGCACTCCGCGTAAGGTAGCGGCATGAATCGGCGGCGATCCACGGTTGAAAGGCGGGTGATTTTGTGCTTGAGCCCTGGGCTTTGAACTGCTTTCAAGCGGTTACAGGAACCGTTGTCGGTAATCACTAGTAGAACGGTGAAGCCGTGGCCGGCGAAGAGCGCGGTTGCCTGCTGCACCCTGAGTGGTCCGGGGCTCAGCGCCACGCGACGCGATTGGCTCCCATGGCGATGAAGTTCTTGCCACCTTTCTGCTGGGTCCAGGGGCGCCGATGATGGCGGAGACCACAAACACGACGTTGCCTGAACCAGACAACGCCGAAGCTATCGAGTACACGCGGAACGCTCAGAAACGTCACCCGGTCATGTCCGCAGAGGAAGAGAGTGACGTCCTCGGCTCGCTGGACGACGGCTACGATTCAACACAGACACCCAGTACTCACAATGAAATACTTCTTAGCGATTCGTATGGGACATTCGACTAGGTAATTGCTGACCATGTCGGGGTTCAGCTTGCTGACACCCTATTTACCCTGAGAAGCGTTCTACGCATCCCGACTTCCGGTGCGATTTAACAATCCGCCCAACGAAGACGAATAGACGCCGAAAAGACCCCAAACCACGCCGAGCCCGCCCAACCGCATCCTGAGGACCAGGGCTAACTGATCATCTTTTGCTGGCCATCACCGAATGGCCGGACGGCGATTTTTGCTGCGGTATCGCGCAGGCTCGTATGCATCTTGCGAGCCTCGGCCCGCAGCAGACCAAACGCCTGATCCATGGGCACACCGTAGCGCTGGGCGAGGACGCCTTTGGCTTGCTCGATAAGCACTCGATCCTCAAGCATCACTTGCATCTGGTCGCGAACGGTGGCGTGCCTTCGGAGCTTCCTGTGCTGCTCAACACTGTTAGCGGCATACAGGGCCATCGCCTCTGCCAGGTCCGCATCTCGGCCACTCAACCCGCCGGGCTCTGCCAAGAACAGATTCAACGCGCCTAACCTCTGCGAGCCAAACCGGATGGGAACAGAAGGAACAGCCCGATATCCGCGGACCTCCGCGATAGCGCTGAAGGCCGGCCAGGTGCCTCGAGCGTCGGCGATGTTAGGAACTTCGATCGTGGTTCCCGACCGGTATGCGTCCAGGCAAGGACCCTCGTGGGCGCCGAGCTGTTCCTCTTCCACATCGGCGGCCCGCTCACTGCTGGACGCAGCAACATGAAGGACTTCACTGCTATCGGCCAAGAGGATACCCGCGGCAATAGCAGCCGTGAACGTTGTGCACCCCCGAACCAAAACTTACATCGTGTCGATCACGTCATGGCCCGTCTGCAAGGTGTCCGCGATAGCTACGAACACCTCAACGAAGCTCTCCCCCTCATTTGCGAACATCTCTACAAGCTACAACGCGCTTCCCCATTCGCGCACCTCCCAGTTCACCCAATCTTGCTCGTCGTGCGCCGGCCTCCCAGGCAGTGGACGCAGCTCGTCGCCACACCCCCATCGTTGTACGGCGCCGGCAACCTCGACGCCACGAAGTTGATTCGTGTGAAAAATTCCGTAAGTGTCATGTCTCGGAAATCTACAGCTTTCCAAGACACCAGGCTCGTCTGAAACTCGCCGCTCACTCCCCCACAATTCCGGGACGGCCGAACGTCTCGGAAAGTCGTCGCACCCCGGTCGTCATTCGACTATGACTACTGTCTGCCCTGGGTTGACGAGCCGGTCCGAGGTCTCCACCGTCTGAGGGCCGGAGCCCGAAGGACTAATCTCGCTCTACCTGGGTTTGCATCTGTAGCAGTCCGGCCAGCGGCCGAAGCTGGAGCGCTACCGCGACCTGCGCTTCATGGTAGTGAGCTCGGCGCGGTGCTTGGATTGGGCGGAAGGCGTCGAGGCTCAGTTCGGAAGCGGTGCTATATCACCTGCTTGATTGACGCAAACCGGATCGTCGGATGGCACCGTCCGCGTTGGTGACACCCAGAGCGTGCGACTGATCCGGTGGCTGTCCGACCTCGGGATCCTAGTCGACACCCCGACACCGCGGCGCTTTCGACGCTCTTCGCCGCTACCTCGGGCAATACCCAGGCCGGCCGCTTCTCCGGGCCGAAGGGGCACGGCCGTACCAGCGGTGCACCGGCGGAGCAGAAGCTGCACTCGCGGCTGCGCAGCGAAGACGAGGCGCGCCGGGTCTGGCAGGTGTCGGAGGCGTTGACCGTGGCTGTCTTCGTCACGCCTCGAGCTCCGCCCTGGTGATCCGCCGGCGCAGGGCACTGTGCTCGCCGACCGCGGGGAGCCGGGCCGCGCCGTCGAGCGGATCGGAGCTGCCGATCCCCACCTGGGCAGCGGGCAGCTCGGCGTGCACGCGCTGCTCGAAGGCGCGCGCCAGCGCGGTGGACCGGAACACCCCGCCTATTCCCCGCACTTGCGGCGCCTCGACGGTGTCCTGACCTACTCTGCGCAGCCCGGTCAGGGCAGCGTGGGCGAGTTCTTCGGCGGCCGCGGCGATGATCCCCGCCGCCACGGCGTCGGTCGCGGCGAGCTCTGCCACGCCGGCCGCGTATCGGGCTATCCGCCGCACCCGTTCGTCGTCGGCTTGCAGTTCGATGTAGGCGTCTTCGAGCGCCGGGAAGTCGGCGAGCACCACCTGCACGAGTTCGGTGTCCGGCCCGCGTCCGTCATAGGCGCGCATCACCGCCTCGAGGGCGGCTCGTCCGATCCAGTATCCGCTGCCGGCATCGCCCATGAGATGGCCCCAGCCGTCGATGCGCGCAACGTCGTGCTCGCCCACGGCGAGCGAGACGACCCCGGTGCCGGATGCGACGACCACGCCGCACCCGTCGTTGAGGGCGCCGAGATAGGCCGTGATGGAATCGTGCGCCAGAGTCACCGAGTGGGCGCCGAGCGGAGCCGCGTCGGCGAGGAGCGATTGCGCATCCGAAGCCCCGTCGGTGAGTCCGGAGACACCGATGCCGATCGTGGTGGCCGCGCCGCCGCGCCGCGCCGCCTCGGCGAGCACCGCCGAAAGCTGCGGCATCAGCGGCAGGTCGGTGCGGATGCCGGGTTCCGCCCAGTGGCGCATGGTGCCGCCCGCGACGTGGCGAACCTTGATGCCCGACTGGCCGGCATCGATGGCGAGAATGCTGCTCATGGGGGCATACACCTATCGTCTCGTGGATCGTTCGTTGAAGCAGAAACCGTGCGGGAGTCACGGTTAGGTGTACTGACGCGAAAACCGGCCGACCCCGCAGGGCCGGCCGGATTTCAGGGGGACCTTCGGTTCGCTACTTGGTGAGCGCGGACAGGTCGGGGTTCTCGGCGTACGCCTCTGCAGCGTTGTCCTTGGTCACGATCACCGGGGTCAGCAGGTCGGCCGGCACGATCTTGTTGCCGTTGTCGTAGGACTCGGTGTCGTTGACGGTGGGCTCGTCACCGGCCTGGAGGGCGGTGGCCATGGCGATGGCTTCCTTGACCAGGGCACGGGTGTCCTTGTAAATGGTCGAGTACTGCTCGCCGGACATGATCAGCGGGATCGATGCGGCTTCGGAGTCCTGACCGGTCACGACGGGGAGGACGGCCTGTCCGGCATCCTTCACCGAGGTGATGATGGCGCGGGCGAGGGTGTCGTTCGGCGACAGGACGCCATCGACCGCTTCGGCCTGGTAGGTGCCCTGCATCAGGGTGTCCATGCGGCGCTGAGCGTTCTCCGGCTTCCAGCCGTCAGTGGCCGTCTGGGCGATGTCGGTCTGGCCGGAGACGATCTTCAGGGTGCCATCGTCGATCTTCGGCTGCAGGATGTCCATTGCTCCGTCGAAGAAGACCGCGGAGTTGGAGTCGTCGGCGGAGCCGGAGAAAAGTTCCACGTTGTAGGTGGTCTTGTCCGGGAACTTCGCCGCCATGCCGTCGAGGAGGGCCTGGCCCTGAAGCTGGCCGACCTTGAAGTTGTCGAAGGCGACGTAGTAGTCAACGTCGTCGGTGTTCAGGATGAGACGGTCGTAGGCGATGACGATTGCACCGGCGGCCTTGGCCTCCGCCACCTGGGTGCCGAGCTGCGCGCCGTCCTTCGCGCCCACGATGATGACCTTGGCGCCGTTGGTGACCATGGTCGAGATCTGCT
This sequence comes from Cryobacterium sp. TMN-39-2, assembly GCF_004402745.1. NCBI lineage: Bacteria > Bacillati > Actinomycetota > Actinomycetes > Micrococcales > Microbacteriaceae > Cryobacterium > Cryobacterium sp. TMN-39-2. Next base: position 37,112 of record NZ_SOFX01000020.1, read on the forward strand.
GCTGCTGGTCGGCGACAGCGTTGCTGGCCCCGGCGTACTGCACGTCGCCCTCGAATCCAGCGTCGGCGAGCCCCTCTTCGAACAGGCTGCCGGCCAGAACCCAGTTCTCACTGGTCTTGTCGGGCAGGGCGACACCGATCAGCGAACCGGCCTCGAAGCCGCTGGCGGCTTCCTCCGTGCCGGCCGCGGCACCGCGCCCGGTGTCGGAGGAACAGCCGGTGAGGCCGAGTGCCGCGACTGCCATGATGGCGGTCGTGGCAAAAAGGATCTTCTTCATTGGGATCTCTTTCTTTTCTGTGTGTGGTGCTGCGAGTGGTACTGCGGGGTGGTGCTGAGTGCCCGTCGAGTGACTCGGCGCGGCAGTTCAGCGTGGAAGTGATTCAGCGCGGACGCTAGTTCTTGAGATCGGCCGGAACCGCGGTGTCCGGGGTTCCGCCGCCCGGGGTGACCTGGGACGTTGTGCGCTCTTCGGCCAGAATCTGGCCGCCGCCACCGCCCTTGTTGCGGGTCATCAGTCCGATGATCGACGGGCGTCCCTGCGACTTGTTGAAGACGTCGACGCCCACGGCAATCAGGAGCACGAGGCCCTTGATGATCTGCACGAGGTCGGACGAAATGCCCTTAAGCGCCAGGCCGTTGGAGAGCACGGCCATCACGAGTCCGCCGATGATGGAGCCGGCGACGGTGCCGATACCGCCCGAGACCGCCGCTCCGCCGATGAATACGGCGGCGATCGCGTCGAGCTCCCAGCCGGTGCCGTCGAACGGGCCGGACGCCTGCGATCGGGCGACGAAGATCATGCCGGCCAGCGCGGCCAGCACCGACATGTTCATCATCACGAAGAAGTTGACCCGCTTCGAGTTCACGCCGGAGAGCTCCGCGGCGTGCTTGTTGCCGCCGACCGCGTAGATATGGCGGCCGACGGTGGTGCGGTTCGTGAGGAACGAGTACGCCACGACGAGCAAGGCGAGGATGATGCCCGAGACCGGGAAGCTGGTGCCGACGCGGCCGGTTGCGAACAGGTAGGCGGCCACCAGGACCACTCCGCCGAGCACGATGACCCGCAGGATACTGGTCCAGGCCGGTGCGGATGCCGCACCCATCACCGCGCGGGTGCGGCGTCCACGCACCTCGAGACCGATGAGGATCAGCACGACGACGATGCCGAGGAGCATGGTGAGGTTGTTCACGCCCAGGTTCGGGCCGAACTCGGGCAGGTAGCCCTTGCCGATCACCTGGAAACCGGCTCCGACCGGCACGGTGGCCGAGTCGCCGATGAATTGGTTGCCACCGCGCCAGATGAGCATTCCGGCCAACGTCACGATGAAGGCGGGGACCCCAATATAGGCGACCCAGAAGCCCTGCCAGGCGCCGATGAGCCCGCCGACGATGAGGCCGAGGATGATGGCGGCCCACCACGGGAAGTTCCAGTCCTTCATGGCGAGGGCCACGATGATGCCGGTGAAGGCTGCGACCGAGCCGACCGAGAGGTCGATGTGGCCGGCGATGATCACCATCACCATGCCGATCGCCAGGATCAGGATGTAGGAGTACTGCTGCACGATGTTGATGATGTTGCCGGGCTGGAGGGTCTTACCGCCGGTCCAGATCTGGAAGATAATGATGATCGCGACGAGGGCGCCGAGGATGCCGAACTGCTTGAGCGAACCGCCGCCGCCGAACAGGCCCTTCAGGTCACGGATGTCGAATCCGCCGCGCTTGTCAATACCGGGTGCGCTCATTACGCGACTACTTTCTGTGAGGAGGAGGTCATGCTCCGCATGAGGGTTTCAGGATCGGCCTGGGCGACAGGGAGCTCGTTGGTGATCTTGCCTTCGAAGATCGTGTAGATGCGATCGGAGACACCGAGCAGCTCAGGCAGCTCCGATGAGATCATGACGATTCCGGTGCCCCGCGCGGCGAGGTCGCGGATGATCTGGTAGACCTCGGCCTTGGCGCCCACGTCGATGCCGCGGGTCGGTTCGTCCAGGATCAGCAGGTCGGGATCGGTGAACATCCACTTGGCCAGCACGACCTTTTGCTGGTTTCCCCCGGACAGCTTGGTCACGCCCTCCTCCACGGTGGGGGTCTTGATGCGGAGGCTGGTGCGGTACTGCTCGGAGATCTGTGCCTCTTCGAGTTCGTTCACAACAATGCCGCGGGAGATCTTGCCGAGCTTGGCCGACACGATGGACCGTTTGATGGTGTCGAGCAGGTTGAGGCCCAGCGACTTGCGGTCTTCACTGACGTAGGCGATGCCGTGGCCGATCGCTTCGGCGACAGTGCGGAGCTTGATCTCTTCGCCGTCCTTGAAGACCTGGCCGGAGATGAACTTGCCGTAGGACCGACCGAAGAGGCTCATCGCCAGTTCGGTGCGGCCGGCGCCCATCAGGCCGGCGAATCCGACCACCTCACCGCGGCGCACGGTGAAGCTTGAGTTCTTCACCACCTGGCGCTCGGCCGTGAGCGGGTGCTGCACGGTCCAGTCGCGCACCTCGAAGAAGACCTCGCCGATCGTGGCGGTGTGCTCCGGAAAGCGGTTACCGAGCGTTCGGCCGACCATGCCGCGGATGATGCGGTCTTCGTCGACCCCGTCAGCTACCACGTCGAGGGTTTCGATCGACTTGCCATCGCGGATGATGGTGATCTGGTCGGCGATCTGCTCGATCTCGTTGAGCTTGTGCGAGATCATGATCGACGAGATGCCCTTGCCCTTGAGGCCGCGGATCAGGTCGAGCAGGTGCTGCGAGTCGCTCTCGTTGAGGGCGGCGGTGGGTTCGTCCAAGATGAGCAGCTTCACGTTCTTGTTCAGCGCCTTGGCGATCTCCACCAGCTGCTGCTTGCCCACACCGATGTTCTTCACCTGGGTGTCCGGGTCGTCGTCAAGCCCGACCCGAGCGAGCAATTCGATCGCCCGGCGCTGCGCGTCCACCCAGTTGATGATCCCGCGGCGGCTTGGCTCGTTGCCGAGGAAGATGTTCTCGGTGATCGAGAGCTCGGGGATGAGTGCGAGTTCCTGGTGGATGATGACGATGCCGGCGGCCTCGCTCTGCTTGATGTCGCGGAAGCGCACCACGGAGCCCTCGTAGACGATGTCGCCGTCATATGTGCCGAAGGGGTAGACGCCCGAGAGCACTTTCATCAGGGTGGACTTGCCGGCACCGTTCTCGCCGCAGATCGCGTGGATCTCCTCGGCTCGTACGGTGAGTGACACCTTGTCGAGCGCTTTGACGCCCGGGAACTCCTTGGTGATGGACTGCATCTCCAGGATGGTGGGGTGCGCGCTGTGAGCCGTCTCCACGTCTGACCTCCTCGTCTAACTGGGCCGGCTTGGCGACCCTGGTCTGACGGTAGACCTCCAATCCCTTATCGTCAACTTGTTAACGCAAGAATTTGGCAACGATCAGCTAACGGCGGTTTTGATCCCCGCTTGCTGCAGCACGAGAGCCGCCCCGCCGAGGGCTTCGGCCCGCTCCCCCAAGGATGACATCACCAGATCGGTGGTCTCCATGATCATCGGCACGGCGTAGCGCTTGAGCGCGCTGCGGATCGGACCGAGCAGCATTTCACCCAACCCCGTCAGCGGCCCGCCCACGATGATGGTGTGCGGGTTGATGAGGTTGGTGATCGCCGCTATCGATCGACCGACGGCCAGGCCGGCCTCTTCGACCACGCGGATAGCCCGCTCGTCGCCCTCGAGGGCCATCCGCACGATATCCCGGGTGCGAACCGGACGGTCGAGGGTGCGTGAGAGCAGTTCGATCATGATCGTGGTGGACGCCACGGTCTCAAGGCAACCACGGTTTCCGCAGCGGCACAGCAGTCCATGTTCGTAAATGGGAGTGTGACCGATTTCCCCGGTCAGCCCGATATTTCCGGAGTAGGGCACGCCATTGAGGATGAGCCCGGCACCGATTCCGGTGCCCACCTTGACGAAGACGACGGTGGGGGTTCCGGCGTGCGAGCCCCAGGTGACCTCGGCGAGCACGCCAAGGTTCGCATCGTTCTCCAGGTACACCGGCAGTTCGAAGATCTCCTCGACCATGCCCACCGTCACGCCCACCCATTCGGGCAGGATAGCGCCGTCGACCACGGTCCCGGTGCGCCGGTCGATGGGACCGGGCACGCCGACGCCGACGCCGAGCACCGACGAACGCGGCACCCTCGCGTGGTTCAGGGTCGAGGTGAGCAGGTTGGCCGCAATGTCGAGCGCTTCGGCGGCCGTATACCCGGCCGGGATCTCGACCTCTTTTTCGGCGATCACCCGGTAGTCGAGCGTGGCCACGATGATGCGTACGTGGCGGCGCCCGAAATCGATGCCCACCGAGACCGCGCCGTCGGTCGATGACAGGCTCACCAGTTGTGCGCGCCGTCCTGAGCTGGTTGTCGGCGAGGTCGCGACCAGACCGAGCTCAACGAGCACCTTGACAATGTTTGAGACTGTCGCGGTAGAAAGACCGGTGGTGCGCGCAATATCGGCCTGCGTCGTTGGCCCTCCGGACACCGTGGAGAGAATTCGTCGCTGGTTGGAGAGCCTCAGGGCGCTCTGCGACCCTGGCTTGCTTCGTTCGCGCACCGGCATGTATTCAAGAGTGGCGCAAAGCAATCACGCCGTCAACAATTGAATACAAACAAGCGGTCCAACGAAGCCGTGTCCACGAAGCCACTGGCGCGAGCTGAGCGGCACCCATTCGCCGACCGGATCCGCCTGCCGGTACGGGAAACCGGATCGACCCCAACCTGTGGCGACCTCTGATCATGAACATCCGGCGCTTCTACGGCCTCGGCCCGGAAGTTCACCAATCTCGCCTCGCTGATACAAGCCCATGGGGCGGAGAAGGTTAGGGGATATTGGCAGGCGGATCGGTCTGATTCGCTGGACCCAAGTGGGCGAGGCTTGCGTGCCGGAGATGGTGGCGGGCGTCGTTGTCAAACACGCGGACGGGGTCTGGCACCTCGGTTCGAGTGGCGAGACTCGTGCACTGAATGAGTCCGACTGGTCTATGTACGAGCCCAAACGCACCCCGTTCGCCTGGGGTGCCATGGGGCAGGCCGCACCCGACGATAGATAAGTCCGGTAGGGGATCCCCTCGCGGACGGCTACTCCTCCCCTGAAAAGTGCTGCTTGCGGCCATTCAGCGCCAGGAGAATCTCGTCTTGGGCATCGATCAACGCATTCTTGCGGAACCTGATTTGCGTTCATCCTGCAATATTGGAGCAACGATGCGAATTCTCGCCGCAGCGGCGCATGTAAGCATTCGACCATCTCCAGCACTATTTTCCCGCCCGCTCGGACCTCCTGCAGGCCGTGCTACAGCGCGTGCTTCACCGATCCTTGGCGTGAATGCGGGAAACCACCGGGATTGACCTGGCGCCGGCAGCAATGGCCCGTGTCACACAATGCCAGTATCAGGCTCGACGCCGCCATCATGCAGCAGCAAACCGATCCCACCGTCGTGCGCCTGTACGTGGAAATATGGGCGATGGCCGCTTAGGGCGAGGAGATCGCCGCGGTGCTCCGGGAGTTCTACAGCGAGTAGGCATCTGCTCAACTTGGGGCCGTGAAGATGTTCAGCATCCACGTGGGTGACCTGGCCCCCACCGATGTCGCTGCCGCACAGGCCTTGGCCGACGTTGGCACCATTGGGCTACTGCAGGAGCGAGGAGCAGAGAGAAGGGACTCATCGCGGCACAGTTGCAACACGCCCTTGACTCCCGAATTCTGATCGAGCACGCGAAGGGCGTTGTAGTAGAAAGCGCTGAGCCAGCCATGGACGAAGTATTCGTGGCTTTGCGGAAACATGCGCGCCACCACAGGCTCACGCTCATCACCGTGGCCACCGCGGTTATCGACCGCAGCATCGGGCCGAAAGGCGAAGCCGGCTCACACGTCAGAATCCTGCACGGCGAAATGGTTGTGTCCCTGATGACGACAAGAATTGGCTCATGGGCATACTCCGCCGTAGGGTCTAACGGACCTCGCGCGGCTTGCATCGGCCATCTCGATCGCCGGGCAATTAGCCTCGAGAATATTGGGACAGCTCCGGTCCCGGATGAAGCACCGCGTTGACGACGGCACGGATGGCGAACTCACTGGCCTCGGCGAGTTCGATCTCCTGCGGGTGCAGGAGCCATTGCAGTTGCAACCCGTCCATTACGGCGAGAATGCTGGCTGAGGCAGGACCAATCATCGCAGTCTCCGTGACGCCCTCCTGCAAGCACAACACTTGAAAGGCGTCGGCGACTTGGCCTCGTAGCGTCGAATACCGACTCTCGAAGTAGGGGCGTGCCGGGTGATCATCAGTGACGGACTCGGCCGAAAGTACTGTGTAGACCTGCACCACACCAGCGCGGCGCGAGTTCACGAGGGCCGTGCGCACCAGGTGCAAGAACAGGTCCGGCCCTCCTGGGATGTGCTGCTCGTCGAGATCGGCGACGTCTGTGTGGTCGCGGTAGGTGAGCATCTCAAGCAGCAAATTTTGCTTGGACCCGAAGTGATGAAGCACTCCGGCGTGGGTTAGATCCACCTGGTCGGCTATGTCGGCAAGGGTGCCGTTCGCGTAGCCCTTGTTGCCGAAGATGTCGATGGCAGCGTCGAGGATCCTCTTGCGCTTACGCAGCGTCGCTGGGCGAGTGCGCGGCGAGATGCTCTGGACATCGTGTGTCACGGTGCCCCCTTCAGCGGCGACGATGAAGTCTGAATTGTTACTTGTCATTATTACCTACCTGTTGGTAGCCTACGCAGAAGATCACTTACCAGCAAGTAAGTAATTGCGAAGAGCGCACCGATGACGGTGCTGTATCACAAAGGAGAAGCAATGAGGCTTAGAACAACCTTTATCGGCGCTGGACTGGTGGCGGCTCTCGCCCTCACCGGCTGCACCGGAGGCGCCGCCCCCAGCCCACAGCCTGAGGCCGGGGCAGCACTGACCATCGCGAAGCCAGACGGCGCCATCGCCACGGAGTCGAATAACCCCTGGGTCGGTGATTCGTCCGCGAACAAGCTTGGCTATAAAAACGTCATCTTTGAACCCCTCGCCATGGTGAACCTCGTCGGCGAGAACGAGACCACCCCCTGGCTGGCAGAAAAAGTCGAATGGAATGACGACTACACCCAGCTCACCGTTACCCCGCGCACCGGGGTGACCTGGAGCGACGGTGAGGAGTTCACCGCCGATGACATCGTCTTCTCCTTCAACCTAATCCGAAACACTCCCGCGCTGGACACGGGCAACTTGCAGCTGACTGACGTTGTGAAGGACGGCGAGAACGTGGTCCTCACCTTCGCTGAGTCGAAGTTCGTCAAGCAGGCGCAGGTGTTGCACATCCCGATGGTCCCTGAGCACGTTTGGGCCGACATCGCCGACCCCACTACGGAGACCAACCCCGAACCCGTCGGTACCGGTCCGTACACGCTGGACAGCTTCAGCAGCCAGTCAGTCACGTTGCAGGCCCGTGACGACTACTGGGGCGGCGAGCTCGCCGTGCCGACTCTGTACTACGTCTCGTACAACGACAACACGGCGCTGACCACAGCACTCGCGAAGGGCGATGCCGACTGGGCGCAGGCGTTCATCCCCAACGTGCAGAGCGCGTTTGTAGACAAGGACCCTGAGCACAACAAATTCTGGGCCGCGAACGTCATGGCGCCCGACGTCCTCTTCCTCAACCACCAGCAGAAGCCGTTCAACGATCTCGCCTTCCGCCAGGCGGTCAACATCGTCATCGACCGTGCTGCGCACACCGAGATCGCCCGAGAGAAGGCCGGCCCCGAACTATCGTCGGTTACCGGCCTGCCGACTCCCGTCGGCGAGCAGTACATCGCTCCCGAGTACCAGGGCGAAGAACTCGCCATGGATGTCGAGGCCGCTCGCGAGATTCTCACCGACGCGGGATACACCTGGGCCAAGGACGCCCTGATCGACCCCGATGGCGAGCCTGTTTCGTTCACCCTCGAGGTCCCGCAGGGCTGGAACGACTACGTCACCGGCATTAGCCTCATCGCCGACCAGGTCACGAAGACCCTCGGCGCCGACGCGAAGGTGAACACGCCGGACGCCGACACGTGGTGGGCGAACAAGCGCTCGGGAAACTTCGACGCCATCATGCACTGGACCGACAGCGGCACGACGCCGTACGACCTCTACTCCGACACAATGGACGGACGCTGGTTGCTGACGGGCGAGAACGTGGACTACAACTTCGGTCGATACGACAACCCGCGTGCCACCGAGCTGCTGAACACGTACGCGACCGCGGCAACCGACGAGGAGCGCACCGCAGCGCTTGAAGAGATCCAGAAGGTGTTCGTCGAGGACGTGCCTGTAATCCCAGTCGGCACTCACCCGGTGCTGGGTGAGTACAACACGCGCAATTACGTGGGCTGGCCAAGTGAGGAGGATCAGTACGCGACAGCTGACCCTGTACAGGTCACCGTCCCGCTGATCCTCACGAAGCTGACACCGGCCGAGTAGTTCGAATCGAAGGAGGGGCGGATGCGACAGCATCCGACCCTCCTGCGCCGACCCTCACGAAAGCGACGAAACCCATGCCAGACCCCCTGCTCAGCGTGCACGACTTCTCCATCGTGTACGACGTCGATCCGCCCGTCGAGGCAGTGAAGAACGTCACCCTCGAACTGCAGCGCGGCGAGATCCTCGGACTCGCCGGCGAGAGTGGATGCGGCAAGACCACCCTTGCCTACGGCCTGCAGCGCCTGTTGCGTGCACCCGCGGTTATCACCAGCGGAAGCGTTACCTTCCACGACGCCTCCGGTGTTGACATCGATGTCAACGCGCTCGACATCGAAGAGATGCGACGCTTCCGTTGGGACAAAATCTCTATGGTGTTCCAGGGGGCGATGAACGCGCTCAACCCTGTCACCACGATCGGCGCACAACTCGACGACGTGTTCCAGGTTCACCGTCCCGACCTCAACCGGCGCGAACGCCGCGCCGCGTGCGAGGAGCTGCTCGAGCTCGTCGCCGTGGGGCGCGAGCGCATCCGTTCCTATCCGCACGAGCTCTCCGGCGGCATGCGCCAACGCGTGATGATCGCGATGGCGCTCGCTCTGCGCCCTCAGCTCATGGTCATGGACGAGCCGACCACGGCACTGGATGTACTCGTGCAGCGCGAAATCCTGCGCCAGATCTCGCAGCTGCGCCACGAGTTCGGCTTCTCGGTGATCTTCATCACCCACGACCTCCCTCTGCTGCTGGAGATCAGCGACCGCATCGCGGTAATGCGCAACGGAGAGATCATCGAACTCGCACCCGCGCGCGAGCTCTGGGAGCAACCGCAACATGAGTACACCAAGACGCTGCTGGCGTCGTTTCCCCGCCTAACCGGCGAGAGGGGAGTGTTGGTCCGATGACCACACTCGAGTTTGTGAACGTTTCCAAACGCTACCGGGTGCGCGGAGCACCGTCGATGCTCGCCCTCGACGACGTCAGTTTCACCCTGCACGACCGCGAGACCATTGCCCTGGTCGGCCAGTCCGGCAGCGGCAAGTCGACCATCGCGAAGATCCTGACCCAGCTGGAGACACCGACCAGCGGCGAGGTTCTGTTGAACGGCAAGCCGATCCCGCGCCACGGACGAGGCCTCCGCAGCTACCGCCAGACGTTGCGGATGATCTTCCAGGATCCCTTCGCTTCGCTTAACCCCTACCACTCAATCCGCTACCACATCGAACGCCCACTGCGGCTGGACAACGTCGTCCCCAAAGCCGAAACCGAGAGAGAGGTCAGACGTCTCCTGGAGCGGGTACGCCTGGACGCGGATTCGGTCATCGACCGCCGCCCGCACGAGCTTTCCGGCGGACAACGCCAACGAGTCGCGATCGCCCGAGCGCTTGCGTCCCGGCCGTCGCTGCTCGTGGCCGATGAACCGGTGTCGATGCTGGACGTGTCGATCCGCCTCGGTGTGCTGAACCTTCTCGCCGACCTGCAGAGAGAAGAGGGCCTGGGTGTGCTCTACATCACCCACGACCTCGCCACCGCGCGGCACTTCAGCGACCAGATTATGGTGCTGCACCACGGTCGCGTGGTCGAGCACGGTTCAGCCGACGACGTTATCCTGAGCCCCCAGCACGAATACACCCGGGAGCTCCGATCGGCGTCGCCCGACCCGGAGAAGCACTTCGCGACGACATCGGCCCACCCCCAGGGCGGTGTCGCATGAAGATCCCAGTCCGCTTCATCGCCAGCCGTTCCGCGTTCTACCTGTTCACGGCGTTCGCGGCGATCACCATCAATTTCTTCCTGCCGCGCATGATGGCGGGTGACCCCGTCACCGCGTACATGCAGCGGAACGCCGGGCAGATCACCCCGGAAGCCGAGCGGTCGCTGCGCATCCTCTTTGGCCTCGACCAGGACAGCAGCGTCTGGGAGCAGTACTCGGACTACTGGCAACTGTTGTTCAGCGGCGACCTCGGACGCTCCTTCTCCAACGGCCTCGCCCCCGTCGGTGACGTCATCTCCTCAGCTCTGCCATGGACGCTCGGGCTTGTCGGGATCGCCACGATCGTGTCATTCGTGCTCGGCACCGCAACTGGCGCCCTGATCGGCTGGCGTCGGGGCAGCAAAGCAGATGTGATCGTGCCGATCTCGACCTTTTTCAGCACGGTGCCGTACTTCTGGCTCGGACTGATCGCGATCGCGGTCTTCTCGTCCACCCTCGGTTGGTTTCCCGCCTCGCACGCTTACGACAAAGGCTCGTCGCCCGAGTTCACGGCCGACTTCATTGGCCAAGTTATCGCCCACGGCGCATTGCCGGCGATCACGATCGTCATCGCGTCGCTCGGAGGATGGATCCTCGGCATGCGCAACATGATGCTTACCGTGCTCGACGAGGACTACATCACCGTGGCACAGGCTAAGGGCATGCCGAACCGTCGCGTGCTCTGGAACTATGCAGCCCGCAATGCGATGCTGCCGCAGCTGTCCAGCTTCGCGCTATCCATCGGATTTATCGTCGGCGGCACGATTGTGATGGAGATGGTGTTCTCTTATCCCGGCATCGGCAAGCTGCTGCTGGACGCGACCACTGCGAAGGACTACCCGCTAATGCAAGGCGTGTTCCTCATCATCACGATGGCGGTGCTGTGCGCGAACATCCTCGCAGACGTCGCCTACGCCATCCTCGATCCCCGCACACGCCAGACGGAGGCCTGAGATGACAACCCCGCTAAACCTCACCGGACCGGCAAGCGCCGGCAGCCCCGAAACGGCGACATTGCGTTCGCCGGCAGCGAGCATTCCGCCCAAGGAAAAGACGTTCCTGTCGCAGCTCGCGTCGTCGTTCGCAATGTTCCGCAACCCAAAGTCGCTGACTGGACTCGTCATCCTGGGCGTCTTCGTCGCGGTTGCGCTCCTCGGCGACGTCCTCGCTCCGTACGGCGCGCTGGAGAAGGACTTCACGGCGCTACGTCAGGCACCGTCCTGGGCCCACCTGCTCGGCACGACGCACATGGGGGAGGACATCCTTAGCCAAATTATCTACGGCACCCGCGGTGTGCTCATCGTTGGGTTCCTGGCCGGTATCATCGGCACGGCGATCGCCGTGGTCATGGGCGTCGTCGCCGGGTACACCCGGGGCTGGCGCAGCGAGTCGCTGTCCGCGATCACGAACGTGTTCCTCGTCATACCAGGGCTGCCGCTGATCATTATTGTCGCGTCCCAGTTCGAGAACCCACCGCTCATCCTCATCGCCGCCGTGCTGGCGGCAACCGGCTGGGCCTGGGGCGCCCGCGTCCTTCGGGCGCAGACGATGTCGCTGCGCAACCGCGACTTCATCCAGGCCGCTCGCGCGAACGGTGAGCCGCTGCATCGCATCATCCTCGTGGAGATGCTGCCGAACCTCATGGCGATCATCGCCTCGAGCTTCGTCGGCACCGTCACTGCAGCGGTGCTGGGCCTCACCACTCTCGCCTTCATCGGCGTGATCCCCATCACCAACCTGAACTGGGGAACGATCCTGTTCTGGGCTCAGCAGAACGGCGCCTTCCCGGACTTCTGGTGGTGGTACATCCCGGCTGGACTCTGCATCGCCATCCTCGGCGTCGCACTGTCACTGATCAACTTCGGCATCGATGAGTACGTCAACCCACGCCTGCGTTCGGCAGGCGAGCGTGCCCGGGCGATGAAAAAGAAGGGTCTCGACATCAACGAGACGATGACCATCGTGCGCACCATGACCAAGACTTCGACACCGAGTAAGCAAGAGGGCCCGAAATGACCATCTCCGAAACATTCACCGCTTCCCGCCTTTACCAGGATCCCGCACGCGCGATCCCCGAACGCGTCGCCGACCTCCTCGCACGCATGTCGCTGGAGGAGAAAGTGGGGCAGATGCTCCAACTCGACGCCCGTCAGGGCCTCGACGACCACGTGCTTACGAAGTATGTCGGATCGGTACTGCACACCTCGCCGGAGCTGATCGTGCGTGCGAACGAACTCGCCGCCGACACGCGGCTGCGCATACCGCTGCTTGTCGCTGAGGACTGCATCCACGGTCACTCGTTCTGGGAGGGCGCGACGATCTACCCGACGCAGCTGGGTATGGCGGCGTCCTGGAACGCCGACCTCCTGGAGCGGGTCGCCCGGGCGACAGCGATCGAGGTGGCTGCCACGGGCGTGCACTGGACCTTCTCACCCGTGCTGTGCATCGCTCGCGACCTGCGCTGGGGGCGGGTGAACGAGACTTTCGGCGAGGATCCGTTTCTCATCGGCGAGCTGGCCTCGGCGATGGTGCGGGGCTATCAGGGACACGGTCTGGCCGACCCGACGGCGATCCTCGCAACCGCCAAGCACTTCGCCGGGTACTCAGAGACGCAGGGAGGGCGTGATGCCAGCGAGGCAGACATCTCTCGTCGCAAGCTCCGCTCGTGGTTCCTGCCGCCGTTCGAGCGGGTGGCCAAGGCGGGCTGCCGGTCCTTCATGCTCGGCTACCAAAGCATGGACGGCGTGCCCATCACCATTAACGACTGGCTTCTGAGCAAGGTCCTCCGGGGCGAATGGGGCTATACCGGCACCCTCATCACCGACTGGGACAATGTCGGCCGGATGGTCTGGGAACAGCGTGTGCAGCCCGACTATGCGCACGCGGCCGCCGCTGCCGTGCGGGCCGGCAACGACATGATCATGACGACCCCCCAGTTCTTCCAAGGCGCGCTGGATGCCGTCGACCAGGGTCTCCTCGACCCGAACGCGTTCGACCCGGCTGTCGCCCGGATCCTCACCCTCAAGTTCGAGCTCGGATTGTTCGAGAACCCCCGGTTGCCGCGCGCTGACCTGGACGAGATCGTCGGTAACGCCGCACACGCTCAGCTAAACCTGGAGGTGGCTCGACGATCGATTGTGTTGCTGGAAAACGACGGAGTGCTGCCGTTGTCGGCTGCTCGCCCGACCCGGGTCGCCGTTGTGGGGCCGCTGGCCGACGATGCTCAGACTCAGCTGGGCGACTGGGCCGGTGGATCGGGTCAGGTCGGTTGGCTCGCCGGGCAGCCGCGCGAAATGATCACCACCGTGCTCGACGGAATCCGGCGGATCGCGCCCGATGACTGGGCAGTCACCTATGCGCGCGGCGCCGACATCCTTACTCTGCAGCCGGATCCCATCGGCGCGACATTCCCGGATGGACAGCCCCGCCCGCCGCACGTCCTGGCGTGCGACCCCGACCCGAAACTTATCGCCGAGGCCGTCTCCGCGGCGAACCAGGCGGATGTCGTGGTGGTCGTCGTCGGCGACAGGATCGAACTCGTCGGTGAGGGGCGGTCGACGGCGACGCTCGAGCTCATGGGTGGACAGAACGCCCTTCTAGACGCGCTAATCGCGACGGGGAAGCGGGTGGTCGTCGTGCTGCTCGCCTCCAAACCGCTCGTGCTGCCAATCTCCGTTCAGCGGGCCGCAGCTGTGCTTTGGACGGCGAATCCGGGCATGCAGGGCGGGCGCGCACTCGCCGAGATTCTCCTCGGTGAGGTACAACCGTCCGGGCGCCTGCCGATCTCCTTTGTGCGGCACGTCGGGCAGCAGCCGGCGTACTACAACCAGATCCGCGGCCAGCACGGCGACCGCTACGCCGACCTCACCCAGTCACCCGCCTGGGCCTTCGGTGAAGGGCAGAGCTACACCACCGTCCAGTACGAGGACCTCGTACTGGAGGCGACGGCGCTGACAGCATCCGAGACGATCGTGGCGCACATCACGGTGCGCAACACCGGCGCCCGCCCGGCACTGGAGACAGTGCAGGTGTACGTGCGGGATGTCGTCACCTCGGTGAGCTGGACCGATAAGGAACTCAAGGCCTTCCGTCAGGTCGAGTTGGTACCCGGCGAGACCGTTCGCGTGCGGTTGGAATTGCACGTCGCCGAGTGCACCATCGTGGATGCCAAAGAACGACGAGTCGTGGAACCGGGCGAGTTCGAGCTTTTGGTCGGTCCGTCGTCACGAGACACCGCGTTGCTCGGGGCGGGGTTTACGGTGACAGAAGATTAGCGGGCGGGGCAGCCAATGAAGTCGCCCACTCGAGTGCACCGACTACCACCGGTGGCCTTGACCCTCGAGAGTGGACACGGGTAAGGGCCATACGGACGGGCCTATCGGTCGGCCCGCGCCCACGTCAGCCCACGCGTTTTGCTCAACCGGGGGGGGTGGCCGCTGAGCGATCCCCTGTCCGACTGACGTGCCGGCCGCAAGGCAAGCAGCCCTGGACTTCTAATCCATGCGAGGGCGTTCAAGCGGACGTCTCAATCGCTCCACCTAAAACGAGAGCCCGTGATGCACGACACCATCAGCGATGTCGTGCAGCTTTGAACTACTTGTGCGCGCGTAGGTGCGGAGCAAGGAGAAGGCGGCATCAATGGGCACCCCGTGGCGCTGCGCCAAAACACTCTTAGCTTGCTCGATGAGTATCCTGCTCTTCAGCGCTTGCTGTAATTGACCGTTCACCGTGCCTTGATTGCGAATGGCTTGATGCTGAACGAGGCTGATCGTTGCCACCTGAGCCAAGGCCAGCGCCAAGGCTGCGTCCTGGATACTGAACGGTTCGCGGGTGGAACTAAAGAGGTTAAGGCTCCCGAACGTGTCACCGCGCAAGCGCAATGGGAAAGAATGCGCAGCATCGAATCCCCGCTCCCGGGCAATCGCAACAAACTGAGGCCACCGTCCGGATACTTCGGAGAGATTAGAAATCTCTACAGGTTCCCCGGAAGCGAAGCAGTCCAGACACGGGCCTTGATCGTGACCAAGCTGGGCCTCTTCGACCTCGCTCGTACGCTCGTTTGAAGACGCCATAATGTGAAGAACTCCACCGCTGTCGGCTAGAAGAATTCCGGCGTCTGTCGCCGCGGTGAATTCGGTGCTGGCCTGGACGAGGATGTCCATGGTGTCGACGACGTCGCGGCCCGCACTTAGTGAGTCGGCGAGGAGCACAAAAACGTCTGCAAGATCAACTTCGCGTTGTGAGAACACCATGCACCCAGAGAATTGACCGCGATCACACCGACCGTAATGGGGTTGCACACCGTCATGGTTGTCCGATAAGGGCTCCTCTACTAGCCACTCCCCCAGCCCGGCAACACACCCAGAATGAGGGGACCGCTACGCGTCCGGTACGTGTAGTCAGCGTCTTGTAACCCGTGGGTTGCGAGGCGTCTCGCCCACCCGGTCGAAGGCTGATCAAATGATGGCTTGATGCGCGATGGGGATCTGTTGCGTCGCGTGATCGCCGAGTTAGTACCACGGTGCAGCGTGTTCATCGACGGCATCTCGTTAGTTGCCAGATGACCGAATATCGTGCCGTTTTCGACGCAGAGATCATCTTCTCGAACGAGGGCGGTCTTCAGGCCCAGTCGTTTCGTGACGACGTGCCCGGCCCTGATGTGAGCCAAGAAGAAATCGCCCGCCTGTTCGTCACTTCGCTCGATCTGCTCATGACCGAAAGTACCGTTGTGGATAACGTCCGGATTATCGAGGAGGCACACAAGGGCACGAGGGGTGGTCCCGGTGACCCGCGACGCCGCGTCTGATCTATTGAGGCTAGCCAGATTCACCGTAGTGATGCCGCGCTTCTGAGGTCGAGATGCCTCTACGTCGCAGACCTCCTGGGTGAACGGTAATTACTCATTTTTGGTTATGAGGCACCCAGGAACGCCCAGACGAAGCAGCTCATCGACGCATTCGTAGGCGGCCCCGAGGCCTGTGCGACAGGGGATCGTCTACCGGCCACTTCCCCGCCTCGGCAACACGCCCTGTAACTTTCGGCGCTATGTGGCGACGTTCTGTGATCGCTATTTGGCGCATCGACCTGGTTGCCGGCGGGGAGTCATCGGCTTGTATCCCATGGTTTACGAGACAGTGGTACTGCCCAATAGGTGAGTGCACCTTCAAATTCTTGGCTTCTGTAACCTTTTCGATCCTGCCGGACAATACAGGGCATGGGAAACAACGATCGCGATGATGGCGAGCTGTGGGCGCGCAGCCTCGCGGGTGAGGGCGAGGCCTTCGGTGTGCTTTACGATCGCCACCGCGACCGGGTCTTCCGACATGCCTACGGATTGTCGGGAAACCGGCATGACGCCGAAGACATCCTTTCGGCAGCCTTTTTTGAGTTGTGGCGCCGCCGCAGCAAAGTGAGATTGGTAGAGAACACTGTTCTCCCGTGGCTATTGGTCACGACCACTAACGTCGCCCGCAATAGCAGGCGGGCAGCGTTTCGCTACTCCAAGCTTCTTCTTTCCCTCCCCAGGGGCGAAGCCGTCCATATCGATAAGAGCCAGGCCTCCTTTGCGGAGGACGCCGCCGACATGCATGCGGCGCTTGCACTCAGGAGTTTGAACCCAACAGACATGCGCCTCCTCAGTTTGGTCGTCTTCGAGGAGCATTCTCTCGCTGCAGCCGCGGCCATCCTCCACATCACACGTGGGGCGGCGAAGACTCGGATGCATCGGGCACGTCGGCGAATGAGAGCAGCAATCACCGAAGGGGCCAGTTCCAACTCTGGCGCGATAGCGGAAGGAAATTTGTCATGAATCAACTTCACGTCGATAACACGTTTAGCGACGCGCTCAGGGCGAAGCTTGTGAACCACGTCCAGTCGACCGCTCCTGCCCAACGACGCAGGCAGACACTGCTGTGGTCGGCGGCCGGGGTTGTTGTCGGCGCGGGTCTCCTCGGGGGCGTGGCGGCCGCAGCGGGCGGCCTGCTCATCCTGCCCGGAAGCCAGCCAGTCACCCACGAAGACTTCGCACAGTCGTCCTACCATGTCAGCGATACCCTCAAGGCTTTCGGCAGTCTCACCGCCGACTACGACCCGTTTAATTCCCCGCAGGAGCTGGCCGCGGCCAGCCAAGTCATCGTAGAAGGAACGGTCGTGGGGCTACAGAAGGGACGAACGACCATGGTATTCGACTCCGTTGTCCTCGTCTTGCTCCCCAACGACGTAGTCACAGGAGAGCTCGCAGCTGGCAATGACGGCAACGTTTACGTCGAGCTCAACGGGGCGGGCAGTCCGGATCCCTTGTACTACGCAAAAGCCTTGCCTTCTGGAGCCAAGGTTGTTGCCTACATGGTTCCCGCCGGGGACGGCACGCTCGAAGAAGGGAACGACGTCGCTATCGACAACCCGAAAGCCGGGCGCCCCGAAGGACAAGCGTTGTTCCTCGCGAACGGTCCACAAGGGTATTGCAAGTCGAAGGCCACGACGTCGTCTGGCCCCTCCTCGGCGCGCATGCGCCCGGGAACATTGCCGACACCCTTCCGGGAGGAAGCTTGATCGCGGGATAGGCGTCTTCCTCATGCGACGTAAATCGACTGTGAAGTGTCTCGTAACCTACGTGCCTCATATCGCATGGGTTTCGAGATGCATCGGTTAAGAGACACATGGAGATGACTGAAATTCAAATCAGAGTTTCGTCGTACGTCGCCTCTACGCCCATGCAGAACTGATGAACTACGAGTTCGGCTGATCGAGGCGCTCCATCCAGGCCCCGGTGAGGGCCAGTGGGGCGAACCCGAACTTTGCGTATAAACCATGTGCGTCGTCAGTGGAGAGTGCGATACGGCGCAACCCGAGAGGGCGGCAGTGGTCGACAATTCCGGCAATCAGCATCGCTCCAATGCCTCGGCCGCGAACCCCCGGGTCTACGAAAACATCGCAGAGCCATGCGAATGTCACTCCATCCGTAACCATCCGCGCGTAGGCGATCTGCTTTTTCGAAGCACTGTCGTAGACACCGAAGTTGCGTGAGCCTTCTATCGCGGCGTCCTGCCGGGATCGAGAGCGCCCGGGCGCCCAATATGACTGCTCACTGATCGATTGATGAACCCATTCTCGGTCGATCTCCGCGACGTCCCCTGAAAAGCGATACTGAGCATCCATGGCCTCATCTAACTGGTGAGACGAGGGATCTGCTGCCTAACTAGCCGATGTCCTGAAAACGTGCGTACAAGCGGACGGTCAAAAACATGAGCCGCATGCGATCAGAACACTCTGCGGCATGCTCTGCGGCTCGGCTTGAATACGCCTGGCTAGTCACTTCTCCCGCGACAGTACTTCGTCAGTGAGCCAGATCCTCAAGCTGGCGTGACCACGCGACCTCTTGGTGTAGTTGCCCAGTCCCCGTGAATAGTCGAACCTGATGGGTTTGCGCAAGGACCGCCGCCATTTCGTACCGGTCTGCAGACTCGAAGCCGAGCTTCTGCCAGAACGGGCCTGACCGGCGCGAGAACAGCCACGCTTGACTGGCACCGCAGCGAGCAGCATCTGACATAGCGAACATCGCAAGTCGTGACCCTGCACCGGCCGCGCGACGCCCGGGAGTGACGGCGACGCTACGAATTAGGACGTGCGCGCCATCTGGACTCAACTCGTAGCCGGTGCTGCCAACAATCGAGCCGTCCGGATCCCGCTCGGTCCAGAGCCTCACAGAGGGGGCGTCGAGACCGGACAGAGTCAGATCCACTTCGCCAAGAAAGTCGCGAAGCTCATCGATGTCAGTCGCTACTACCTGTTTCATCAGCACACGCCCATTCTCGTGGACATCGCCCTGACCGGTCATCCCCGATCCCCGACTTGGTACAGAACTGTCGGAGTGCTTCAAAAGGCGCCCACAAACGGTGGTTGATCACGTGCGGGGATTTTGGGGCCCTCGCGTCATCAGAAGCGGTCTCCTGCGTCTCGTATCCCATGGGTTACGCGACAACTGGGTTATGAGACACCGGCTAGAACGCCCGACTGCGTCGGTATTCGCGAGGCGCGGAACAAATCGAGTTGCACTCGTGAGGGAGAGACAACTTACCTTCGTATTGGGATTCAGCCGTCCGAGCCCTTAGCCAAGACCGGCTCTAACATGACCTCGATGTGTCGGGTCGGGGATCGCGGCGTGCTGCTGACGCTGGCTCCAAGCTGGTCCTCGGCGCAAAACCAATGGATCATGTCAGCAACCCGGTATATGTCGAATCTTAGGAAAGGCCGGTCGATCTCGTGAGGGACGGTGAACGAACCGTCTGGTTTCATATCGACGTAGAAGGCCTTCTTCTTGGCGTCGTTGTCCTCCTGAGCGAGAGACGCAAGATAGGTACGCAGCGCATCGGGGGCATGTTCCCTCGCGATTTCGATGTCCACGGAATCCGAGAAGCCGGGGACGTCGACCATCGCGGTCAAGAAGTCATTCGCCTGTATATGCTTCGCGACGTGATCTACCCCCAGCTTGCGCAGCTCGGGCACCTCGTGTTGCGTCTCTTCACTGTCTTTCCACGCGTCCCAGAACGCCTTATAAACCCAGACCGCTTTACCCACTTCTTCCTGAGCAAGAACAACCAATGCTTGGGCACGCTGTGACGGAAAGAGTGCGTCCGCGTCGACGATGAGCCGCGCTGCATTCTCCAGGAGCGCAAGCCAGAATACTCGGGCAGCTGCAGGCGTTAGCATCATCACCTTGCCAGACTAGATGGGTGGTCCTCGCCGGGCGCGTGCGCTGGGTCTCATACCGGATTAGGAAGCGCCTGCGCGGCGATAGCGCCAAATAGCGATCAAAGAACGCCGCCACGAAGCGCTAACAGTCACAGGCGTATTCGACTTCAACTAGCCGGGTTTCGCGGCACTATCTGACGTCAAGCTGGCGTGTGGCCCAGTTGGACAGGATCTAGCCCTTAGCAGCGTCTTGACTTCGACTAAGAAATACGACGGAGCCGAACAATTCCCTCGTAGGCAAGCGTGACTGCCACTCCGAGGAGGACAACGCCGAACCCGTACTCGAACCATTCTGACGCACGTCCCAAGGTGAGTATCGCGAACCCGAATGGGATGAGAGCCCCGCCGAAATATACCGCGCTGTTTCTCGCTTGATTAGCTTCGGACTCGGGACGCTCGTGACGTGTCATGGCTGAAGCCTACCGATCGTGCAAACCATGTCAAGTCGCAGTTGACAAAGGCAGTGGTCTATCTATGATAGACACATGTCTCGCGAAAATTCAGGTTTCAATTCATCGGCAGCAGTGACACCCATTGTGCTTGCGCTTGCTTCCGTTGGCATCGCACTTTCCACGCTTTTCATTGCTCCCATTGCGATCAAGATCGCCCTGATCGTCATCGCCGCCGTGTTGCTTGCCGCTACTGGTGCCTCCCTGGCTTTGGTGCTTGCTCGTGCCAAGTCCGAGCGTGACCAATGAGCCAAGAGTTGGAGAGTGCCGGCGACATCCTGCGCCGCTCTTTGTCGGAGGCCATTGCAGCAGTAGACCCAACCTTGGCGGGGCGGCTGGAGCACGAACCTGACTCCTATTTGGACCTTATTGACCTGACATCCCGAAGCGCCGAGGAAGCGTCTCGGCTCTTGTACTTAGCAGTCACATCAGCTCGTCAGGCTGGCGTGAGTTGGGAGCGGATAGGGCAGCGGCTAGGCATGAGCCGGCAAGCAGCTCAGCAGCGATTCGGGCGGGTTGTTGACAGCAAAGACAAGCCTGTCTCTGATGAGGAACGTCGGCTCTATCGCCTGACGGCATTCAACGAGATGGACGTGCTAAACGAAGCTGGTCGCATGGGGTGGCATTCCATCGGGTACGGAATGTATTTCCACGACGTCGTTCAAGCAAATGAGCAATGGGAGCACCAACGAGTCGCCGCATTCGGATCCAGTCGCCACAGCCTCGAAGGCGAAGGTTGGCATCGAATAGGCACGATGTGGTTTCCATGGGCCTACTACGCGCGCTCCACGGGCAAGCCGCTCGAAGAACCTGATCCACCCATCGTTTCCAACACATAGCCGAACCTTGTTTCATCGTGCTCGCGGTAGCTTGTGACTGTCAGCGCCATCGGGCGACTTTGCGTGATCGCTATGTGCCGCATCAACCTGCACCACCATCTGCAGTTGTGCAGACGAGCATGAAGACCAGTGCAGTCGAGTGCGAAAAACGACACATTTAGCGGAAACGGTGATCGCGGCCACCTGTCTGTGATTTTCGGCGCTATGTGGCGGCGTTCTGTGATCGCTATTTGGCGCATCGACCTGGTTATTTGCGTTGGCTCAGAGCGGGTAAACAGCGTCTTGTATCCCATGGGATACGAGGCACATAAGATACGAGACATCTCGTCTTAGTTCGTGCTCGGGCCAAATGACTCATGTGTACGCTCAGCCAAGGTTTGCACATAGTGCGATGGCACGAGGAGGGTAGTGATTCGGTGGATCCAGTGGAGTCTCCCGTTGGTTCAGTTGTGTTCTGGCTCGTCCTCGCTATCTCATTGACCCTCATCCCGGCAATATTCACTTGGTGGCTTCTCGCCCAGCACATGAACAACCGCTTAGCAAACACCGAAACCCCACCACGCGGAGTCCTCTGCCATTTCCTGCCGTTCGGCCCAACCTCACTGCTCGTCTCCGCCACTGGGTTCTCATGCGGACTCTGGATATATTCAATGCCGGAGAAAATGAGCACTTTCAGTCCGTACCTGGTAGTGCCCGCGATGGCCTTGATGGGGAGTGGCGTTCTTGCGTTCATGATGAGTATGGTGCTGTGGGCATACTCCAACTCCCCACCAAAACGGGCATGGGACGCTGACTAGCTGCGTCACGTAACCCATGGTTTCGACACATCTTGGTTGGGAGAGACCCAACCCGGCCGTGACTATTCGGGCGAGCACGTGTTCGACCCGCTCGTCCAAGGGGTGGGTATCCGATTCGCCGCAGTCCATGCCATCCTCGAACTACAACTAGAGGGGGACCATCGAGCGACCACCATCCGCACCGCCACAGCAGCCGCTTCAGGCCTGATCGCGCTCGCC
Organism: Cryobacterium sp. TMN-39-2; assembly: GCF_004402745.1. Lineage (NCBI taxonomy): Bacteria > Bacillati > Actinomycetota > Actinomycetes > Micrococcales > Microbacteriaceae > Cryobacterium > Cryobacterium sp. TMN-39-2. The sequence goes on from NZ_SOFX01000020.1 coordinate 59,387, forward strand.
TTGCTCACCAGCTGTACCACTGGGGGCGCCTCGCTTCTGCCCGACACCGCCCCGACCCCGCAAGCGACTGCCACGGCCTCCGCGCCAATCGAAGGGGACTCGAACGGGGACGGCAAGCTCTCCGAGTTCGAGAAGCAGGTGCTCACGAGGAACGCTCCCCGCGACATCACTCTTCACGATGGCACCGTCATCGTGACCCCCGGTCGGCCTCTCCCGCAGCCAGTTATCGACCAGATAGCCGCTGATGCGGCGCCCGGCGCGGCTCAGGCACAGACCGACGACGAGTTTGCGCCCATGGCGGGCATAAGAAGCATGCCTGAGGTCGCAAGCTCGTACGCGGACGAGCTTGGTCGCACCGTCGATATCGTCTACGGGGGCGGTGTCTGGGACACGATCTCCTCCGTCGACGAATCCGGCGGGACCGAGCTAGCAGGCACCAGCGACCAAGAAGCGATGGTCACGGCGGCTACCGACTGGGCCGAATCGCACGACGCCTACACGGTCGTAGTCGAATAATCATCCTCATCCTCGAAGTCCTCGCACTGCCCACCGCCGTGCTCCCCCTCACCGCGTGCTCTGCCCCAGAGCGAATCAACGCTCGACGCCGATTGGTACCGACACAAGTTGTCTCGTAACCCTACGGATGCGAGACAGGTCCAGATACGAGACAAGTCACCTGATGCTCGACGTTCGAACATGGCGGTCTCCTCTGTCTCGAATCCCATGGGTTATGAGGCGCGCAGGTTTCGAGACACTTCACTCGATCTGGCTTCGTGTCCGATAGAGGCTCCTTGCGCCTGTCCGTTGAGCCGCTTCGCAGCCATGCCAGCCCCTGCTAGTCCCGAACGCCAAGTGCAAGCAGCGCGATTGCAGTGGTGGGTGCTGGAAGTCGACTGCTCGCCACGAGTCGAAGCGCCGTTGGTTTACTTCTTCCGGATACATTCTTACGCGCTCTTGAAGACAGCGGTACGATCAAGTGGCCTTGGCCTTGACCCCGGAGAGTGGACACGGGTTAAGCGGGTGAGGCTACGAGGACTCAGGGCCGCCGCAAGATGAGCAGCCTCGAGCGGAACAGTGGGTCAAGGAAGGAAATCTTCACTGACGGAGGTAGGCGCATAGGTCTCAAGAGACGCGCAATGTGTCAATAACGCTTGAGAAGTGCGCCAGTCAATCTATGGTTGGCACATGGTTCACGACAATGCAGCCCTGAAATCGTGGGCCCCATTCACATCTACCTTCATCGCGCTGGCTTCGGTTGGCATCGCACTATCCGCGATCCTCGTCGCTTCTATTGCGATCAAGATCATATTGATCGTCGTCGCAGCGTTGCTGCTCGGTGCTGCTGGGGCTTCCCTTGCTCTAGCGATTGCGCGCGCCAAGCCACCTCACGACCGGTGAACTCGAGCGTGCCGACGACTTCCTGCGACGTTCCCTGTCAGACGCAATTGCGGCAGTTGACCCGACCCTGACGTCATTCAATCCCATGAACAATGGGAACACCTACGAGTCCGCATTCGGATCTGACTGTCACCAACCTGTCGGCTCAGCACAGCTAGGTAGGCGATCTCCTACGTCTCGTATCCCATGGGCGGATTCAAACGGTGGAAGCAACAGGGGCTATTTCCTTCCTCGAGACTAGCTCGCTCAGTGGGGAAGGAAGAGCGCTACGGCCAGGAGGTCGTAAGTGCTATCCGCCTCTTGACGAGCTAGGCCAAGGCTTCGAGACACCCAGCCGTGGAGAACGCGACGGTCAGCCTAATCTTCATCCGTCAGCGGGATACCCGCAACTGCCTGCAACGAACACCTGCGAGAATGCCAGGGCGAGTGCTGCAGATAGGATTCTCGTCTCGTCTCTGACGGGCAGCTGTTCATCGAGGTTTGGCTCGGTGTTGTGCTGCGCGGCGGCAGCGTATTGGTGGGGCGTCGACCGGCGGCCAACCACAAGCGAGAACGACGAAAAGGGAACGACACATGTCTGAGATTGAGGATCTGCTCGCCAACGTCCGCGAGCAACACCCCGTCAAGCCACGCCGTGGGAGTCGTGTGGCACTGCTGATCGCCGCGGGAGGGCTGAGTGTGGCTTTTGCGGCCGCCGCAGTGTTGGGAGTCTCCGCCACGGCGAGCATCATCTCCGCACTCGGGCTCGACAATCCATCCCCAACTGCGTCGGCAGAAACGACTACAGCTGTGGCAGAAACCCCACTTACCAGCTCTACTGCCCCCGGTCGCGGCCGCCCCGATCGCGGAACCGCCGATCTATGACGCATCCACTGACATTGCCACGATCCCACGCCCCCCGGCGGATTGGTCAGCGGACCAGCTCGCCAATGCCGAGATCTGGCTCACCCAGTCGGCGATCATTGGGGATTGCATGCTGGAAAAAGGGTACGAGTACCACTTCACGCCGTCCTGGCAGGGCTCAACCCCTTGGAAGTTTGCCGACCACGCACCCAGCGAGGCGCTGGCCCTATGGGGGCCGACGGACCGGGGGCTCGGCGACGACTATGACTGGCGGGACGCTGGCTGTCAAGGGTATGCCGTGCACGTAACCGGCATGGATGACGCACACTGAGCAACGCAAAAAAAGAATGCTTGGTCGTCCCGACTAGTACAAGAGGAGGACCGCTGTGGAACACGAAAGAACTGGATTTCTCCATCGGACCCCAATCCGTCGTTCATTCAACCGGTTGGCATTACCGAACTCATTCAAGAACAGAATCGCGAAGCCGATGGTGCATGCAGACGGCTTCGCCCCCGAACAATCGCCGGGCCGTCGATTCCCGCAAGGTCCGCCCGATGAAGATGCCCGCGCGCGTGAATCGTACGCGACACGGTACCTGTCTCGTATCCCTACGGATGCGAGACAGGTCCAGATGCGAGACAAGTCAGCTGCCGCTTGTTGCGTGAGCAGGCGAGCTTTGCCGTCTCGTAACCCATGGGTTTCAAGACAATGAGGTTTCAAGACACTGTGATCCGGTAACCCCAAGATGGGTTACTCAACGATCCCGACGTGCACTACCCAGCGAAATACCCACCGTTAGTCAGAATCGTTTGGCCCATAACCCACTGGGCAAGGACACAGGCCATGATCATCGCCGGCGCAAGGATGTAGTAGCCGACTCGCGACCCTTTGCCCATATGATGCGCATCAGGTTTCTTCCCTGAGCGCCACAGGCGAAAGAGAAGAATTAGAACGGGAGCCAGTGCGATCTGCATCGGAATTCCCGTCCCGCTCCGGTTGTATTTTCCGTCATACGGCATTCGGGTGTCCCACGGAACATTCATCAAAACAAAGACAGCGATCCCGAGAGAGGCTACGAAAGCAACAACACAAAGAACCGTCTTGATGTTCACGGCTCTTTGACCTAACAACAGGTCCTGCTCGGTAAGTCTCTTCGGCGGATCTTCATCTCCTGCGCCGGAACTCGTACCATCAGTTGCTCCCACGGCGACTCTCCTGTCCTGCCTCACTCCACAAGTTCTCCACCTGCGAATTCCGCTCTTGAAACTCGGTCCGGGAGCTCCTCGACCGGCCTGAGGGGGTTCAGGCGGATACCTTTGCTAAACCTATCGAATGCGGGACCTTGGGCCACGGCGGCAGCCGTTGACCGAGTTCCTTTTGTTCTTCATTCGTTCCGACCGTGAGCGAAGATATGAGACATGTCGGGGCCAATCGTCGCGTTAGCTGCGATTCCCTCAGTCTCGTAACCCATGGGATACGAGACGCTTGGGTTTCGAGACGCCCAGCCGCGGCCAATGCGACGGCCATCCACTTTTTTCCTCGTCAGCTGGGCGGGGCGTGGTTTTGATCCACAGGGCTCCGCGGCTGTCCGGCTCGGCTCGGTGCCGGCGTGTGCGTCGCTGTGGGAGGCTTGCGGTGTGAGCGGAAGACTGCACAGCAGATCCGTCCACGACCCCAATGATCCTGTCGGACGACTCCTGTTTAACGTGCTCGCCATGGTTGCCGAGTTCGAATCCGATCTGATTCGTGCCCGAACGCGCGAAGGCATGCAAGTCGCGAAAGCGAAAGGGCGACTCCGTGGGAAACAACCGAAGCTGTCGAACACTCAACAGAAACTTCTCGTGGAGGTGCCCAACGCCGGTACTCACTCGACAGCAGAGATTGCTGAGCTGTTCAACGTGGCTCGCTTGACTGTGTATCGGACTGTCCAGCGACAGCTCGGGACCGGACGCTGAACAACCGCTCTTTACCGTTCCCGTTGCCGGGCACTCTCGCCCTACAACGGGAACGCTCACTGTGGCAGGGCTGATTAAGGTCATTGTCCCTCCAGCATCCCTGTGAGCAGCAGGAAAACGGTGCTGTATAGGACAAAGGACTACGCAGTGGCGGGAGAGGCAACCATACGCACATCCCTGTTTTCTACAAGCAGGGCGGCGTCATCCGGCAGCATCGTCAGTCCGAGCATTCCGTCCAGCCGACGAGCCACCTCAGCGATTACCTCCGGCGGGTACGGCGGCAGCTGGCCATCAGCATGAGGCAGAATCACCGCATCCACGAGTCCGAGACCGCTGAGATCATCCAAGGACGTTCCGTCCGTGTGGCCGTCGAGTGCAATCGCTGTATCAATGCTTTTCCCTGTAATTACAGCGCCGGCGCTGGCTCCGATGTAAGGCAGCCCTGCGCGGACCCGCTCGATCAGGACTTCGTCAGTGCCTGTGCTGCGCAGAATGGCCATCAGACAATCAGCCATACCACCGGCTACATAGACCGCATCGACGGTATCAAGTGCGGCAGAAAAATCAGCAGCGGTACCGTCTCCGATCGTCAGCGGGACGAGCGTGTATCCCAAACTTTGAAGCTGAAGACGTTCCCGCTCAACAAATGGAGCATCACCGAGCGGCTTGGCTGCGTCATTGATATAAGCGATACGGATGTCCGAGAGAGAGTCTGATTTCAATGTGCTGAGGAAATCTGGAACAGCGCCGAGAAATCGGGAAAGTAGGAGAAGCTTCATGTCATCACTGTAGGCGGAGCCACTGACAGGCTCTGCGCCAGATGGATCGCCGCACACGTGGGGATCATTTTCTAGGATCGCATTGAGACGACTTCAAAGTCACGTGGGCCGGACCTCCAACGGGTACTCGCGCGGAGGCTGGCGCTTCCGACACTCCCAAATTGTGACGGTACTCGTTTGACTGTCCCGACATTAGGCCCGATGACGGGGCGCCATGCGCACGAGCTCGTCGTCTTACTGTCTCGTAACCCTAGGGATATAGGACGTCTCACGGCCTAGACCTGGTCTTTCGCATTTCTTGGGTAGTCTCGAGACCCGGCGAGTCTCGTAACTACGTCGCATAACCTCCGGCAGAAATTTCGGTACTCGTCTTTGGTTATGAGACACCATTTTGCGAGGCCCAATGCGGCTACGACTGCTCAGCTATCGGCATGGAGGCGGCGACATCCTCTCCTTGCGCGGTACGAAGACATGGCACTTGGCGCGCAGCGGACTCATCGCTCTACAGCAGCCAAAGCCTTGTCGATGGTGAGCCCGGACTCAGCGCCCTTGACGCCATCGAACCAACGCACGACGCCGTTAGCGGTTTGAGCTCGTGGGACGAGGGCGGCGGACTCCGCCGCCATTTCGAGCAGTCCGGCTACCTGTCCTGCCGGGCCCACGGCGTGAAGACCAGGCGCACCGGTGCCGTCTTTGCCTTTGTAAGGCGTGCCGTCAATCGCTTCCACGTGCCAGGCGGCCAACTGCTCGAAGACCTGCGCGAGCGCGTCTTGGGCGGCTTGGAGGTAGCACAACAGGTCGTAGGAGTCGGATGGGCGCAGAACGGTACGAATGGAGTGTGCAAGCTTTTGCGTCATAGCGAGTAGCTCGTCTGCGAGCTCGGTTTGTGGGCCTCTTCATTGACTACCGTGGCATCTCCTGGCCTGTCGGTCGTGGTTCGTGAATTCGGGATGCGTGCCGAGGTTCGGTGTATGGTTCGCGCGGCGTCGACACCGAGGAACTGCGAAAGCTCAGCCGCGACTCTGAGAAAACACAGGCTCCTCGAGTCGCTCCTGCTCGCCGCCATTGAAGTGTCCGGCAGTAGTCGCCCGACATCGCTCTTCCCGACCGCGCACGCGAACCAGTGTGATCGAGGTCGCGGGGCCTGCAACGAGGAACTTCAGCGAGTTCCACGCAAACAGCAACGCAAAGAGGTTCAGCCAGCCCGCGCCGCTATTGTCAGCCAGACCAGCACACAACACCATCGCGAATGTGTATGGGACCGCAAGAAGTGTCGCAGGCAGGCCCCACTTCAGACCGCGGCGAGTGTGGATGGCAGCGAGCGCGATGTTGGTCGGCATGAACCGCCGCACGACGTAGTAGGCGCGGGCCGTTACGCCCAGGATAAGTCCGAACATGCTTGAGCCTTCCTGATGTTCGGCGACGAGAACCTGGAAGGACTGCCTATTGGAGGGATCGTCGTGCCGTCACTGCAAGTGGCGGCGCACATGAGGTCGCTTGATTCGAGTTTAGAACTGGATGCCTGATGTCGGAAGCCCCAAGCTGACGCGCTGATGAGGTGCATCGGAGGCCGGGAGCCGATCCGCGAGGCGCTGAGCTCGTCTGAGCGCTGCGTGAGCGCGATCCCTGTCGAGCTGTTGGGCAGTCGATTGCGGTGGCGGGCCAAGAGCACTCGCGCTGACGATCTCGTATCGGTCCCGGTAGGCCGCGACGGTGCGTCCGAACTGGCGCCAAGCGCCATCCTCGGATTCCCGTGGTGCCGCCCCAAGGTGTTTCGTCCACGCCTCCGTCGCTACCAGCGAGGCTGCCAGGCATGCCGCTGCTCGGGCCTCCATCAGGTCGCTGCGCTCGGTGAGTGCTCGGTGAAGGTCAGCGCGCATCGGCCCGGAGGCTCGCGGAATGAGCCCGGCGATTAGTCTCGGCGTTTTGCGCGAGCGACCCGCCCCGGTTTCACGGGCGGTCACCGACGACACTCGGGCCCGAAGAACGGCAGCAATGTCTTGAGCATCCTCGACACCGCGAACCGCGACGACGTGCTTGAGTAGGCGCTCGATGTCGAAGTGGTGTGCCTCGGCGCGACGGAGTTCGGCGGTCAGCGGGCCGAACGCATCCGAGGCGACAACGCTATCGGCGTGCACCTGCGACAGCCCACTCTCGCGCACCATAGACACCCACCTGTCGTGCTGAGCGGCCGCCGCGATGGTCTCGTACTCTGCAGCAAGCTGGGCGATCGATCCCCACGAATCCTGCTCCCCCGCGATCGTCTCATGTGCAGACAGTTCAGCACCCACGTGCTGCAGAACACCATAGAGGATGCTTTGCGCCGTGGCTTCGGGGTTATCGCCAGGTCGAGGTCCGACGTGAGCATCATCGGATCGATCCACGGCCACATACGCGGTATTCGCCTTCCGGCCACGCGTCATCGCCACATAGAAGTTCTCCCTCGTCATGCCCGACGCAACAACAGTATGAGCGGTGTCCGTCGTCATGCCTTGGGCCCGATGAGAGGTGACCGCGTAGCCGAGTTCCAGGTGTCGCATGGTGTACTCGGCAGGGAGGAGAACCGTGCTCCCCCACCGTCGGCCGTGCCGTCGGACCTCAGCGGAGCCATTTCGGTGCACACTGATCACGGTCCACCTGTCGCCGTTGCGCACCCAAGATCTTGCCGCGCAAAGACGCCGTTCATTCCGACGCGTGATTACCGTGTCACCGACCGCCGCTCGGGTTCCGTTATGCAGGGTTATCTCCCGAAGCGCATCCACGCGCCCCTCCAGGATTAGTTCAGTCCGGGCGCGGACATTCAACGTGGCAACTGCCTCGAGCGAGTCACTAATGAGCACCGTGGTCTTGCCGGCTCGAGCATCGGTGCGCCAGGCCTCAAACGCAGCATCTGCCATTGACTCGGTGTTGCCCTCACGCACGCGATCGTGCCCGACGTAGAGGTCGATCGACTCCGGGTCACCGTGACGCAGGCCGAGTGATGCCGACTTCTCCCATTCATGGACGAAGCGGTGAACGTCAAGAAGTTCAGGCGCATCCGCTCGATCGTGAACCAGCAGGGACAACGCCCCTCCCGCATCGACCGACTGGAGCTGGGCGTAGTCGCCCACGAGGAGAACTTTCGCGCCAGCGCCCGCGGCGAGCGCGGTAACCTGGTCCAACGGCAAGGTCCCCGCCAACGATGCCTCGTCAATGATCACCAGCTGGCCAGCGCGGAATGTCGCTCCGTGCTCGAGATGGTTCTTCCACCACTTCGCCAGATTTTCGGTCGTAATGCCCAAGTCATCCGCGAGCACCTGAGCGGCGGAAGCAGAGGGAGCCAGCCCGACCACGCAACCCGCACCGTGGGCCGATTCCCATGCCCGCCGGAGCGTGTTCATCGCTGTAGTCTTACCCGCGCCAGCCGGCCCCACCAGGACGTCGAGCACCCGCCCGGATTCGATAATCGCGGTCAGCGCCTCCATCTGATCGGCGGCAAGTACGCCGCCACCGGGCAGAACCCGTCGCTCAGAAGATCGGAGTGTGGTCGCTGGTATCCGTGGGCCAGTCGTATCACGAGCCCGGTTGAGCAACCGACTCTCGGCGTTCAGCAACTCCGTGGAAGTGAAGACCGCGGAGTGTTTGGGACGGAAGACAGTCGTGCCGTCACCCCGTTGGAATGGTGCTGGGCTCGACGCCATTTCCGGAGGCGTGATCTGCAATGACGCGAACTCGGCGGCATCCACCACCAGGCCGACAACAGTTTCTCGATCGGATGCCGATGCGAAACGGTACTGCATGGTCTGGCGGGCGGCTTCGGCCAGGAGATTCCAGTGGCGCCAGGTCGCACGCCTTTCGCCGACCGCACGCACCACCTTCAACCCGAGTGCGCCGATGGTGTCAAGGGGCACGTCGGTCCCGTAAAGGACCACCGGTGACGGCCCCACCTCCGCTGCACTCGCCTGGGGCACGGCCTTATGGCCCAGCACACGCTGGGCGCGTTCACGCCACTCTGCGGTGAGTTCAGCCAGAGACCGCACTGTCTTCGTAGGTCGAGTGGACAGAGTAGCCTGCGCGCGAAGCCTGGTGATTGTGACCGGGTTGGGACGGTGACCGTGACTACCCACATATGCCTCGATTAACCGGTCGGTCTCGACATCTATTTGTCTGGACCTCGTGGAGAACTCGGAGACGAGCGCCTCGGGAACGGAGCTGATTGCCCATGCTGGGTGACGGTCTCTGCCTCGCTCGCGCGTTTCCCACCTCACGCAAATAGAGCGCGTAAGGGCGTCCGCAAACAAGGTCTCGTGCAATTCGGATAGGGCCACGACAGCCGCATGCATTGGTCGACCGTCGAGGGATCGCCACCGTCCATCCAGCACGGCTTGCACCTTGTTGCTGATCACGACATGCGTGTGCAGGTGCGGATCACCCGCCCTACTGTCAAAGTGATCGAAGGCCGTCGCGATCAAGCCGCTCACATCCACCTGGGCAACGGCGCCGTCGTGGACCGCTACGCCAGTCCTCGTGGCGGCAACCTCGCGCTCCATGTACGCGACAACCTCGGCGACCGCCGCATGATGCGCATCCACGATCTGCGCTTGGGTCGCTGCGTCTGCGACACCCCAGAGGATGCTCGCCGACTTGGGGATTGAAAATGTGAAGTCGTACCCGGCGACTGCGCGCCGCCGACGTGCTACCTGGTCGCTTCCCGCCGGGGTCACGTCCGACGCGACCGAGGTTTGATAGACGGGATACGCGCGTCCCAATGGTGCGCCAGTGACCGGGTCCCTCCCCCTACCAACCAACAGCTGTAATTCCGCCTCTGTGACTTCGGCGCCTTCGACAATGCGCCCCATCCCGAGGCTCGGGATGCCGCTGCCCATCCATCGTCCTGGCGGGGTGCCCTTCGCGCTGTAGTACCGGGTCAGTGGCGTTGACAACGACCGATCGCCGTCGCCAGCAGCGATGGTGCGGAGCAGGTACATGTAACCCTCACCAGCGCTCATCACCCGCATAGACACCGTCATTGAAACACACCGCCTCCGGGAGAGAGGTGCGCCGCCTCGATCTGCAAGAGGCGTGGCAATTCGGGATCGGTTCGCGAGGGCGTAAAACTTTGTATCGGTGGTCGTCCGCACGCGCGGTTGCTCGTGGATTCCATCTTGTGATGCATGTCAGCAGGGCTCGCGGTTGGCTTTGACGAGCTGACAAGAGACGATCTAACGTATGCACACATCAGCAACGTCCGCCCGCATCGCAGTTGTCGCTGCCATGGCATGCTCTGTCGTACTGTCGGGCTGCAGCGGAGCCGCTGTTAAGAACGATTCCTCTAGCGGGCCGCGAACACCTGTATCGCCGACGGCCCAGAGCTATGACTGCACCGCTCCCAATATCGGGGAGGAGTTGGGCTTGTCCTCTGACGCGGTCAGCGGTTCCCCAAACGCGCCTGCACCCATTCGCCTTCCTGCGAAGTTCAAGCCCGTCGGGGTGTACCGGTGCGCCATTGAGCTGACACCTACTGAATCACTGTCTAAGGGAGGCATCGTCGCAGAGCACTTGGTCGGGGACTTGTCCGCGTTGTTGCAGGTCCTTGTCACTCCGAACTCACAGGATGCGGATGGAGTCAGCGAGAACGGTGAGGAATTGTGTGCGGCAAACATGGAGATTGTTCCTGTTCTTTGGCTCGTGGATGAACTCGACCAGGCCATCCGAGTCCAATGGCCCACGAACGCCTGTGGCAAGAGCCTCACCGGGAGCCTTGAGGTTCTCGACGCCCTCGCTGCCACCCGAGTTGACGTGCGGGGGCCGTGATGCTGCCTCGCACGCGAAGGGGTGCGGCCGCGCTACGCGCCGTCCACATGAGCGGGTCTTGCTTGAGATGGCTCAGCCGAGTGCAGCCAGCGACGTCAGCCAGGCGCGGACTGCTGTCCTCCAACGCTCGCGATCTGAGTTCCAGCTCATCGTGTGGTCAGCCTCGAATTCGTCGAGACGCACGATGTCAGGGCGCAGTTCTCTGAGTCGACTCGAGACTTCGAACGGCGATGAGCTGTCGTGGGTGCCGTGCAGGATGAGTGTCGGCACGGTCAGCTCGTCAGCTCGCGCAATCCAGTCAAATCTTCGCAGCGGGACGGGATTAGGGAGACCAATCAAGCGAGCCAACGGCCAGGAGTTGAGCCAAGGCAGAGCGAAGGCTCCGGCCCATGCAGGCAGGCTGGCCCGTGAGCAGTTCGCTCTGATCGTCGACACCCAATCGAGGACAGGTGACTCAAGCACGAGGCCATTCACTACCACCCCAAGCTCTGGGTCCTTAGCAAGCTGGAGTGCGATGCCAGCGCCCATAGACCATCCGAACAGGATGACGCTGCGTGCGCCGTTCTCGCGGGCGAACCGCACAGCAGCGCGGACGTCATCCGTTTCGGCAGCACCGAGCTCGGATCGTCCAGCTCCTACAGTGGGGCCTACGCCGTCATTGCGGTACGTCACGACAAGCGAGGTCAAACCCGCTTCCGCGGCGACTTGCACCCCACGAAGCGTTCCAGCGCGCGGGCTCCCGAGACCGTGGATATGGATGGCCCACGTCGTCGATGGGCCGGCTGGCGGGCGGATGAGCCACGCTGGCGCGGGCCCAACATCGGTCGGCACCCAGACGTCCATCGCCGTCAAACCGGCATCCGCGGGGCTCGAGAAGAAGATTCCGCTCCAGGAGGCTTTGTCACCTGCTCTTAGCTCTCCGCTCAGGTCTTCCACCACGCGGCCGACGCGCCCTGTCCCACGGTCCACTATGCCCTTCGACAGCCGAACCCAGCCGCCGTTCTCGAGTATGAGGCAATAGATGCCGGATGCGCCGGTGTGAGTCGTCCGATCGAGAACGACGATGGTCCGCTCCCCCGTTTTCTCGACCCCGCGGACGGTGAGGTCAAACGTTCGATCGCCCGCGGGCGCGGTCAGGTTCCTCGCGATTACCAGTCCAAGCCAGGCGAGCGTTCCACCAACAGCGGCCGCCGCGCTGGCCATCGCCCAGCCGGCTTTCATCGCCCCAACTTTTCATCTCCGGTTGTCGTGGGTGAAGTGGCGGCTGATGAGATGGCCGGCCCCGCCCCAACAAGGTGGAGTTCGGCGCGCTCGATCAGCTCTCTCTCGGGCTCGCTGACTGCAAAGTTCACCCGGGTATCGATCATCGCGTCACGGATCTCGACGACCTGACGGTGGAGCACAGTGTCGGGTTCGTCCCCAGGGACCGCGACCTGCTGGTTTTGGCTGATTCCTGGGCGCGCCTTAGTCGCCTCTGCCCAGATCGGCCTGAGATCGTCGACCAGCTCCCGGGTCCGTCGTTCGCGAGAACGGGCCTGCAAAGTGCGAGCAGCCGGTTGGCCAGCGAAGCCGAGACAGAGAAATAGAAATGCCAGAAGTCGTAGCGGTTCGTATGTGACGGCGATCTCCGCCATCAGGTCCAGCTCGCCGGAGACGTGGGCGAGGTCCATGGCGATGACGACGACGCTCAGAATCACCCCAAGGATGCTTCCGATGAATAGAGAAGCTGGAGGCAACTTCTGGACACCCTCGATGTTGCGGAACTGCCGGGCAGCGAGAACTGCCATCGCGGCGAGGACGATCCCGTAGTAAACGAATTGGATCATTGAGTAGACAGCAGCCGCGGGTTGCTCGCCGAGTTCGAGCATGAAGTTTGTAGTGGTCCAGCCAAGGTCGATGAGAGTGAAGGCGACGACCGCACCCAGAATTGCGGTTACCAGGGCGACCCGCCCGAGCGCGAGCCTGACCGCCTTCGGTTGGCGCTCGGATGCTTTCATCACTCCGCGACCTAAGAAGAAGACACCGATCATCAACGCAACGTCTGCCACCAGGGTCACAAGGTTATCGCCGCCGGCCAGTTTGTCGAGAAGCCGATAGACAGGGTCGGTGTTTAGCGTCATTGCGACTGCAATCGTCAGCGCAGCGTAGGTAATGTTCCGTTCGGCACGACCACGCCGCAGGATAAGTAGACTCGCAGCGAGTAACCACATGGCTGCGGCAACGAGGACGACAGTCATCCGAAGGTCTCCAAATACCGAGAGTTGTGCATCGCCGACCCACGGATTGCCGCGGCGAGGCGGTCGGCAAGCGTCTCCGCAATGACCTCCTCGGCGGTGTCTAGATCCTGGCGCCTGAGTAGCCGGGCCCGAATCTGAGGCGGGATGTCAGGCAATAGGAAGTCCGGGGCTTCGGGATCATGGTTGGCATCGTGACCGAGAATCATGTGCGCCAATTCGTGAAGCACGAACTGCTGCCGATGCAGCGCCGAGTCACTGCTGGCGTGAAGGATCAAGTCTTCCCCGTCCGCCACGAGCCAAACCGCACACAAGCCGTCCTGATCGCCAAGGTCCGCGAGTTCAACGATTCTCAGTCGACGGCGCCGGCTCCTCTGCACGGCGCCGACGAGTTGATCGAATGTGAAGTTGTCCCCAAGATCGAGTTCGTCAACAGCCGTCGACACGCTCACGTCCTTGTTCACTGCGTCTTCACCTCAATTCATGGGCTATCTAGGGCTCATCTCCGGCACGATGCTCGTACGCTTCTGGAGATTTCGGAGAGATCTCCGCATCCAAGAACCTGCTGATCGCTTGCAGCGCTCCAGGAGAAATGTCTCCTAGGGTGCGTGCCGCGTAGGTCTTGATCCTGGCGGCTCGCATTGCGCGAACGAGGTCGAGTTGAGCGCTCACCTTTGCGGGAATGTCAGCGTCGGCGGCACCCGTGATGAACGCGGGATCGACGTCGAAGAATGCGGCCAGGCCGTCGAATAGTGGAAGGTCTTGTACATACCGGTGACCGTTTACCATGTACGTCCATCGCGACCGCGAGAGGTTCGTGCCGCGCTCTTCGAGGTACGCGGCGATCTGGGCGAAGGTCGGCTCGCTCCCCGTCTCCGCGGTCGCAACGTCGAGCAGCAGCCGGAGGCGTTTTGCGAGATTCTCGGCGGCTGTTTGGTCATCTTCATCGGTCATAGACAGACCCTCTCGCCCTGCGGCCTGGCCCGGTCATTGTCGGCGGTCACTCGAGGCCTTGGGAGTGCTCAATTTAGTCTTTGAGCATGGCCAACGCAATGGTTGCGCATGCTCAAATCTGGTGCTACAACGAACCTGAATCCAATTGAGCATGCTCAACGGAGACGACTCGCTAAGTGCGCTGGCATGGCGAGGCGCACCTCTGTGTCAGCCGCACACCCGTGCTGGCAGCCACTCGGGAAGGTGATCGATGTGTCAACGGATCCGCAAGCGCGAAAAGACCGGGATGCGAAGCTCGCGAGCCTTCACGAACGCCTGGTTACCTCGGTTGAGGAGCTCGTCAATGGAAATGAGTGGCGCCGCGCCCTTGAGTTCTCCGCTCGCTTTCGATCACGGTCTTTCAACAACTCACTGTTGATCTGGGCGCAGCAGTCAGCAGCGCACGAACGTGGATCCGTCCCGACTGCACTCCCGAGCTACGTGGCCGGGTTCCGGCGCTGGCAAGCGCTCGGGCGACACGTGGTCGCCGGGCAAAAGGGTTACATGATCTTCGCGCCCCTCACCGCGCGTTTCGCAACCTCCTCCCCCGTCGACATGAGTTCGTGGCGGCGGCTTAGCCGAAACGAGCGGCCTCGAGCCGGTGAGGTCGTACGCCCGCGAATGGTCGGAGCCCGACCCGCATTTGTGTGGGATGTCACCCAAACCGAGGGGTCGCCGATCCCTGAGCGTCCCACGCCAATGCTGCTCCGCGGCGAGGCGCCCAAGGGACTCTGGGATGGCCTCCGAGCGCTCATTCAAGAGTCGGGCTTCGCTGTCGTGTTGGTACCGGATGCCGCCGCGATCAATGAAGCAAACGGCCTGACCGACTTCGTGCGCCGAATCGTCTCGGTGCGAGCGGACATGGATCCTGCGGCCGGGGTGAAGACCCTAAGCCACGAACTGGCGCACATCAGAATGCACAATCTCGACGCTGGCCTGCTGTCGCACCGCGGGGTGGGTGAAGTAGAAGCGGAGTCGGTGGCACTGATGGTCGGCGCGGCACACGGGATGGATACAAGCGACTACACGATTCCGTACGTGTCCGCTTGGGCCAGCTCCGTGCCCGACAAGACCGAGACCGAGGTTATCCAGGAGACTGGCGAGCGCGTGCGTCGGGTGGCCGTGGCGATCCTTGATCGGCTCTCGACCGTTCAGATTGGCGCCGGCGATCCTCCCGAGTTGGGCCTGCCTCAACCAGTCCGGCATTCAGGAGTCACAGGGCCGGATACCCTCAATCAGCAGTCTGAGCGGCTCGGAGTCAGGACACTCTGATGGATATCGTCGACGTGCTGCTCGACACAAGCCGATCTTCGGTGGGAAGCGCAGCTCTCTCCTTCGCCCGGGCCGCCATCCCGATCTTCCCCTGCGCCAGAGACGGCAAGCGTCCGCTCACCCATGTCGGGTTTCACGAAGCAAGCTCTGACTTAGACCAGGTGCAGGCTTGGTGGGCCCGCTGGCCGTCTGCAAATATCGGGATGCCGACGGGCGGGCCGTCCGGTTTCGATGTAGTCGATATCGACGTCACGGCCGCGGGTTCGGGCTACATCGCGTATGAGCGTGCGAGTGTTGCTGGGCTCGTCGACGGCGAGCTCGCCCGGGTGCGCACTCCGTCCAGCGGAATGCATGTCTATTTCCCCGCGCTGGCGGCCCGCCCTCAACGCTGCTGGCAGGCTGCATCCGCGCATATCGACTTTCGTGGCGATGGTGGTTATGTCGTTGTGCCGCCCTCGATGCTGGCGACACCCAACGGCCGATTCAGCTACCGCCTCAACTCGCTGTCAGCGGCAGGCTCGAAGCCGGTCGACGCCATCGCCCTCCGGGAGTTCTTGGCACCCAGACCGCCTCAGGCGGTATCGAGGCCGGAGGTGCTCACCTCGGCTGAGCCTCAACGTCTGGCGCAGTGGGTCAGCAAGCTCGCCGAGGGCGAACGAAACAGAGGCCTGTTCTGGGCGGCCTGCCGGCTTGTGGAGGCTGGGTTTGCGCCCGCGGATATCGACGCTGCGCTGGCTCCGGCTGCATTGTCCGCGGGGCTGCCGACCGCCGAAATCACGGCGACCATCCGGTCCGCGAGCCGGCAGGCTGCCCCACATACGCCCGGCGCACAGAGCGAGCAATGGTGCGACCCCAGAGCTCAAGTGCGCGGGCGAGGTGACGCGCCATGCCTGGGGTGACGTTCGCGTTCCCCACGACGACTTGCCTTCCTCGGAGCGGTGCCATCCAGGTAAGTGTCGTCACTCCTGTAGTTCAAACCATCGAAATGAGGAAGGACCAAAGCCATGGCTAGGGATGAGTTCGACGAGGTAGGCGAATCAGCAGCTATCGAGACCCTCGGCGAAACGCAGCCGCAGCATCCATTGCCCGCAGAGTATCCCGTTCGCTCTGATGTAGCAGCTTCGCACGATGAAGCGGACAGACGATCACTCTTCACTGGCAAGGAAAAGCACTCCCCAGGTGGCGACGTCAACTGGGTTCGCGCTTCGGATCTACTCAGCAGTAGCACCGGGCGCATGGCCGGGCACGGCATCGACTTTGAGGCGGAGCTCGCACGCCGGATGCGCCGGACCCCGGCGACCACCCGCCGCGCAATACGCGACCGTGCGAGCAAGCTTCCCCCGCCGTCCGAATTCGGGCAGCGGAACGACCAGCCCCAGGTCTCACGCCCCGGGCTCGGCCGACCCTGATCTTAACGGCAGCCAGTGCGACGACGCACACCGATCCGAAGGGAGGTGCCGTGATGGAATGGACCACACACCGAGGAGCAGATTCGAGGGCGTTCCACGACTCCGAGGGACTGAGATCGGTGCTCGCAAGACTTCAGGCTGACGGTGGTCTCAGCTGGCGAACTGACCCCGAGGCATCCGAGCTCATGCGGTACGCCGCCAAACGCTACGCAGCCCTGGCGCACCGACACGGACTGGATCCCTGGGAGGCAGCCGCCGCGGCGTACGACGCAATGCGAGCACCGTCGGCGTTGCGCGCCGACGATCCCTGGGCAATCGTGACGAGAGCAGTGCAGGTGACCTGTATTGCGGAGGAACGCGCCCAAGGTCTCCTGTGTTCGGTCCACCAGGCACGCCGACGCAAGATCTCGAGATACCACGATGCCGAGCGCTTCAGTGATCGGGAGCACCCTCTACCGGAGTACCACCCCGCATTCCGCGCGGATGCGGGCGACCCGCAGACCGATGCATCGCCGCGACCCGAAGTGGAACCGGCTGTCGAGGACGCAATCATGCTGTTCACGCTGCTGGGCTGGGAGTCTGACCGAGCGCGAAGCTGCGTTGAGTACATCTGCAGCCGGCTCGCGGACTCCCAATCACGCCCCTCTGCTTTCGAGACTCTGCGCCGCGACTACTCCGCCCGAGCGCACCTAGACATTCCGCAACGGGCGTGGATGTCCATGCTTCGAGCACTCTTAGGGAACTGCGATCCGCTGCAAGCACACACGGCTGCCAGCCGCGGCATCCTGCTACGGTTGCTTATCGGCGAGCCACTTCGCACGCTTCTTCGCGACGACGACCTCGTTTCCGACATCGCGGCCAACGCACCAGGAGTGCGGGTATGACCAACACGCCCGGTCACATCGAGCTGGAGCGGTCGATCGACTCGATCCGGATTGGGTCGCGTCACCGCACTGACCTCGGCGACATCGATGCACTCGCGGCTTCGATCGAACGTCAGGGACTCCTGCAGCCCATCACGGTGACTCCTGAAGGCACTCTTGTCTGTGGCGCTCGCCGCCTCGCCGCACTGCGGCAGTTGGGAGTACGAAGGCTCAATGTCTGGGTTCGTTCCGGCATATCGGAGCGGCTCACCCAGCTACTTGCCGAGCAAGACGACAACGCTCTTCACAAATCGCTCAGTCCGACTGAAGCGGCCACCCTTTATCGCGAGGTGAAGGTGCTTCTCGCTGAGGATGCGAGCCGCCGTCAGGAGGCGTCGAGATTCCGTTCCGAGCAAGGAAAAGCCAGATCACACGGTGCTGCCACGGTGGCAGCACCGTTGATGCAACTCGAGGGCTATGCCCGTTCACAGGCAGCCTTGCTCGTAACCGGCCGTCGCTCGTACACGACGCTCGAACGTATCGGAGAGTTGCAACGGATCGTTGCCGACGAGAGTGCCGATGAGTCGCTCCGCAGCCGCGCCAGGGTCGAGCTCGACTTGATTCACAACGGTGGCTCTGTGACGTCTGCGCAACACCGAATGAAAACTCAAGCTGCTGTACTCGAACTGCAGCGGATGGCGGCAGACCCGGCACAGCCTGCTGGTATCCGCGAAGCCTCGTCGATGGGTGCAACACGGGTTCACGCTGCTGCCTCCATAACCCCGGATGCCGACCTCGAACGTCTGGCTAAAGATGCTCTGGCACGTGCCAAAACTGCGACGAAGGCCAAGAAGGCCCGACCCGCTGCCACCGCCGACGCGAAACTGCCTGTCCGTTCGTTCGTCTTCCTTTGGCATGATCTGGGCGAATGGTGGCTGCGCTACGACGTCGCGGAGATCGCGGCCCAGCTCGCGGATGGGCAATGGGAGCAGTTCGAAGAAACGCTCGCAGGCACCATCGCTTTCGCTGAGCAGCTACGCCGTCTGCGCGACTCTTCCCTCGGTTCAAGTCAGTTATCGGCAAGCCGATGATCCGGCACAAGACGCACTACGTCACCTGGACCTAAGGGCCTGAAATGCCCCTCGTTCATCAGCGCCGCTTCATCGTTGCGGTCATCTGCGGCGGCCTCACGCTGATTCTGCTCATAGCGATCGGCGTGTACGGCCTGATCCAAGGCCGCGAGAAGACGAGTCACCCGCACCGGCCCGCGGTCGAGACATCCGTCCCGTCGGTCTCCCCTGAACGCGCCGATGAACCGCGGCCGGTGCTAGTGACGTCGGACCCCGAGGTCTTCGCCCGCAGCGTGGCTCGTGCTTTGTTCGATTGGGACACCCGACACGAGGGTGGCCCTGCCGAATGGGCGCAGGTGCCGCTCGATGTCGCCGACGCGGAAGAGGCGCCAGCCCTGGCATCCGACGTTCGCGGCTACCTGCCCACCTCTGAGATGTGGGTGCGCTTGAGCGCTTACGGGACCCAACAACGGCTCGACGTGAAGTCAATCGCTATTCCCCAGTCGTGGTCCATTGCACGGGACCAAGCCACCGCGGGACAGCTTCCACCCGGTGCAGCGGCACTAACGATCACGGGAACCAGTCACCGAGTGGGTACGTGGAATACCGAAGTCATCCGTACAGAGCGTCCGGTGGCGTTCACGATTTTCGTTGCGTGCCAGGAAGGACAACCGTGTGTACTCCTTCGGCTTTCGCAGGTCGACCGTCCTTTGAAGTGATTGGGCGATGAAGAAGCTCATAGTCCTCAGCCTGGTACTCATATTCGTTGGCCCCTCCATCGTGCTGGTGAGCGTGGCCACCGTGATGAACCCGGCGGCGATTTCATGCGGTTCGGGATCCCTCGCCGTCGGTAGCGTGCCCGACTCGCTGACAGCCCAGACACGCGATGGCCGTTCGATCACTCTGAACAAGAACCAGCTCACCCACGCCGCGACAATCGCCACGGTAGGGGCACAAACACCCGGTGCCGGCCGAGAGGGCGCCCTCATCGCGTTGATGGCCGCGCTCACGGAGTCGACGCTCCGGATGCTGGCCAACACCAGTGCCTATCCAGAGTCAGCGAATTATCCAAACGACGGACTCGGCTCCGATCATGATTCCCTCGGCCTGTTTCAGATGAGATCTGTTTCAGGCTGGGGAACGGTGGCCGAGCTCATGGATCCGGACTACCAGGCACGAGCATTCTTCGGTGGGCTTTCCGGGCCCAATGCCGGATCCCCTCGTGGGTTGCTGGACATCCCGGGTTGGCAGTTGATGGACCCGGGCGAGGCGGCGCAGGCCGTCGAAGTCAGCGCCTATCCCGACCGCTACCAGAACTTCCAGCCCGTCGCAGAGTTGATCCTCTCGGCGTTGACTCGATCGCAGACGGCGAGCGCCGCAGGTTACGACCAGAAGGTTCCCGAAACATCGCGAGTTGCGTTCCCGCTCCCCGACGGCACATACACAAAGACAGACAGCTTCGGAATGCGGACCGACCCCTACAGCGGTGAATCTAGATTCCACGCCGGAAGTGACCTCGCGGCCCCCGCGGGCACGCCGATCCTCGCGGTCGCCGACGGCACCGTCAGCTTCGCCGCGCAACGCGGTACCTACGGAGGGCTGATCGTCCTCGACCACACTGTCGGTGGCGAGCGCGTCGCCTCGTTCTACGCCCACATGTACGAGGCGGGCATCCTGGTGAAAGAGGGTGACGGCGTTGCAGCCGGCCAGCACATTGGCGATGTCGGCTCAGCGGGCAAATCGACTGGACCCCACCTACACCTCGAGATTCACCCGGGCGGAGCAGACCAACCTGCTGTCAATGCTGAGCAGTGGCTCGCTGAGCACGGCGCCGCCGGTGTCGCAGGTGCAGCGGTCACCACAGCAGGATGCACACCAGAAAGGGCTGAATGAGATGGATGTCTTCCCCGACTTCGGAGCCGTCGGTGGCGCCGAAGAATTACAGCACATCGTCGGAGCCCTGCTCACCTTTGTGCTCATGATCTCGGTGCTCATGATGATCATCACTGGCGTCACTTGGGCGCTCGCTTCGGCGAGCGGCAACTTCCAAACTGCCGTCCGTGCTCGCACCGGGCTCTGGGTTGCATGCGGTGCAGCTGCCCTGGCCGGTGCCGGTGTCGCCTGGGTCAACTTCCTAATCGATATCGGTTCAACTCTGTAACGGCCGCCGCCCCTACGGGACGCCGTGCGCTCCTGTCTGTCGTACGTCCATCGACTGAGGGAGCTGATTGTGATCGACATTGATCCGAATGGGACGGGCCTACCCGGCATCGACCAGCTGCGCACCATTGTGGGCGCCGTCATGACCATCGGCCTGGTCCTGAGCGTCCTCGCCTTGATCGTCGCGGCCATTGTCTGGGGCTTCGGAGCCAACTCGTCCAACCCGCACCTCGCGTCGCGCGGCAAGACCGGCGTGCTCGTGTCCTGCGGTGCGGCCATCATCTGCGGCGCCGCTGTGACGCTGGTCAACTTCTTCTGGGGCGTCGGCCAAGCCGTCTGACCGTGATTCCGGCATGATCGGAGTGAGCCAATGAGCGTGTGCGATGTGCCGGTGATCGCGAGCGTTTGCGACGCGGTCGGCGAAGGCACTGCCTCGCTGGTCGCGGCACCGTTCGATTGGCTCGCCAACGCGATGGGCTCTGCCGCCGCCTGGCTGTTCGAGTCGGTGTGGGCCGCCTTCGACACGACCACACTGGTGGACGTCACGGACCCCGGATACATCGACGTCTACAACGTGCTCTTCGGCGTAGCTGTCTTCGTCACCCTCGTGCTCTTCTGCCTGCAACTCATCACCGGCCTCATTCGCCGCGACCCAACGGCACTATCCCGGGCCGCGACAGGCCTCGCAAAGTCGGTGCTCGGTGCTTTCGTTCTCATCACCATCACAGCCTTGTTGCTCGAGATCACGGATCAACTCACAATCGGAATCGTTCAGGCAAGCGGCAACACCATGGAAGGGATGGGCGACCGCATCGCTCTGCTCCCCGCCGGCCTCACAGCAATCAATGTCGCTGCTCCCGGCGTCGGCGCGATCGTGACAATCTTTCTCTCTGCGCTTGCAATCAGTGCCGCCGCGATCGTCTGGTTCTCGCTCCTCATCCGCAAGGCGCTGCTGCTCGTGGCAATCGTCTTTGGGCCAATCGCCCTCGCCGGCGCGACCTGGGATGCCGCCAAGGGATGGTTCGCGAAATGGGTCGCCTTCGTGATCGCGCTTATCCTGTCGAAGCTCGTGCTCGTCGTGATCTTCTTGGTTGCGGTCGCGCAAGTCTCGGCCCCAATCGACGCCGATCTCGCCTCGATCAGCGATCCGATCGCTGGGATCGTGCTCATGTTCGTTGCCGCGTTCGCGCCGTACATCACCTACAAGTTCATCAGCTTCGTCGGGTTCGACATGTACCACGCCATGTCGAGTGAGCAGGAAGCGAAGTCGGCCCTGAACCGTCCAGTGCCTGTGCCTGCCGCACCAATGGCAGAAAGCGCCAAGAAGATTCTTGGCCCGAACGGAGGCGACGAGAAGGGGGCAACGGCTCCAACCGCTCAGACAGCGACCACTTCGCCATCTGGGCCAGGACCCACCACCGCTTCGCCGACCGGGAGCCCCGGCCCCCCTGCCGGAGCGTCCAGCCCTGCATCATCAGGCGGCGCCAGTGCTGGAGCCGGAGCCGGCGGTGCGGGAGCAGCAGCCGGGGTGGGCAGCGCAGGAATCGTAGTTGGAGCAGCAGTTGCCGGCGCCGCCGCGGAGGCCGGACCAGGCCTCGGCAACGCGCTCGGACAGACTGCTGACAATCACACACAGGCAGTCGGTGACTCCGCCGGACCGAGCGCACCTACGGCGGAACCCGAACCCATGCAGCCAAGAACCCCCACGCCCCTAGCCGAGGCACCCGCCTCAGCATCCGGACTCGCCCGTAAGGACATTTAGTTATGGACGCCGACGAGAACCGCGCCAAGTACCAGCTGTCTCCCGTTCAATTCTCCCGTCTGACCAAACGCGGCATCGTCCTCAGCTTGTCGCTGCCACAGTTGATTGCACTGTCGATCGGAATGCTCACTCTCGTGACAGCGCTCTACACAGCTGGCGCCTCCGGCCTAGCGTGGACAAGTCCCGTCTGGGTGACCACCGCGGTCATCGCGGGTGTCTCGATCCGCGGTCGCAAGCTCGTCGAGTGGGTGCCGGTCGGCACACGGTGGATGTGGCGCGTCGCTTACCGCCAGCTGACCTACCGGCGTCGAATCATCCGGCCGCGCCCCGTTGGAACGCTGTCCCTTCCCGGCGACGCGGCCGCCCTTCGCGAATGGAACGATCCCGAGACCGGGGCGGTGATGATCCACGATCCGCACGCGAAGACTCTCACCGCTGTCGTGGCCGTGTCGCACCCGGCATTCGCTCTGCTCGACCCCGGTGAGCAGCATCGGAGGGTGACCGGTTGGGGGCGTGTACTCGCGGGTGCGTGCAGATCAGGACGCATCGCACGTCTACAGGTGTCGGAACGCACACTGCCCGATTCGGGCACCGGGCTCGCCGAGTGGTGGGAGCAACACGGCATCGATGACGGCGGGTGGGCTGCGGTCACCTATCGGGATCTCATCGGGAGGGCCGGACCAGCCGGCGAACGTCACGCCACCACGATTAGCCTCTCCGTCGATCTCGCCTCGGCGGCGCGCCAGGTCCGTACGCAAGGCGGCGGCATGCGCGGTGCGGCAGCGGTACTCCGCCAAGAAATGACGGCGTTGACGGGAGCGCTGCGGTCCGCTGACCTCTCCGTCGGAAGCTGGCTCACCGCCGACGAACTCGCCAAGATACTGCGAACCGCTTACGACCCCGCCGTGGGCGTCGACCTGGAACGGCATCCTGAGGTTGGGCGGTCGCTCGCCACGGCCGGCCCGGTCGCCGTCACCGAGAGCTGGGATCGTCTGCGCACAGACAGTGCCTTCCACGCGGTCTTGTGGATCAGCGAATGGCCCCGATCGCAGGTATTCCCCGGCTTCCTGTCGCCCCTCGTCTTCACCAACGGTGTTCTCCGCACGCTTGCGCTGCACTATCTCCCCGTTCGTGCGGATCAGGCCGCACGCGATCTCCGCAAGAAGAAGACCGAACTCATCAGCGATGCCCACCAGCGTAGGCGCATCGGCCAGATCGAGGATGCCAGTTCAACCGCGGAGTACGAAGACGTGCTTCAGCAGGAGGCGGAGCTCACCGCCGGCCACGGCATTGTTCGCGCGACCGGTCTCGTGTGCGTAACCGCATCCACTGCCGACGACCTCGACGCCGCTGTGGCGTCGATCGAGCAGGCCGCCATTCAGAGCTCATGCGAGACACGGCTGCTCGTCGGTCAACAGGCGCAAGCGTTCACTGCCGCGGCGCTGCCCCTCTGCCGAAGCGTGTAAGCGGTGCGCACCTGTCTCGTGAAGCCATCGATCGGAGTTGAGATGTTTGACGAAGGACTGAGACCAGCCGAACCTCGTTGGATCAGTGTCGTCTTCTTACAGGGAGATGAGGCGCACGCAGTGCTCGGCATGATCGACCTCAGGGGCGCCATCGCGGCGATCGATCACCTACAACAGTGGGACTACGGAGACGAGACTGTTGACGCTGCTCTGATCAACGGGTATGTCTACGACCGTATCCCGGCCGGGCGGACAGATCGGATCATCGAAGACGACGGATCTTCCTATGCGCTGACTTACAGCAAACAATTCGGCTACGTGTCGCTCTTACGCCGATATCCCGATGAACCTGAACCAAATCTTGCCCGGACCACAAGGGTCGCATCCACCCAGCCAGCCCAATCACGCCAGCCCGCCGCAACCTGGGCCAGCACTCAAGCCCGATCGAGCGCCAAGTCAGCGCAGGCGGTCTCGCTGTGAAGAATTCAACGGACGAACACCTGCACACCACTCACCTGCTTGAGCCGCACGGCGAAGTTCGGCGCGACCGCCAGGCGCGCAAACGCTCAGCGGCACAGATCGTGGCTGATGCGCGGCGCGTGAAGCACCTCGAAGCGCGAACGCAATGGCAGGCCGAACGGGACGAGGCACGATCAGCCGAATACCTTGCCGCCGGGGGTGAGCCAGGTCCCGCACAACTGCGGATGCCCGGGCGACTCCGGCTCCCCAAGCATCAGGACACCTCCGCCACTCTGTCGGGGCACTACCCATTCCTTGCCGAGGCCGGACTGGGCTCGGCCGGTGTCTTCGTCGGGCAGGACCTCTATTCCGGTGGCTCCTTCGTCTACGACCCCTGGGTGCTCTACCAACGCGGAATGATCACCGCCCCGAACATCGTCCTCGCCGGCATCGTCGGCTCCGGCAAATCATCACTCGCGAAGTCGCTCTACACCCGCTCTCTCCCGTTCGGCCGCCGGGTCTACGTGCCTGGCGATCCGAAGGGTGAGCACACCGTCGTGGCCGAAGCCGTCGGCGGCAAAGCGATCATCCTCGGGCACGGGCTGCGCAACCGGCTGAACCCGCTCGACGAAGGTCACCGGGCGGCATCCGCCACGGACGCTGAGTGGGCGGCGCAACTGGCATCACGGCGTCGAGAGCTCATCGGAGCGCTCGCCGAGACGGTGCTCGATCGAGTGCTGAGTCCGCTCGAGCACACCGCCATCGACCTCGCCCTGGCGGATGCCGTTCGAAGCGCTGAAGTGCCGATCCTCCCTATGGTCGTGGACCGTATACTCGCTCCCAACCCCGAGGACGACGAGGGACGGCTCGCAGAGGATGGACGTCTTGTCGGCCATGCGTTGCGGAGGCTCGTCGCTGGCGACCTCGCTGGGCTCTTCGACGGTCCGTCTACTGTGCGTTTCGATCCTTCCCTGCCAATGGTCTCGCTCGACCTCTCGCGGGTTGCCGAGAACTCAACGCTTATCTCCGTGCTCATGACCTGCTCATCCGCATGGATGGAAGCCGCACTTGCCGATCCGGCCGGCGGTCAACGATGGGTCATCTACGACGAAGCTTGGCGACTCATGGCCTACCCGGCACTCTTGCGCCGCATGGATGCCCAGTGGCGCCTGGCCCGGCACTTCGGGATTGCGAACATGCTCGTTTTCCACAAACTCAGCGACCTCGACAACGTTGGTGACTCCGGGTCCGCAATGCGCGCGCTCGCGTCGTCTCTGCTTGCCAACGCGGAGACTCGCATCGTCTATCGCCAGGAACCGGACCAGCTGGGGTCCACGGCGAGCGCCCTGGGACTCAGTGGGACGGAGCAGCAGCTGCTCCCCGCGCTCGGGACGGGTCAAGGCCTGTGGCGCGTCAAGGATCGCAGCTTCGTCGTGCAGCACCAACTGCACCCCAACGAGCTCGAAGCATTCGACACGACCGCCCGGATGTCCGCAGGTCGGTAGCAGTGCGTCCCCTCAGCCGACCTTCCACCCAGAACAAGGAGTCATACCGATGGTCAAGAATGTGAGCGAAGAGCGAGAAGCGAGGATGTTGCTTGCGGCGCTCTCCGAGCCGAGTGACGTCATCACGGGGACACTAGTCGCCCGTCTCGGCGCAGCGGCGACCATGCAGCTCATCACTTCCGGCGATCGGCTTCCGAATGGCGTCGAACCCGCCGAAGGCGAACTCTGGCGACGGCGGCTGGCTCCCCGCATCGACCCCTGGCAGATCGACCGCATTAACGTCGACATGGAGCACCATGACATTCGGCTTCTGACTCCTGAGGATGTCGACTGGCCCGGCGAGCTGCAGCAGCTCGGCGCTACCGCGCCCATCGCTCTGTGGCTCAAAGGCGACCCGAGTCAGCTCTCGGCTTCCCTCCCCGGCCGCGTCACCATCGTGGGCTCTCGTGCCGCAACGGCGTACGGCAGCCAAGTGGCGACCGAGCTCGCCTCGGAGCTCGCCTCGCAGGGCAGAGTGATCCTCTCCGGCGGAGCGTATGGCATCGATGGATCAGCGCATCGAGCTGCCACCGTGTCCTATCCCGGTTCCACGGTAGCCGTGCTGGCCGGCGGTCTCGATCGCCTCTACCCGGCTGGCCACGAGCAACTCTTCGAGCGCATCGAACAGAGCGGCGGCCTGCTCCTAAGCGAACTACCGCCGGGCTCCGCCCCGACTCGCTCGCGTTTCCTTCAACGGAACCGGATCCTCGCAGCGCTTTCGGGCGCGACGGTCGTCGTCGAGGCTGGCCACCGCTCCGGTTCGCTGAACGTTGCGGCCCAAGCTCACTCGTTGGGCCGACCAGTAGGCGCGGTTCCTGGACCGGTCACGAGCCCGGCGAGCGCAGGCTGCCACCGCCTGATCCAGGAAGGAATCGCAAACCTCGTGGTCGACGCCCAGGATGTGACGGACCTACTGGATGCCTCAGCCGGCTTCTCAGGAGACCGGACCTTCACTTACTCCCCCACGAGACGATTCAGTCGAAGCGGCACCGATCTCCGCCTGTAGGCGGTCTCCTCACGAAGGGACAGCACCGGTGAGCCCACCACGGAGTCAGGCCTCGCTCGGCGACGAGCTCGCAAACCTCGGCATCGGACTCCTGCTGTGCTCAGCAGTGCTCGCGCTACTTCTCCGGCTGGCGGGAACCGCCGCAGCCTGGGCGACAGGCATTCCGCAACCGGCGGGCGGACCCGAAACCGGACTCTCCGTCCTTCTTGACCCGGGCAACCCGTCAGTCGCCATGCAGGCTCCCGGGCTGCACCCGCTTCCGTACTGGCTGACGGCCAGCATCATGGTCGTTGTCGTTGGCGCAGCCGGGACCTGGCTGTGGCGGATGCTTCACGATCCGCAACGAGCAGCACGCATCGATCCGTACCGTATCCCCGGAATTGCGACACTGAACGATGTGCTGCGAGCGGCATCCAGCAAAGCGCTCATGCGTCGCGCTGCGCATCTCCGTCCGGTCCTATCGAACGCGAAACCCACGGATGTTGGCTACCGCATCGGACGATCACGAGGTACCGATGTCTGGGCCAGCGTCGAGGACTCCATCCTCGTCATCGGCCCGCCACGCTCCGGCAAGGGCGCACACATCGTCATCAACGCCATCCTCGACTCCCCCGGGCCGGTCGTGACCACATCGACCCGCCCTGACAACCTCACAGCCACACTCCGAGCACGCCAACGGGTAGGACCGGTCGCAGTGTTCGATCCGCAACAGCTCGCCCTCGGAGTGCCGGCGGGCCTGCGCTGGTCGCCGATCCGCGGCTGCGAAGATCCGCTCACAGCGATGATCCGCGCAACGGGATTGGCAGCGGGCACTGGACTCGCGGCCGGCGGCGTCGATGGAGGCGGGTTCTGGGAGGCAAAGACACGCACTGCTCTGCAGGCGTTGCTGCACGCCGCCGCCCTCGACCACCGCACGCCCGCCGAACTCTTCCGGTGGACCCTCGACCCGGCTGCAGCTCACGACGCCGTCGCTATCCTGCTCAGCGCTCCCGCAGCCGCCACTGGATGGGGTGACTCCCTGCAAGCAATGCTGGAGGCCGACCCACGAACACGCGACTCAATCTGGCAGGGCGTTTCCCTCTCGCTCGGCGCCCTTGCCGACCCGCGCGTGCTGGATGCCGTCTCGCCGGGTGAGGGAGAGAGCTTCGACCCGGAGGAATTCCTGCGCAGCAACAGCACCCTGTACCTGCTCGCAACAGGTGCGGGCTCAAACAACTCCGCCGCCCTTGTCTCGGCCTTTGTCGAGGACCTCGTAGAGACCGCCCGTCGCCTGGCCGCTCGCAGCGCGGGTGCGCGACTCGACCCGCCTCTTCTCCTTGCACTCGACGAAATCGGCAATTTGGCGCCCCTCCCATCACTCCCCAACCTGATGGCGGAGGGCGGCGGAACTGGAATCACGACCATGCCTGTGCTGCAGTCACTTGCGCAAGCACGCACGAAATGGAGCGAGAACGCAGCCGGCACGATATGGGACTCGTCCATCGTCAAGGTCGTTCTCGGTGGGGCATCCAACTCCCGAGACCTGCACGATCTCTCTACGCTGATCGGCGAGCGCGACGAGTCGACTGACTCGACCACCGTGGGCGATCGGGGTTCACGCTCAGCGCAGCGATCCATCCGCCGCGTCCCAATCATGCCGCCCGACACCATCCGCACCCTCCCGTTCGGGACCGGCTTAATCATGCTCCGCGCTGCCCCGCCCGTTATCGCGAGCTTGCAGATGTGGACCTCGCGTCCCGATTCGAAAACTCTTCTCGCGAACCGGGCGGACATCGAAGCGTTGATGCGCAGGCCGGCCCCGGAGGAACCCACGCAACCACCTATTGGCCAATCGGACTGAATCGTCGCCTCCACTGCTTCGCTGAAGTGGGTGCGGCGCGGTCGAGGTCTCTTGTTCACCGTCGTTGTGTTGGCGGCGGCACACCTAGTAGTGAGCGCGGATCAACGCAGTCCGCCCAGACCCAGGAGGTTGAGTCCCATGACACTTCACACGCAACAGTCGCTGTCAGGTTTCATCGCATCGGAGCCACAACAGTCGGTCACCGAGAACGGCGACACGCGCTTCTACGTGCGCGTCGGCCAACCCCACTTCCGTCGCGAGGGAGGAGGCTTCACCCCACTCGAGCCAAGCTTCCACGACCTCGTCGCTTACCGTGCTACCGCCGAACGGGCACTCACTCGGTTCGCGAAGGGCGACAGTTTTGTCGCCGAAGGATACGTTCGTAGCTTCCAAGTGGAGCGCGAAGGGGAAGTCATCGATCGGGAGGAGTTCGTCGCCAAGAAGATCGGCCACGACCTCGCCCGCACAAATTATGACGTGGATCGTGCTCGCCGCCCAGCACCGGCCGAGGAGTTAAATACTCCAGCCGCCCAAAAAGTCATGCGGCGAGTGCTCGGGGCCGCCCAGACCCGAACAGCAGCGTTCGGGTGGTGAAGGCGACCATGACCGTGCCTCTGGACGAGTGGGTCCCCGACGATGAGAATGCTTCGTTCGGCGAAGACTCGCTCGACGATCTCGACGGGCCGCTCACGGCAGAGCCGCCGCACCCCGTCAACTGGAACCTGCTCACCGCCGACGAAGCCGAAGTTGAGTGGATTGAGCTCAACCGGTGGGTGAATTGGCTCCGCCGGACGTATGGACTCCCGGCCTCCGTCGTGCCGCCCTTCTGGCACAACCACCCAGAACTCGTTTGGGAGCTTTCCGCGCTGCACTTACATTGGCTCTGCGCCTACGACCCCGATCAACACGGCTCGGCACCATTCGGCTGGCACCGTGACTTCGCCGACGCCCGCCAACGACTCCACGACTGGGTGGCGACATCGGGGACGCGACTCGACCGTGATCGATCTACTCGACAAACTGCATGGCCTGGCGAACCTCCTGCCGATACCGTCGAAGATATCCTCATCGACGACCGTGACGAGCATTTTGCGCGATTCGTCACTACAGACGTCGAACGACGTCGCGAAGTCGAGGTCGAATTTCAGACTCGCACTGGCCATGCCTGACCCCACATGAGTCGGAAGCCCGAAGGCCGGACCACGCTTGCGACGAGGTCGCCTAGCAGGCACACATGAGCGGGTGGGGCCGACCAAGGGAGGCACCCACCTAAGAGCGTTCTTGCCGTCTTGATTCGCGCGGCCCCACCTGCACTGGATATTCTCGTGGGTGCCGCTCTTCGACAGAAATGAAGTGCCGTAGATGACCTTTGAAGTACAAGACAACCGTTCGTCGTCCGCGCGCAATCCCCTCGATTCCACCGCGGACGATCATGGTTTGACAGCGCTGCGGCTCGTGCTCGGGCTTATACCGCTCGGTAGTTTGGCCACAGAGCTTGCTCCGTCGGCGGCCGACAGACAAACCAAACGGGCAATTCGGACTCTGCAAACGCTGGTACAGGACCTACAATTGCGGCTGGACCTCAGTACGTGGAGTCCAACGCCGACGGAAGAAGAGCTCGACGCAGCGTTCGTGCGCGCTCTGCGGGCCGCTCATGAGACTGCTGAAGAAGAAAAACGCGAATTCATCTGGCACGGCTTGATCAACGGCTGGGTGCGCACCCACGGCAATCCGAAGCGCGACCGCTTTCAACGCCTCGTTTCGAAGTACGATCTAGAGCACTTCAAGGTCCTGCGAGAGATGAGATCCTTTGTGAAGGACGATATCCACTGGTTTTCATTTGAATCAGGCAGCGATGCGCTCGTGGCTTGCTTGAATCGCAAGCGCGACGACCTTCTTCCATATCTACAGGAGTTCGCAGCCGACGGTCTGGTAATGATCTACGACCAACCCGACATCAGGCAGATGAGCGGCAATCCGTCGGTCTCGACCCGCAAGATCGTCTTATGGAAACAGGACTCAGACGACCTCCTGAACTTCATAATGGATCCAAGAAACATTCAGAACGCCCCGTCCGCTCCAGACGCACAGACCGAATGATCGTTCGGCGCTAAGCAGACGGCGTCCGCGTGAACGCACGCAGGAAGCTACGGCCATCAGCGATGAGGACCTCGCGGTCCGCGACGTGTCGTCATCGGCTGATGAGATCGGTAACCGACCAGCTCGTACCCGTCGTTGCGAACGAAACGGTGCCCTCGCTCACGTTCGATCGGTTGCCGGCGGAAATCACAAGCGATGCCGTGTGCACCCCGTGCATGTCCGCGTCGGGCTGGGCTCGGGTGGTCGGTGCGAGCAGAATGAATGAATCGGTGTCCGCCGATTCACTCGGATGCAGCGATGGGATCGTGAAAACTACTTCTGATCCGTCCTCGGATACTGAAATGTTTTTTTGCATCAGCCCGAAGTCAGGTTGCTCGACGAACGGGGACTGAGCGAGCATGCCAAGCGCGGCGAGTGTTCCGAGGGGAAGCATACCCGTCGGCGGTGCAGGTCTTTTCGGCAGTCGGCCGTCGATTTGGGATGCTTCTTCGAACGCGAGAATTTCGTCGGGCAGGCCTATCCGGATCCGAACGTCCTGCAACGGCTGGGGGGACGTATTCGTCACCTTCAACCTCAACAAACCTTCTCGTCGCGCCAACGCGGTGTGCAGAGTGTGAGCGGGCAATGCCCTCTCGAAACTCGCCATGTAGCGCTCGCGTTCAGTGGAGTAAGCGTCGAGGGCGTCCTGTTGATTCGTCCCTCCGAGCTGGAACCCGCGTGCTAGTCCAGCTGGCGCCGGTTGCTCTGCCGGGAACACAAGTATGTCGCGCTCTGCTGATACCGCCGCCTCAAGGGACGTTTCGTCAATGTCGACCACCTGGACCGCATCGGCGCGGTTGGCAATCGCAGTGACGCCGTCGATACGAATCGGGCCGGTGTGCGCCGCAAGCAGGCGCTGCTGCAGCGCGTCCAGATCAGCGGGCGTTGCCGGCTCTGAGCGAGCCTGGTGGCGGACGAAAATCGTTCCCGCCTGATGGGACTTCTTGGCTTTGTCGTCCGGCGCCCAGGTACGCATGAGCGGGAAGATGGGGTCGCCGTCGTGCGGTGGTTCCACGATGATGACGAGAACCGTTGCATTGTCAACGCGCACGGGGTGACCGGACCAAGTCGGGCCATTAGTTCCGGTGTAACGCTGAACCCATGGCTCGAGATCTGCCATATCGGGGACATCGATATCGTGCAGCTGGCCGGGTTCCGCGCCAATAATCATGTATCCGCAGCCACCGAAGTAGTTTGTTGCGGACTCGACAGGGCGGTTCGCCATCGCGAGCACGCACTTCGCAATGCTGAAGTGGCCCTCCTTCCCGGTCTTCCCGAGACTGAGAGTAGCCTTCCACTCTACGAAGTGTTGCTCGTCCGAAGGGTGCGCATCCATCGCGGCGCGAATAAGGGCGCGGAGTTGTGAGTCGGAACGGAGCGTGCGCAAGGGGTCAATGTTTAGTGCCACGAGCCATCGTCGCAGGAAAGTCCGACAACAGGTGCGGTAATTGCGAAATCCACGTATGCATCGCGTCGTCGCCACAGCGCAAAATCGACACCATAATCTCGATTATGGTGTGGATCGACGCGATGTTTACCCGAGCCGTGAAGCAACTACGGTTTGAACCCGAAGGGCCCTTTACCGCAATGAAGCTTGCGTACAAAAACGAGCGCGACATCGCTGACTTCGCGTCGCACATCGACGATACGGATGTGTGCTTCTATCCCGCGAAGAGTGAACGGGCCCACCGCTTCTTGTCGTCCCTTCGAAGCGGGGATCTTTCTCACCGTGAGAGCCCCGATTTCGAGGACGTCTCTGCATCGATTCTCCTAGAGGCGATGATTGTGGACGTCCGCGACCAGGCAAGAAGGACAAGACGCGAGCGCGTGAAGGTGCGGTGCTCCGAGAGCTCAAAGAGATCGGACTGGATGTCCCCTCCGATGTGACGGTTGTCGCTGCTGTTAGCAGCGGGCTCCCCACCAATCAAGACCATAATTATCGCGCCTACGTCGATCAGTTCACCCGCACTGTATCCGACCATGCGCGCAAGGTTGACACCTACCGTCACCAACGGCCGGGGTTCGAGCTCGGGTTCCTCGTTTTCGACGAGGCCACGGCATATTTAGAAACGCTGGGCGCCTTCGGACCATCTGGCAGAGGCAGGCCTCACTACTCGTTTGCCGATTCGGTTTTCATCGATGTAATCGTGCGGTCCGGTGTGGACTGCTTCGTCTGGCTGACACCCTACAAGCGCCTGCACACGCTCGATGTTGGCGAGTTCCCACTCCCCTTGATCACGATCATCGACCTCACGCCCTTAAAGCACGAAGAGCCCCATGTCTATAGCCCACAGCGCATGCTGTCCGCCGAAGTGTGACGCAAGTGACGCTGCAGCTCGCTGCGACGGTCGGAAGGGTAGGCATTCGGCCGCTCCCTCCTTTTTCTAAGAGCGGATGCAGCTCAGATGAGGTCGGTAATGATCACGGTCAGGCCCGTTGCGCATGAGACCGTTAGACGTCATCTTGCACGTCGGTAGCGCGCTCACAGCGATGAGAGAAGTGCAAGGTGACAGCCGGCCGTTGAGGTCTGGTGCGTCTTGCTAGGTTTGCGTCATGGCTTCCTCGAACCCGCAATTGTCAATTGACGAATTGGTACGTGGGTCGGTCAATCTCTCGTCCAGGATTAGACGAGCGTTGAACGCCCTAGATGATGGCGACCTGTCAGCGGCCGACAACATTGCTGCGGTGACCAGAATTCTGCTGGCCTATGGACGTGGCGACAAAGTGGTTTTGCGACTCTGCAGCGCGTTTGGTCTGCCGTCGCCCAGCTTCTGGCTGTCGGCGGTCCCGAACGACCAACCTGACACCGAGTTGGGAGTGGGGCGGCTGCCGATTGGAATTCCCGTCGATACATTTCGCGGCACCGCGCCGACCCGATCGCTGTTTAGTTTCGCGGACGTCCTAGATGGAACGTGCCTAGTCTCGCGGTCGACGCTTCGACGTCGGTATTCGTGGTCTCGTTTGGCCGACGAATACGGAAATGCGCGGGGAAACCACCTTGGACAGCACGTTCCGGAAATTCTCAGTCGGATCGACATGCTGGATGTCGCGGGCATGACCCTTGGGCACTTCGTTGTCAGGCAGATGGGGTGGATAGCGGAAGAGGCTTTGCGTCAAGTCCTTCCACTTGTTGACGGAGGGATAGAGGCCTGGGACCCCAGGGCCGTGTCGTTTCACGGCATAGACTTAACGCAGCTATCTGTGTACAGAACACCAATTCTGCTCGGAGATCTAAGGTCGGGTGGCCTCGGCATACGTGCCGAACTCTCGTTTCCCGAGCTGAAGGCAATAAAGGTCTTCCGTATCATGACGGAGCGATCGGACCTCACGCTCGAGCTCGATGCGTCGGGTCACTATGTTATGACGCACGGGACGTAGTTGCCCCTCGCCCCTAACGAGTCGCTAGTCGTCGTTGGTGCCGAATTCCTTGACACCGACGTAGGTCTCGGACCTGAGGCCCGGCCATTTCTCGGGCTAGGGCCTGACCGCGATCTCCAGCGGGAGCCAATGCGGCGTCTTGTAGCCCCGTTTGATACCACTCCCGGTGACGAGCGGATATTCCAACAGAGCGCCCTCCATCGCGTATGTGGCAGGCATCGCCGTAGTCACTTCCGACCGCTCGTCCGCGACGAGTCTCTGAAGCGCGGCGACGGCCTCGCCGCTCAGATCAATCCAGACGACAACATTTTCGCTCTGAAACAAGGCCCGGTCGCCCTCAACAGCTACCCCAAGCACGGCCAGCTCACCGGCAACCTCCGGGATCGTGAGCGCACCCTTACCGCGAATCGACTCGATCAGCGCCTCGTTCAATGCCACGGCATCCATGGAATCCCTTCGGTCGTTACTCACAGGCTACATCCAGCCCGGATACATCCCAGGGCACAACCCCGGCACTCATCGAGCCAGGGCCCCCTTGTGGGTCTGTCCAGTTGCGTCTCCGCTCCGATAAAGTGACTCATCATTGGTGGGGGGCGAAGATGACAGGGCTGAAATTCGAAGTTTGTGTTGCTTGCGCTGAACGTCACGCGCTATGGCGCGGAGCGATGACCGTTCACACCACGGCAGCGGGAGGACGGTGCTCCGGCAGGGTCAACGATCCGAGTGCTGCGTTCGAATCCAAAGCCGAGCAGGCCGCGAAGGTGCTCAGCCGGCAGGTTGGCGCAGTGACGACCGCACAGGTTCGAGACAAGTCACCGAAGACTTCCCACGAGGCTTACGCGCGTCACTCCGGACATCCGCTTGTCACACTCACGCCGATCCCCACACCGAAGCAGAGGCAAAACCCGCCGGGATCCAGGATGCTCCCTACGACCACGGCGGAGTCCCTCGCGAAAATTGCGAAGGCGGAGAAGAATGCACGGGATAAGAAGCGGAACAAGCTTTTCGGGATGCACCCTCGTCGTACTGAGCCACAAGATCGCGTCGTCTATGTGACGAAGACGACGCGCGTCGTCTCCGGCGGCCTTCCCAGCCTGGGAAGAGGCCGCTAGCTAGGACAACTAGGGCACGAGCAATGATGCGCTGGCGATCGCAGTCGTACGCGTCTTGGGCCACCAGGGCGCACCTACTCCAGAACTTCGAACTGGCGCGTATCGCGAGCACCGCACCCACCTCACTTCTCGACTGTGTCCCCACACACCGCGCATAGATGACCTGGGATGCACCGTCCACCTTGGGGTTTCAGCTACCGAGCACATCATCAAGGATCTCCGCGGTCACGATGTCGACCTGATCAGCCGTTACCACGTAGCTATTTCGCGTGGTCTGCTCGTTCGCGTGGCCAAGGAGTCGGGACGCCAGCGTGATACCAGCGGCCCGCTCGACGAGTGTTGCGGCCGTGCGCCGGTAGATGTGTGTGGTGTACTCGTCAACGTCGACTCCCAGCTTGACCAGGTTCTCGCGCTCGTCGGCAATGAATGAGCGCAACAGACGCTCGTAGTTACTGACACTCAGTGCGCGTCCGGTCTTAGTTGGAAATAGTGACGCCTCCGGGTCGGGTTCAGCGAGCGCCAGCCGTCGGCGCACAGCCGCTGCTGCCATCGATGGTAAAGCGATGCTGCGTCGCTGTCGGGAGCGCTTGGGCGTGTCCTTCCGGTGAATGCCCTCCGCCTTCGTGCTGACGATGGTGCCATTCACGACGAGGGTTGGTGGCCTGGTGGTCATGTCCACGTCACAGCGGCGCAGGCCGAGACATTCGCCGACGCGAATTGATGTGCCCAGCATGATTTCCATGCCGTCGATCAGAATGCGGTAGTTGGGTCTGGGACCGTCCGCTCGCGTGACTCGCCAATCCTGCATGAGCTCACGAATGCCGTTGAGTTGCTCCGTGGTGAGCGTGGACTGCTTCTTCGGGGTTGTCGGCAGGCGCTGGACGTCACGCACCGGGTTGCTGGGCAGCGCGTCGTCGCGTACGGCGTAGCCGCAGATGAGGCTCAATACCGCGCGGGCGTGGCGTGCTTTGGAGATGGATTCCTCCTCCAGAATCTTTTGGAGGATGCGATCGCAGCGACCAACGGTGAGTCGGTCGAGCTTGATTCCTCCGCAGCGGGGCAAGATGATGAGCCGCGCAGTTGTCTCATACGATTCGTAGGTCGAGTAGGTGATGCTGCCGGTCTTTGCACGGGCGGCGATTTGGGCGAGCCAGAGTTCGACCACCTGGGCGACCGTGTTCTTGGGAGACAGCGCGCCGGTGCCACCGGTAC
The DNA here is from genome assembly GCF_004402745.1 of Cryobacterium sp. TMN-39-2. Lineage (NCBI taxonomy): Bacteria > Bacillati > Actinomycetota > Actinomycetes > Micrococcales > Microbacteriaceae > Cryobacterium > Cryobacterium sp. TMN-39-2. The sequence goes on from NZ_SOFX01000020.1 coordinate 96,075, forward strand.
CGAGCACCGCCGCCTGCCGTAGAACGTCTGCGCGCGCGTTCTCATCAGTGTGAGCAACCGCGGACAGACGATGCAGGACTCCGCCGTCGTCGCGGAGGGATGCGCGTGCTCGATACCGGCCGTTCGGCAGGACACTCACAGTTATCGTGCCCAGCACGCCGGCGGCAATCTGTGGCCTAGCCATGCCGGTGCTCCTGGACCCAGGCCAGCACGTCCTGAACGTCGTAACGGACGTGACGGCCGAGCTTAAGGTAGGGCGGCCCCGCACGGGTCAAGCGCCAGTCTTCCAGGGTGCGCTCGGGTAGCTGGAGCAGATCGGCGAGTTCACGCTGGGTGAGAAACGTCGGAGTGATCTGTGTCGTCGCGTCCATACCCAGAAGGTGTGTGGGCGTTCCCGTGAACGGTCCGACTGTGCCGGGACAGGTCCGTATCAGTCCGGGCGATATGACGCCGAAGTCACCCCACAACGAAGTTTCTGGCCCATTTCTGGTCACAGCGGCCGATTCAGGCCTGGTCGGGAGGAGGGGCGAGGGGTGGTTTCGCCGCGGAATCCTGCGCCTGTTACTGCTGGGGTACCTGGACTCGAACCAAGAACAAATGAACCAGAATCATCCGTGTTGCCAATTACACCATACCCCAATGGCGATGTCCGAGGACCGCGCCGAAAAGTAACTCTATCCCACTCCGGGGCGACCAGCCAAATTGAGCGGTGGGTGTGTCGCGAGCGGGCCGAGAAGTTCCCGGTTTATCGCCACCGCGGCGCGAGCTCCCTCTCCGGCCGAGACCAGCAGTTGCTCCGGGCCGGGCGGGGTGGTGTCCCCCGCGGCGTAGAGTCCGGGCACCGAGGTACGGCCCTGGGCATCGACGACGAGCAGGCCGGCGGCATCCGTTGTCGGGGTCAGCGACGCAGCGAACGTGGCGGCGGCCTCGTACTTGGGGCGCACGAACCCACCCTCTCTGGCCACGAACTCGCCGTCGGCGACCTGGATGCCGGTCATGGCTCCCCGCTCCCCCACCACGTCGGTGAGCGGGCGGCGGTCGACGCGGATGCCGCGCGCGGCCAGTGCGGCCTCGTCGGGGTCGGTGACCTGGCCGACACCGTTGGTGAAGACGATCAGGTCGTCGGTCCACTGCGAGATGAGCAGAGCGTGTTCGGCGAGGTCGTCGGTCTCGCCGATCAAGGCCAGGGCCCGGTCGGCCTCTTCGTAGCCGTCGCAGGCGATACAGCTGTGCAGGTTGGTGCCGTACCAGGCGCGAATGCTCGGCAGCGCCGGCAGCGTCTCGGCCAGGCCCGTGGCGATGAGCACGGTGTGCGCGGTGACCACGCGGTTCTTCTCGCCCCGCATCCCCTTGGTGGACACGGTGAAGCGGGCGGCGGCGTCGGGCAACTGCTCGACGGAGCGCACCAGACCCATGTGGAACTCGGCGGCCGGGTAGGCCTCGTACTCCTCGCGGCCGATGCGGCGCAGCTCCAGCGGCGGCACGCCGTCGCGGGTGATGAAGCCGTGCGAACGCAGGGTGGCGGAGTGCCGAGGCCGGTTGCTGTCGATCATCAGGGTGCGGCGGCGGGCGCGCACGAGGTTGAGCCCCGCGGCCAGGCCCGCCGGGCCGGCACCGATGATGACGACGTCATACGGCGCCTCAGCGGTACCGGCAGCGGAATCGCTGCCGGCACCGGCGCTCAGCAGACCGTCCGAGCTCATGACACCAGGGTCGCCGAGAGCCGATCCAGGCGAGCCAGCGAGTCGGCACGGCCGAGGATCTCCATCGACTCGAACAGCGGCGGCGAGATCTTGCGACCGGAGACGGCGACACGCAGCGGGCCGAACGCGACCCGCGGCTTGAGGCCGAGGCCACCGATCAGGGTGTCGGTGAGGGTGCTGTGCACGAGTTCGTGGGTCCACTCCGCTTCGGGAATGTCGCGCAGCGCAGCTGTGGCGGCCGTGAGGATCTCGGCGGCGTTCTGCGGGAGCGAGGCGAGCGCATCCGGCTGGTGCTCGAGCTTGTCGGCGCTCTCGAAGAGGAATCCGAGCATGTCCGGCGTCTCACCGAGCAGGGCGATGCGCTCCTGAACCAGCGGGGCGGCGGCGGCGAGGACGGCCTGCTCGGTGTCGCTGAGCGGCTCGGTGAGCACGCCTGCGTTCACCAGGTAGGGAACCACGCGGGCGGCGAAGTCGGCCGGCTCGAGCAGACGGATGTGGTCGCCGTTGAGCGATTCGGCCTTCTTGAGGTCGAAGCGGGCCGGGTTCGGGTTCACGTCGACCACGTCGAATGCGGCGATCATCTCTTCGATGGAGAACACGTCGCGGTCGTGGGTGAGCGACCAGCCCAGCAGGGACAGATAGTTCACCAGGCCCTCGGGGATGAAGCCCCGTTCGCGGTGCAGGAACAGGTTCGACTCCGGGTCGCGCTTGGAGAGCTTCTTGTTCTTGTCACCCATCACGTAGGGCAGGTGGCCGAAACGCGGCACGAAGGTGGTCAGGCCGATGTCGATCAGCGCGTGATACAGCGCGATCTGGCGGGGCGTGGACGAGAGCAGGTCTTCGCCGCGCAGCACGTGGGTGACACCCATCAGGGCGTCGTCGACGGGGTTCACGAACGGGTAGAGCGGATGGCCGTTGGGGCGCACCACGACGAAGTCGCTGAACGAGCCGGCCGGGAAGGTGATCTCACCGCGGACCAGGTCGTCGAAGGAGAGCTCGGTGTCCGGCACCTTGAGGCGGAGCGCGGGCTCGCGACCCTCGGCGCGGAAGGCGGCCTTCTGCTCGTCGGTGAGGTCGCGCTCGTAGTTGTCATAGCCGAGCTTGGCGTCCCGGCCGAGCTTGATGTTGCGCTCGGCGATCTCCTCGCCGGTGGCGAAGCTCTCGTAAATGTGGCCGGATTCGATGAGCTTGGCGATCACGTCACGGTAGATGTCGTAGCGCTGAGACTGGCGGTACGGCTCGTGGGGCCCGCCGGCCTCCACGCCCTCGTCCCAGTCCAGGCGCAGCCAGCGCATGGCGTCCAGGAGCTGGGTGAAGCTCTCCTCGCTGTCGCGGGCGGCGTCGGTGTCCTCAACGCGGAAGATGAACTTGCCCCCGTTGTGCCGGGCGTAGGCCCAGTTGAACAGGGCCGTACGGATCAGGCCGACGTGCGGCGTTCCGGTGGGCGAGGGGCAGAACCGCACCCGCACATCAGTGCCGGTTGCGGTCGAGAACGGGTGCGCTGTTGTAGTAGACATACGACATTCATCCTACCGAGCGAGCGCCGCGCCCGGGGGGTGTTCACGGTCTGCCCCCACGAGTGACCAGGGCGCCGCGTCGATCTCGCCGATGGCCCGGATGGTGGCAGCCACGGCCGGAATCGACTCCGCGCCCTCCGTTCCCACCAGGTGAATCGTGCGGAAGTCGCCGCCCGCGGTCGGCCGGGCGACGATCCCGGCCGGCAACGGCGACGCGGCGATGGCCAGGGCGGGCACCAGCGCCACCCCCAGGCCCGCCGCGACCATGCCGAACACCGCCACGACGTTGTCGGTCTCGTAGGAGATGCTGGGGCTGAAGCCGCTGCGGGTGGCGAGGTCGAGCAGGTGCGCCCGGCAGCGCGGGCAGCCGCCGATCCACTGGTCATCGGCCAGCAGGGCCAGGTCGATCCGGTCGCGGCCGGCCAGGGGGTGCTCGCGGGGCACAACCACGAGCATCTCGTCGCGCCAGAGCGGCACGACGGTGAGGCCCTGGGCGCTCTGCCGGTGCGGGTCGGCCTGGTCGCCCGTGTAGCTGAAGGTGATCGCGAGGTCGGCGGCCTGGTCGCGCACGGCCCGCACGGCCTCCGGCGGTTCGGCCTCGAGGTAGTTCAGCTGCACACCGGGGTGCCGCTGGGAGAGGCCGCGCAGCACCGTGGGGATGACCGTGGCCGAGGCGGAGGGGAAGGCGGCGAGGGTCACCCGGCCGCTCCGCAGGCCGGCCAGGTCGCTGAGTTCGCCCGCCGCGGCATCCAGCGCCTGGGTCACGGTGGCGGCGTGCCGGGCCAGGATGCGGCCGGCCTCGGTGAGCCGCACGCCGCGGCCGGCCTTGGCCACCAACGGCATGCCCAGGCGGGCCTCGAGCCGTTTGAGGTGCTGGCTCACGGCCGGCTGGCTGTAGCCGAGCGACCGGGCCGCCGCGGTGATCGAGCCCAGCTCGTTGATGCGGTGCACGATGCGCAGCGCGTGGGAATCTACGTCGAGTGCACGGTGAAGATTTTCGGGCATGCCCAAATCATAACCACTGGTTATCTGATTGATCGAGGACTGGGCGTTGCCGAATGGATCGAACGGGGCAACGCTGGATGGATGCGATCCACTGTTTCGTCCGTAGCCCCGGCTCCCGCCCCGACCATGCCCCAGGTGCGGGCCGCCTACGCCCCCACGAGCACGCGCTACCTGGCCGCGTGCACCTCGGGACTGCCCACCCTGGACACGGTGCGGGCGCTCCGCGAGGACGCCGACATGTGGGGCAGCGGCCTGGCCTCCCCCGCGCACTACCAGGCCGAAATCGACCGGGCCCGGGCTCTCTACGCCGGGCTGGTCGGGGTGGGTATCGACCGGGTGGCGATCGGGTCGCAGGCGTCGGTGATGGCAGCCCTGCTGGCCGCATCCGTGCCAGAGGGGCGCGAGGTCGTCTGCGTCGACGGGGACTTCACGTCGATGGTCTTCCCGTTCCTGCAGCAGGAGCACCGCGGGATCACGGTACGCCACGTTCCGGTGGCCCAGCTCGCTGCCTCGCTCACCGAGCGCACCTGGCTGGTCGCCTTCTCGCTGGTGCAGTCCGGCACCGGTGTGATCGCGGATGCGCCGGCCATCCGCGCGGCCGCAGCCGCGGTGGGTGCATTCACCCTCTGCGACACAACACAGGCCACCGGCTGGCTGCCCGTACACGCCGGCGACTTCGATGCCACCATCTGCCACGCCTACAAGTGGTTGGGTGCACCGCGGGGCGCGGCCTTCCTCACCGTGCTGCCCGCGCTGGCCGAGGTGCTGCGCCCAGTGCAGGCAGGTTGGTTCGCGGGCGACGACCCGTGGGCATCCTGCTACGGCCCGACCATGACCCTGGCGACGGATGCCCGACGCTTCGACGTGTCACCGGCCTGGCCGGCCTGGGTGGGCACGCGGGTGGCTCTCGAGTTCTTCAGCTCACTCGACTCGGCCGCCGTGTACGCCCACGACACCGGTCTGGGCAATGCCCTCTGCGCCGGGCTGGGGCTGCCAGAGAACAATCAGGCCATCGTCACCTGGGCCGATCCCGCCGGAACCGACCTGGCCCGACTCACCGCCGCCGGCATTACCGCGTCCGGCCGGGCCGGCCGCGCCCGCGTGGCCTTCCACCTCTGGAACGAGCCCACCGACGTGGCTGCCGTTCTGGCCGCCCTGGGGCGCTAGCCTCGCACGAAAGCGGCCCTGTGGTCGCCTCGGGATGGTGAGGCGACCATAGGACCGCTTTCGCGAAACTGCCTGGTACGGCTAAGCGCTGCTACTTCTGCGCGGCCACCGCGTCGATGATTGCACTGGCGAGCTTCACCGAGGAGGCCGGGTTCTGGCCGGTGTAGAGGTTGCGGTCGATCTCGATGTGCTCGGCGAACGAGGCACCCTCGACGAAGTCGGCGCCGAGCTCGACCAGGCGCGCCTGCACGAGCCACTTGGCCTTCGGGGCGAGTCCGCCCAGGGCCTCCTCGGCGTCCGTGAAGCCGGTCATGCGGTAGGCCAGGAACGGCCAGGTGCCGTCAGCGGCCGTGGCGGCCAGAAGTGCGGCAGGGGCGTGGCAGAGCACACCGAGAATCCGGCCGGATGCGATGGTGTCCGTCATGATCTGGCCGCTGGTTGTATCGACCGCGAGGTCCTCCATGGGGCCGTGTCCACCGGGGTAGAAGACCACGTCGTAGTCGGCGGCAGTGACGTCGTCGATCGAGGCCGGGCTCTTCAGCGCGGGGATCGAGTCGAGATAGCTGCGGAGTTCGGTGGAGCGTTCTTCGCCTCCGGTGGCCCCGGCGGCCAGGCTGCCCTCGTCGACGGTGGGCGCGACGCCCTTCGGGGTGGCGATGGTGATCGACCAGCCGGCCTCGGTGAAGAGCCGGTGCGGCTCGGCGAGTTCCTCGGCCCAGTACCCGGTGGGGTGCAGGGTGCCGTCGTTGAGGGTCCAGTGGTCAGCGGCGCTGACGACAAAAAGTACGGAAGTCATGTTTCTCCTAGATCGAATTCAGTGAATCGGTTGCGGCGGTTGCGGATTAGTGCCCGGCCGCGGCGGAGTCAGAGGTCTTGACCACCATCTTGCCGGTGTTCTCTCCACGAAGCATGCCCAGGAACGCATCGACCGAGTTCTCGATGCCCACAACGACGGTCTCGTCGAAGACGATGTCGCCGGCCGTGAACCAGGCGCCCATCTGCTCGGTGAAGGCCGGGAAGTTCTGCAGGTAGTTGCCCACGGTGAATCCCGTGAGGGTGAGCCCGCGGGTGACGATGTTGACCATGTTCTGCACGCCGGTGGGGCCATCGGTGCGGTTCATCTGCGAGATGGCGCCGCAGAGTGCGGCCCGGCCGCCATCCTTGAAGGCACCGAGTGCGGCGCTCAGGTGGTCGCCGCCGACGTTATCGAAGTACACGTCGATGCCCTCGGGGGCGGCTTCGGCCAGCTGGGTGGCGAGGTCGCCGGTCTTGTAGTTGAAGGCCGCGTCGAAGCCGTACTTCTCGGTGAGCAGGGCCACTTTCTCGTCGGTGCCGGCGGAGCCGATCACGCGAGCGGCACCCTTGAGGCGAGCAATCTGGCCGACCATGCTGCCCACGGCACCGGCTGCGCCGGAGACGAAGACGATGTCGCCTGCCTTGAACTTGGCCACCTCGAGCAGGCCCACGTAGGCGGTGAGAGCGGTCATGCCCAGCACGCCCAGGTACGCCGACGACGGCACATTGGGAATCTCGGGAACGACGCGGAAGCCCGCGGCATCCTCCTGTACGACATCGCGCCAGCCGTACTGGTGCACAACGAGGCTGCCGACGGGCACGGACTCCGCGGCCGACTCGACCACATGGCCGACGGCGCCGCCGCCCATGGTCTCCCCGAGCACGAACGGCGGAATGTAGGACTTCACGTCGTTCATGCGGCCACGCATGTAGGGGTCGACGGAGATGAAGTCATTAACAACGCGCACCTGGCCCGCCGCCAGGTCGGGCAGGTCGATGACCGCGGTGCTGAAGTCCGTTGCGGTGGGCCAACCGGTGGGCCGGGCGGCGAGCTGAATCTGGGTGCTGGTGGCTGTCGTCATGAAAAGAGTCCTTACTGTTCGCGATCGGTGCCGGGGGCGTCCCTGTTCTCAACGGATGGTTTTCTGCACCGATCGTTTTACTATAGCTGGGCTATCGTTTATAGTGAAACGAGCGGTACAGAACATTCACAGCAACACCGCTCGTAACACCCACGGACCAGACGTCCGCGGACGGAAGGCAGACAGCTCATGGGACGGCTCCAGACGTTCGACAGCACCACGGTCGTGCAATCCGCCCGCGACGTCTTCTGGGACCGCGGCTACGACGGCGCATCCCTGGCCGACCTCGAGACAGCGACGGGTGTAAACCGGTCGAGCCTGTACCACGCGTTCGGCAGCAAACGCGGGCTCTTCGACGCCGCCGTCGCCGATTACCGCGACACCGTCATCCGGCCGCGCCTGCGCGGCCTGCAAGCGGATGGCGCCGGCCGCCAGGAGCTGCTGGCCTACTTCGACGAACTGCGGGAGGCCGTGGCGACGCTGCCACTGGACTCCCCCCGACGGGGCTGCCTCCTGGTCAACTGCGCCACGGGTCTGGCCACGCACGACGAACCCGCCCGGGAAGTGGTCGAGGCGTACCGAACCGAGTTGGCCGCCGCGCTTCGCAATGCCCTCGCCGGCGGACCAGCCGAAAACACCGACGAGCGGGTGCGAACCCTCGCGTCGCTCTCGATGAGCGCGATGCTGCTCGCGAGGGTCAATGCCGCCGAGTCGGCCGCGCTTCTCTCCACGGCCGCCGACCAGGTCCGCGCCTGGTTCCCGCTCTAACGGTTTCCCGTCCGCACAATTGGTCCCGGTGCGCCGGGCACAATTGTCCGCTTGGGCAACAGCCGCTGCCTAGGAGCGGGCGATTCCCCACTCCGCAGCGAAGACCTCTGGCGTGAATTCGTTCAGCTCGCGGCGCACCGTCTCCAGCATGGAGTCGGCCAGCTGCGAGTCGTTCTGCCCGGAGCGGTAGACCTCGCGCCCATCGGCCTTGACCCGGATGACGAGGTCGGCGACCGCCGGTCCTATCGGGGTGTCTCCCATGCCGAGCAGGCTGACCGCCAGCGATGCCACGGTGCCGGCGAGCATCCCTGCCCGCCGGGCCATGGTGATCTCCCGCGGTTCCAGGTCGGCCGTGTACAGCTCGGCGGCGTTCATCGGTCCCCCGTCGGTCCGGTCGGTCAGGCCGGGCGGCGAACCGGGTTGGTGAGCACGCCGAGGCCCGGGATCTCGATGCTCGCGGTATCGCCGTGCGACACTCGCCGTGCGGCGCTGGACGAGCCGGTGAGGATCACATCGCCGGGCAACAGGGTGAACGAGTGCGAGAGGAACGAGACGATTTCCGCCATCGAGAAGGCCAGCAGCGACACCTCTCCGCTCTGGAACTCCACGTCGTTGACCCGGCCGAGCACGCGGCCGTCCGTGGGGTCGAACTCGGTGTCGATGACCGGGCCGAGCGGGCAGAACGAGTCGAAGCTCTTGGCCCTGGCGCCGTGGCCACTGCCCTCGGCCAGGTCGACGGCGGTGACGTCGTTGGCAATCGTGTAGCCGAAGATGGCCCCGGGAGCGTCGGCGACGCTGAGATTCTTGGCGACCCGGCCGATCACGATGGCCAGCTCACCCTCGACGCGCACATCGTCGGAGGCCGCGGGCAGCACGATCGGGTCGTTGGGGCCTACGACGGTGGTGTTGGGCTTGAGGAAGAAGCGTGGCTCGGCGGGCTCCCCCGGCGCGGCAAGCGCCGCGGCCTTCTCCGCGGCATCCGCGAAATAGGCGCCGGCCAGGCCGACGACCTTGGAGCGCGGAATCACCGGCGCAAGCAGCGCCACATCCACCAGCGGCAGGCGCGCGCCGGTCGGGTTGTAGCCGGCGAACATCGGGTCGCCGGTCAGGACGACCAGTTCATCGTCGTCGATGATGCCGAACGCGATGGTTCCGGCGTGGCTGAACCTGGCGATCTTCACGCTGTCACCTCCGCGTCCAGACGCATCAACCAGCCGTGCCGGTCGGGCAGACGGCCGTACTGGATGTCGGTGAGCTCCTGACGGAGCGCCAGGGTGATCTCCCCCGCGGCAGCGTCGGCGTCGCCGATGGTGAAACCGACGGCCTTGAGCTGGGCGATCGGGGTGACCACGGCGGCGGTGCCGCAGGCGAACACCTCGGTGATCTCACCGGATGCCACGCCGTCGCGCCACTCGTCCACCGTCACGTCGCGCTCGATCACGGTCATGCCGCGGTCACGGGCGAGCTGGATGATGCTGTCGCGGGTGACGCCCTCGAGGATGGTGCCGGTGAGGCGGGGGGTGACGAGGGTGTCGGTGCCGTGCACGAAGAACACGTTCATGCCGCCGAGTTCGTCGATGTGGGTGCCGGTCTCCCCGTCGAGGAAGAGCACCTGGGCGCAGCCGTTGTCGTAGGCCTCCTGCTGGGGCAGCAGGGAGGCCGCGTAGTTGCCACCGCACTTGGCGGCTCCGGTGCCGCCGCGACCGGCGCGGGAGTACTCGGTGGACAGCCAGATCTTTACCGGGGCGACGCCGTCGGTGAAGTAGGCGCCGGCGGGGCTGGCGATCACGTAGTAGCCCACCTTGTGCGCGGCCCGCACGCCGAGGAAGGTCTCGTTGGCGATCATGAACGGGCGCAGGTACAGGCTGGTCTCCGGGGCGTCGGGCACCCAGGAGCCGTCGACGGCGATCATCTGCTTGACGGATTCGAGGAAATCGGCCACTGCGAGTTCGGGCAGCGCCAGCCGGCGGGCGGAGCTCTGCAGGCGTTCGGCGTTCTTCTCCGGCCGGAACGTCCAGATGGAGCCATCGGCATGGCGGTACGCCTTCATGCCCTCGAAGATCTCCTGGCCGTAGTGCAGCACCGAGGAGGCGGGGTCGAGCAGCAACGGCCCGTATGGCGTGACCCTGGCGTCGTGCCAGCCCTTCTCGATGGTCCAGTCGATGGTGACCATGTGGTCGGTGAAGTGCTTGCCGAAGCCGGGGTCGGCGAGGATCGTTTCGCGCTCAGCGATGCTGCGGGCGGTCTGTGACGGCGTGCGCTCGAACTCGAGCGGGAAGGATGTGGTCTGCTGGCTCATGGGAGTCCCTTGTGTTTAGACGGGAGTGCGGTTAGGCGGGAGTGCCGGTCAGGCGGGACACGATCGCATCGCCGACGGCGCTGGTGGATCGTGGCTCCGCTGCGACGCTGCGGGCGATGATGTCGGCCGTGACGGCCGCGCTCACCCGGGCCGACGCATCCGCCAGACCGAGGTGGTTCAGGAGGAGCGCGACAGAGAGGATCGCCGCCGTGGGATCGGCCAACTGCCGGCCCGCGATGTCGGGTGCCGAACCGTGCACGGGTTCGAACATGCTGGGGAAGCGACCTTCCGGATTGATATTTCCGGATGCCGCCAGGCCGATGCCGCCGCTGATTGCCGCTGCCAGGTCAGTGAGAATATCGCCGAAGAGGTTGTCCGTGACGATGACGTCAAATCTACTCGGATTCGTGACCAGGAAAATCGTTGCCGCGTCCACGTGCAGGTAATCCACGGTCACGTCAGGGTATTCGGCGGCGACCTCGGTGACGATGCGCTGCCACAGGCTGCCCGCGAAGACGAGAACGTTGGTCTTGTGCACCAAAGTGAGCTTCTTTCGCGGGCGGTTCTGGGCCGCTTCGAAGGCGTAGCGCACGACCCGTTCCACGCCGAACGCCGTGTTGACCGAGACCTCGTTGGCGACCTCGTTCGGTGTGCCTTGACGGATGGCGCCGCCGTTGCCGACGTAGGGACCCTCGGTGCCTTCGCGCACGACGACGAAGTCGACGTCGCCGGGGTCGCCGAGCGGGCTGGGCACACCGGGGAAGAGGACGCTGGGGCGCAGGTTCACGTAGTGGTCGAGGGAGAAACGCAGTTTGAGCAGCAGCCCGCGCTCGATGTTGGCGTTCTTCAGCCGCGGGTCGCCGGGCAGCCCGCCGACGGCGCCGAGCAGGATGGCGTCGTGGGCGCTGATCGCGGCCAGGTCATCGTCGGTGAGCACGTCGCCGGTCGCGAGGAACCGGGTGGCACCAAGTGAGAAGTGGGTGAGCTCGAACTCGACGGGGTCGGCGTGGGTCACGGCGTCGAGCACCTTCAGCGCTTCGGCGACGACCTCCGGGCCGATGCCGTCTCCGGCGATGACTGCGAGCTTGACTGAGCGGGACATGCGGCTCCGATTACGGTGAGGCAGCCGGTGGGCTGGCGATATTGGCGCGATATTGGCTTGGAGATACCCTGCAAATCAACCCTACTGTGCTCATTTGGCTGTCTATGCTTGAGAACCCTGACCGTGCGCGTCGCCGACGTGCATGTGCCACTGAAGAAGAAAGCAGCTACCTATGAGTATCGGATTGGGAATCTTCCTCTTCGTCGTCGGCGCCATCCTCGTGTGGGCCCTGAACATCCAGGTCGACTGGGTCGACCTCGACCTGGTCGGCTACATCCTGATGGGGGCCGGCGCCCTCATCTTCGTGCTCGGCCTGGTGTTGCTCACCCGCCGCCGCAGCAGCATCAGTACCACTCGCAGCGCCGTCGACCCGGTCAGCGGAGAGCGCGTCGTGCAGCGGGAGCGCTCGATCGACGACGTGTAACCCTCGCTTCACCAACGCTCCATCCACAAGAAAGCCCCGGATTCGCATCCGGGGCTTTCTTGTGTGTGCGGCCTGTGAGGCAGCGGTGTCCTATTCGGTGATGTCGATGGCGACCATCACGTCGGCAGTGATGGCTTCACGCACCGAGGCGAGCAGACTGGCCGGCACCGGCGAGTCGACGGTCAGCACGCTCAGCGCGGGGCCGCCGGCCTCGTGCCGCGCGATCTGCATGCCGGCGATGTTGATCTCGGCGTCGCCGAACTCACGGCCGTAGACCGCGACGATGCCGGGACGGTCGGTGTACAGCATGACGATGAGGTGCTCGGCGAACGGCACCTCCACGTCGTAGCCGTTCACCTCGACGATCTTCTCGATCTGCTTGGGGCCCACCAAGGTGCCGGACACCGAGACCTGCGAACCGTCGGCGAGGGCGCCACGGAGGGTGATCAGGTTGCGGTACTCGGGTGACTCGGCCTCGGTGATCAGGCGCACCGCGACACCGCGCTGCTCGGCGAGCAGGGGCGCGTTCACGTAGGAGACGGTTTCGCTGACCACATTGGTGAAGATGCCCTTGAGCGCGGCGAGCTTGAGCACCGAGACGTCGAACTCGACGATCTCACCACGCACCTCGATGTCGACGCTGGTGAGCGGGCTGTGCGCGGCGAGTCCGGAGAACACCTGGCCGAGCTTCTCCACCAGCGGGATGCCGGGGCGGACCGTCGGGTCGATGATGCCACCGGCGACGTTGACGGCGTCGGGCACGAGTTCGCCCGACAGCGCGAGCCGCACCGACTTGGCGACCGAGACGCCGGCCTTTTCCTGAGCTTCGTCGGTGGACGCGCCCAGGTGCGGGGTGCTGATCAGGTTGTCGAGGCCGAGCAGCGGTGATCCGGTCGGCGGCTCGTTGACGAAGACGTCGAGACCGGCACCGGCGATGGTCCCGTCGACGAGGGCCGTGTACAGGTCGGCTTCGTCGATGAGTCCGCCGCGGGCGACGTTGACGACGTACGCGGTGGGCTTCATCAGCTTGAGCTGCGGGGCGCTGATCATGCCCGTGGTCTCGGGGGTCTTCGGCATGTGGATGGTGACGAAGTCGGACTGCGCGAGCAGTTCGTCCAGGCTCACCGGGTGCACGCCCAGCTGCTGCGCGCGGGCCGAGGTGATGTACGGGTCGAACGCGATGATGTTCACGCCGAAGGCCTGCAGGCGAGCGGCCACCAGGGCGCCGATGCGGCCGAGGCCGATGATGCCGACGGTCTTTTCGTACAGCTCGATGCCGGTGTACTTGGAGCGCTTCCACTGACCCTGCGCGAGGGCGCCGTGGGCCGGCGGGATGTGGCGGGCCAGGCTGAGGATGTGGCCGACGGTGAGTTCGGCGGCGGAGATGATGTTGGAGGTAGGGGCGTTGACGACCATGACACCGGCCGCGGTCGCGGCCTTGATGTCGACGTTGTCGAGGCCGACACCGGCACGGGCGATGACCTTCAAGTTCGGTGCGGCGGCGAGGGCCTCGGCGTCGACCTTGGTCGCGGAGCGGACCAGGATGGCGTTGGCGGAAGCCAGGGCGGAGCGCAGTGCGGCACGGTCAGTGCCGTCGACGTTGACAACGTCGAAGTCGGGCCCGAGGGCATCGACAGTGGCAGGCGAGAGTTCTTCGGCGATTAATACGACGGGCTTCGACACGAAAACAGATCCTTAGAAAGCGTCGGGCGAGGGAAGCTCGCGCCTCGACGGTGGGGCGCCAGATACCACAACACCTTACTGGCACCACAATGGAGCCATGAGCCCCGAGTCAGTGACCTACGTCCTAACCGTGCTGAGAATCGTCCTGGCGGTGGTGTTCGTCGTCGCCGGGATCAGTCATTTCGTGCCCGCGGTTCAGCGCACGATGTCGGCCATGATCCCGCCACGACTGCGCGTGCGGGGCCTGTTGGCCCCGCGGAACCTCGTGATTTTCACCGGTCTGTGCGAGATTGCCGGCGGCATCGGGCTGCTTCTCGAATCCACCCGTGTTACGTCCGGTGTCGCTTTGGCCGTGTTCCTCGTGGCCGTCTTTCCCGCCAACGCTTACGCGGCGCGGCACAAGGACCGGTTCGGCGCTGTCGCGATTCCGTTGGTTCCGCGGCTACTCGGCCAGCTGGTGCTGATCGGTCTGGTGCTCGTGGCTGGTCTGGCCGGCTGAGCCAGCCGCCTAGGCCCTAGACGATCAGGCTGCCGAGGCCGAACACGAAGATGTCGAGGGAGATCGCCGAGACCAGGGCCAGCCCGGCCAGCAGCAGAAGCGCCTGCGGACCGGCTTCCCGGCGGCGACCGAGCCAGAACGCGATCCCGAAGACCACGATCGGGACGAGCACACCCGCCAACAGCAGGCCCCAGCCGAAGCCGCTCAGGGTGGTGTCGAGCGACTGGGCGGCGCTGTTGAGGCCCAGCAGGTTGCCCAGGCCCGACCACGCGCTGTACGCGTAGAACAGCCCGAACAGGATGGCGATGGTCGCGGAGAGCCACGCCGGCGTGCGACGGGTGCGCTGGGGTGCGGTGGGTGCAGTGCTCATCAGAGTCCCCCGGTTCCGGCAATGAAGGGCAGTGGGGCCAGCAGCACGACGCCCAGGATGAGCCAGGTCCAGCGTAGACGCGGCATGCCGCGGGTGAGCCAGTACGAAGCGGCGAACCAGACGAGCGGTGCGGCCACGGCCAGCCAGGTGCCCAGCGAGAACATGAACTGCGACAGCGGGTCGGTCAGCGGGTTCTCGATGCGCCCCACTCCGATGAACCAACCGATCGTGTAGAGCAGGTAGACGCCCGCGAGGATGCCCAGGCCAACGAGGGCCGGCGACGACAGAGCCGCCTTGCCCGCGGGAGCATCGACGTAGCCACCCGGCGATCCGGTGACGGCCCAGCCCTCGGGGAGGTCGGCAGCAGGCCCATCCGCGGGCTCGGGTGGGTTGGTGCTGCCGGACACGAGGGTGGGATCGTCGTCGCCGGCCCAGCCGAGCGCGTCGTCATCCCGGGAAGAAGTCATGCGCTCAGCCTATTAGTTCAGTGGCTGATCAGCACCTTGAGCGCATGGGTTTCGGCGGCGCGGGAGAACGTGTCGTAGGCGTCTTCCACGTGGCCGAAGTCGAAGGTGTGGGTGGCCAACCGGTCTGCGGGGATCTTGTGCTGGACCACCAGCTTCAGCAACATCGGCGTGGTGTTGGTGTTCACCAGGCCCATGCTGATGCTGATGTTCTGGATCCACAGGTTTTCAACGTGCAGCGGCACGGGCTTGCCGTGCACACCCACATTGGCCAGGTGTCCGCCGGGCCGCACGATCTCGGTGGCCATGGTGAAGGTCTCCGGGATGCCGACGGCCTCGATCGCCACGTCGACGCCGGCGCCGTCGGTGGCGGCGAGCACCTCGTCTCGCCACTCCGGTCGTCCGGAGCGCACGGTGTGGGTGGCCCCGAAGGTCTTGGCCTGTTCGAGCCGGTTCTCGTCGATGTCGACGGCCACGATCGACCCGGCGCCGTAGAGTCCCGCGGTGGCGATGGCGGCCAGGCCGACCGGACCGGCGCCGATCACGGCGACGACGTCGCCGGGTGCCACCTGGCCGTACTGCACACCGATCTCGAACCCGGTGGGCAGGATGTCCGAAAGCATCACGGCCTCGGCGTCGGTGACGGAGTCGGGCAGCGGGTAAAGCGAGTTGTCGGCGTAGGGCACCCGCACCAGTTCGGCCTGGGTGCCGTCGATGAGATGGCCGAAAACCCAGCCGATGCCCGAGCGGCCCTCGTCGCCGAGACAGTGCGAGTAGAGGCCCGTCTTGCAGTTCGCGCAGTGCCCGCAGGACTTGATGCAGGAGATCAGCACCCGCTGGCCCACGATGATGGATTCCACCGACTCCCCCACCGCGACGACGGTGCCGACACCTTCGTGCCCCAGGATGCGCCCGGGCGTCACGGCGGGCACGTCGCCCTTGAGGATGTGCAGGTCGGTGCCGCAGATCGTGGTGGTGTCGATGCGCACGATCGCGTCGGTCGACCGCACGATCTGCGGGTCCGGCACGTCGGTCCAGGATTTCACACCAGGGCCGCCATAAACGAGTGCTTTCACGATGACGCTCCTTCGAGTCAGTTGTGCGCTGCCCCCGGTGATGCGCGCCATAGTACTCGCGGGGTAGTCTGGTGGGCTCGTTCGACCCCGGGCGAAAACAGGTTGATCATGCAACACCATCTCGATACCAACCGCGCGAACTGGGACGATCGGGCCGCGGCCCACGCGGTGCGCACCGGGTTCGGTTACGGAGTGCAGCGGTACGTCGACGATCCCGCGCTTCTGTCGGATGTCGTCCGCTTCGACCGCGAGCGGCTAGGAGATATCGCCGGGCTGACGACGGTGCACCTGCAATGCCACATCGGAACCGACACGCTCTCGCTGGCCCGGTTGGGCGCCCGGGTCACCGGGCTGGACTTCTCGTCGGTGGCTCTTGCCGAGGCCCGCGCCCTGGTCGCCGAAACCGGGGACGCCGTCGAGTTCGTCGAGTCCGATGTGTACGCGGCCCTCGCCGTTCTTCCGCAGGCCGGCTTCGACCTGGTCTACACGGGCATCGGTGCCCTGTGCTGGCTGCCGAGCATCGACCGATGGGCGGCCGTCGTCGCCGGCCTGCTCGTACCGGGCGGTCGCCTGTTCATTCGTGAGGGTCACCCGATCCTGTGGACCATGGACGAGCGACTCGCCGATGACCTGCACCTGCGATTCCCCTACTTCGAGCAGCAGGAACCGTTGGAGTGGGACGACGATTCCAGCTACGTCGTGACGGATCGGCCGATCACCAACACGAAGACCTACGAGTGGAACCACGGGATCGGCGAGATCGTCACGGCGCTCTTGAACGCCGGCCTCACCCTGACGATGCTCGTCGAACACGACAGTGTGCCGTGGGAGGCCCTGCCCGGCCAGATGATCGAGCGACCCGACGGCGAGTTCGCGCTCGGTGAGCGAGCCGGGGTCGCACCGCTCAGCTACACGATCCAGGCCGTGAAGCCGCTCGGCTGACGGGCACCGCGGCGACTCAGCGGTGCCGCACGGCCTTGACCACTGCGATGCTCACCGCGATGACCCAGCCCAGCACCCCGGCCAGGCAGACCCGCTCGGCCAGGCCCAGCAGGCCGGGGGCGATCGCGGCGGTGATGCCCAGCGACACCAGGCCGACGGCGGCGACCCCGGTGAGCCACGCGGCGGCCGGGTAGGCGCCGGCCAGCTCGCTGCCGCGGAGCCACCTCGTCAGCAGGGCGAACGCCACCAGCGCGGCGACGAAGCCCGCGGCCGCGACGATCAGGTGCGCGGCGCCCGGCGCGGTGGTCGGGGCGAGCCCCGGCGCATCGGCGGGTGGGATGTCGGTGGGCAGAAATGCCAGCGCGGCGGAGCACACCCCGGCGAACAGCATCAGGACCAGGCCGGCCTGCCGCAGCAGTGACCGCGGGCCGAACGAGGAGAGCGCGGCGACGGCGCAGAGCGTCACCACTCCCCTGGCCAGGAAGTTCAGGTTCATGATCCACCCGTACGGCCCCACCGCGAGGTTGCTCTCGGCCTCCGAGATCACGCTGTAGTGCGGCGGTAGCAGCTGCAACACCACGTCTACCAGAACGTAGAGCACCGCGCCAACGAGGGCGACGGTCGCCAGCAGCCGGGTCCCGGGCCGGCCGGCGAACCGAGCCGTGACCGAGCTCTCGCCTCCGGCATTCATAGCGTTCACCTGCGGAAGCCTATCGGTCTGCCTGGGACGCTCGTAGACTTCCGCCATGGCTCGAGACGAGTCCCCCGGCGTCCCCTTCGCCATCCCTGGTGCTCCGGCCCCGACCGTGGGCCGGCACCACGTGAACGGATGCCGCCTGTACGCCGAGGTGCGCGGCGCCGGCCCGCCGCTGCTGATCATCGGCGCCGCCAGCGACGACGCCGAGATGTTCCGGCCGATCGCCGAGCGGCTGGCCGGGCTCACCGGCGTCGCCGGGTTCACCGTTGTGACCTGGGATCCCCGCGGCACCCGACGGAGCACTAGGGCGGGCTGGCCATGCGATTCGTATACCCACGCCGACGATGCCGCCGCGCTGCTCCAGGACCTCGGGCTCGTTCCCGCCGCGATCTTCGGCGCCAGCGCCGGTGGGATCGTGGCGATGCGGCTCGCCGTGCGGCATCCGGACCTGGTGCGACAGGTTCTCGTTTACGAACCGGGCTTCTTCCGCAGCACGGATTCGGGCACCGCGCTGCTGGCCCGCACCACCGACGCCGTGCGAAAGCACCTGCGGGAGCGCACCGACGACTGGGCCGGCGCCCTCGCCGTGGTGGCGCGCATGGCGGGGCGGGACCCGGCCGCCCGGCCGAACAGCCCCGACGACACCGCAGGCCGGGGTCCGCTCGACGCCCCGCCCGGGCTCGAGTGGTACACCGAGCGCGGGGCGGCCCTGGCCGAGAACTTCATTCGGGACGACCTGCCGCGCACCGGGGAGACCGTCGACCCCGCCCTCCTGCGCGCAACCGGCAGCGACATCCGTTTCGCGTTCGGCACCGACTCCGCCCCGGTGTTCCGGGAGATCGCCGAGACGCTCACCCGCGCCCGCCAACGCACCGGCGCAGATCCGCACCTGCCGGACGCGATCAATGCAGCCGCCCACCTCGTTTATCTCACCCCGGACCCGATCGCACGCTACATCCGCGCACGGTGCCTGCCCGAGGAAGAGGTCGACTAGCTCGCCGAGTCGCCGCAAACACCCCTTCGGGGGCTCTGCGGGGGGAAGGATGCCGCAACTCGACGCGAGGCCGTTTCCGTGAGTTGCCAGTTCGTACCCCCTGAGAGCGCGCGAAGTGGCGTCAAGAGGCCGGTCGGTGACTTGCCAGTTGGCGCCCCGTCATGGCGTCCGAAGGGGCTTCAACTGGCAACTGACGGCGCATTCACCTTGTTGGCGGCGCCGGCACACGCCGAAGGGGCCAGTCGATTCGACTGGCCCCTTCGGGTGAAACGGGTACGGAGTTAGCGGGCAGCTTCGCCGTCGACGTAGTCGTCGTCGTTCGAGGCGTTCCAGGCGAAGAGCTTCCGCAGCTCGCGGCCGGTGGCCTCGATCGGGTGCTCTTCGCCCTTCTTGCGCAGGGCCAGGAACTCGGGCGCTCCGGCATCCTGGTCGTTGATGAAGCGCTCGGCGAATGCGCCGTTCTGGATGTCGGCGAGAACGGCCTTCATGTTCTCCTTGACGCTCGGGTCGATGACGCGCGGGCCGGAGACGTAGTCGCCGTACTCGGCGGTGTCGGAGACGCTCCAACGCTGCTTGGCGATGCCGCCCTCCCACATCAGGTCGACGATGAGCTTGAGCTCGTGCAGCACCTCGAAGTAGGCAACCTGCGGCTGGTAGCCGGCCTCGGTGAGAACCTCGAAGCCGTACTGGATCAGCTGCGACGCGCCACCGCAGAGAACGGCCTGCTCACCGAACAGGTCGGTCTCGGTCTCTTCGGTGAAGGTGGTCTTGATGCCGGCGGCACGCAGGCCACCGATCGCCTTGGCGTAGCTGAGGGTCAGCGGCCAGGCGTTGCCGGACGCGTCCTTCTCGACGGCGACGATGACGGGAACGCCACGGCCGGCTTCGAATTCGCGGCGCACGGTGTGGCCCGGGCCCTTGGGGGCGACCATGACCACGTCGACGCCCGCGGGCGCCTCGATGTAACCGAAGCGGATGTTGAAGCCGTGGCCGAAGACCAGGGCCTTACCGTCGGCGAGGTTGGGGAGGATGTCGTCCTTGTACAGGTGACGCTGCACCTGGTCGGGAGCGAGGACCACGATCACGTCGGCCCAGGCGGATGCCTCGGCGGCGCTGAGGACGGTGAAGCCGACCTCTTCGGCCTTGGCACGTGACTTCGAGCCCTCCTTGAGTCCGATGACGACCTCGACGCCGGAGTCGCGCAGGTTCTGCGCGTGGGCGTGGCCCTGCGAGCCATAGCCGATGACGGCGACCTTCTTGCCCTGGATCAGGGACAGGTCGGCGTCTTTGTCGTAGAAGATTTCAGACAATGTGGTGTTCTCCTTGGTTTGTGTATTTGTCGGGAAAATTTTGTTTGGCGTTCTTGTCGAGAAGGTGCGCTGGTCGAGCTTGTCGAGACCCTAGTTTTTGAAGACGCGTTCGGTGATCGACTTGGATCCCCGACCGATGGCGAGGAGGCCCGACTGGGCGATTTCCTTGATGCCGTATGGCTCGAGCACCCGCAGGAACGCCTGGGTCTTGCCGGAGTCGCCGGTCACCTCGATCACGACGGCATCCGTGGACACGTCGACGACCCGGGCACGGAACAGGGTGACCGCTTCGAGGACCTGGGACCGGGTGGTGTTGTCCGCCCGCACCTTGACGAGCAGGTGCTCACGCTGGACCGACTGGCTCGGGTCGAGCTCGACGATCTTGATGACGTTGATCAGCTTGTTGAGCTGCTTGGTCACCTGTTCCAGCGGGGCGTCCTCGACGTCGACGAGGATCGTGATGCGCGACAGGCCGGGGATTTCGCTGTGGCCGACGGCGAGGCTCTCGATGTTGAAGCCGCGCCGGGCGAACAGGCCCGCGACGCGGGTCAGCAGTCCGGGCTTGTCCTCGACGAGGAGGCTGAGAACGTGGGTACTCATCGGTTACTCCTCTTCCCAGGTGGGGGCGTGGTCCTTGGCGTACTGCACGAAGCTGTTGCTGACGCCCTGCGGCACCATCGGCCACACCATGGCGTCGCGGCTGACGATGAAGTCGATCACCACGGGCCGGTCGTTGGTGGCCAACGCGAGCTTGATCGCGTCGTCGACCTGGTCGGCGCGGGTGACCCGGATTCCCAGGGCACCGTACGCATCGGCCATCTTCACGAAGTCGGGCACCATCGCGGTGCCGTGACCGGTGTTGAGGTCGGTGAAGGAGTGCCGGCCGTCATAGAACAGCGACTGCCACTGACGCACCATGCCGAGCGACGAATTGTTGATGATCGCCACCTTGATCGGGATGTTGTTGATCGTGCAGGTGGCGAGTTCCTGGTTGGTCATCTGGAAGCAGCCGTCGCCGTCGATGGACCAGACCGTGCGGTCGGGTTCGGCGACCTTGGCGCCCATGGCCGCGGGCACCGAGTAACCCATGGTGCCGGCCCCGCCGGAGTTGAGCCAGGAGTTCGGCCGCTCGTACTTGATGAACTGTGCGGCCCACATCTGGTGCTGGCCGACGCCGGCGGCGTAGACGCCCTCGGGTCCGGTGAGCTCGCCGATGCGCTTGATCACGTACTGCGGGGCGAGCAGGCCGTCGGCCGGTTCGCTGTAGCCCAACGGGAACTTCTCCCGGAGGCCCTTGAGGTAGGTCCACCACTCGGAGATGTCGGGGGTCGTCGTGCTGATCGCCTCGCGGTAGGCCACGGTGAGGTCGGCGATGACGTCCTTGGCGTCACCCACGATGGGCACGTCGGCGGCGCGGATCTTGCCGATCTCGGCCGGGTCCACGTCCACGTGCACGATGGTGGCATTGGGCGCGAATTCGGAGGCCTTGCCGGTGACCCTGTCGTCGAAACGGGCGCCGAGAGCGATGATGAGGTCGGATTCCTGCAGTGCCAGCACGGCAGCGACGGTTCCGTGCATGCCGGGCATGCCCAGGTGCTGGTCGTGCGAGTCGGGAAACGCTCCGCGGGCCATCAGGGTGGTGACGACGGGGGTGCCGGTCAGTTCGGCCAGCTCGAGCAGTTCGGGTGACGCCTGGGCGCGGATGACGCCGCCGCCGACGTAGAAGACGGGCTTCGCGGCGCCGGCCAGCAGCGCCGCCGCGGCCTGAACCTGCTTGCCGTGCGCCTTGGTGATCGGCCGGTAGCCGGGCAGGTCGAGCTTGGGCGGCCAGATGAACGGTGCCTTCATCTGCTGGGCGTCCTTGGTGATGTCCACCAGCACCGGGCCGGGACGGCCGGTGTTGCAGATCAGGAACGCCGAGGCGATGGCGGCGGGGATGTCTTCGGGCCGCTTCACCAGGAACGAGTGCTTGGTGATCGGCATGGTGATGCCGACGATGTCGGCCTCCTGGAACGCATCCGTGCCCATCAGCGTGGAGAAGACCTGGCCGGTGATCGCCAGCAGCGGCACCGAGTCCATGTAGGCGTCGGCGATGGCCGTGACCAGGTTGGTCGCGCCGGGGCCGGAGGTGGCGATGGCCACCCCGACCCGGTTGCTCGAGGACGCGTAGCCCTCGGCGGCATGGCCGGCGCCCTGTTCGTGGCGAACCAGGATGTGGCGGATGTCGTCCTGGTTCATCAGCTCGTCGTAGAGCGGGATGACGGCGCCGCCCGGCAGCCCGAAGACGTCGGTGACGCCGAGCATCTTGAGGCTGCGCAGAATTGCGCCGGAACCGGTGAGAATTTCAGGCGTTCCGGACACGGCGTCGGCGGACGGCGCGCTGGGGGTCGGGGCGGATGGCACGGGCAAAGGTTCCGTGGTCATGAGAGCAAATCCCTAATTCGAATGACGGATGGTGTCGATTATCCCGTGGTCGCACCCAGGGCCGCGGACTGCACGAGCTTGGAGTACTTGGCGAGAACGCCACGGGTGTAACGGGGAGGAAGTGGAGCCCAGCCTTCTCGGCGGGCGGCCAGCTCTGCGGGGTCGACCAGTAGGTCAAGCGAGCGAGCTGCGATATCGACCCGTATCAGATCACCATCGCGCACGAAGGCGATCGGACCTGCGTCCACCGCTTCGGGTGCTATATGGCCGATACACAGTCCGGTTGTGCCGCCTGAGAATCGACCATCAGTCAATAGTAGTACATCGGCTCCGAGCCCAGCGCCCTTGATGGCCGCGGTGATCGAGAGCATCTCGCGCATGCCCGGGCCGCCCTTGGGGCCTTCGTAGCGGATGACGACGACGTCGCCCTTGAGGATCTCCCCCGCGGTGAGGGCGTCCATGGCCGCGCGCTCACGCTCGAAGACCCGGGCGGGGCCCTCGAAGATGTCGCTGTCGAAGCCGGCGGTCTTGACGACGGCGCCCTCGGGGGCGATGGAGCCCTTGAGGATGGTGATGCCGCCGGAGGCGTGGATCGGGTTGTCCAGGGTGCGCAGGACCTTGCCGTCGAGCTCGGGCGGGTCGATCTCGGCGAGGTTCTCCGCCACGGTCTTGCCCGTGACGGTGAGCGCGTCGCCGTGGATGAGACCGGCCTCGAGCAGGGCGCGCATCACGGCGGGCACGCCGCCGTGACGGTCGACGTCGTTCATGACGTACTTGCCGAAGGGCTTGAGGTCACCGATGTGCGGCACGGTATCGCCGATGCGGTTGAAGTCGTCGAGGGTGAGCTCGACCTCGGCCTCCTGCGCGATGGCGAGCAGGTGCAGCACCACGTTGGTGGAACCGCCGAAGGCCATGGCCACGGCGATGGCGTTCTCGAACGCCTTCTTGGTGAGGATGTCGCGGGCCGTGATGCCTAAGCGCAGCAGGTTGACCACGGCCTCGCCGGAGCGGTGCGCGTAGTAGTCGCGGCGGCGGTCGGCGGAGGCGGGCGACGCGGAGCCGGGAAGGCTCATGCCCAGGGCCTCGGCGACGCTGGCCATGGTGTTGGCGGTGTACATGCCGCCGCAGGCACCCTCGCCGGGGGCGAAGGCGCACTCGATGCGCTTGGCGTCTTCCACGCTCATGCGGCCGGCCTTGACGGCGCCGACGGCTTCGAACGAGTCGATGATGGTGATGTCCTTCTCGGTGCCGTCGCTCAGCTTCACCCAGCCGGGTGCGATCGACCCGGCGTAGAGGAAGACGCTGGCGAGGTCCAGTCGCGCGGCGGCCATGAGCATCCCGGGCAGCGACTTGTCGCAGCCGGCCAGCAGCACCGAACCGTCGAGGCGTTCGGCCTGCATGACGACCTCGACGGAGTCGGCGATGACCTCACGGGAGACCAGGGAGAAGTGCATGCCCTCGTGGCCCATCGAGATGCCGTCGGAGACCGAGATGGTTCCGAACTGCAGCGGGTAGCCGCCGCCGGAGTGCACACCCTCCTTGGACGCCTGCGCGAGGCGGTCCAGGGACAGATTGCACGGGGTGATCTCGTTCCAGGAGCTGGCGATGCCGATCTGGGGCTTCTCCCAGTCCGCGTCGCCCATTCCAACCGCTCGGAGCATGCCGCGGGAGGTGGTGGCCTCGATGCCATCGGTGACGTCGCGGCTACGGGGCTTCATATCGAACTCAGACATGCACCGAGTCTAGAACGTCGCGGGCGGCACACCCGTCATGACGACCGGTGGCACGCCCGCGACGCGGGACCTACTGCTGCTGCGTGGCGGCGGCGCGGAAGTCGGCCAGGAGCGCCAGCACCCGGGTGACCTCCTTCGGGCCCCGCACCCGATAGCCGGCCTGGGTAGCGCCCGGGCCGATCTTGAGGCCCAGGTCGCCCTCGCCCAGCACCGTGAAGGCGTCTTCGTCGGTGACATCGTCACCGGCATAGAGCACCCTGTCGGCACCGGTGTGCGCGCGCAGGCGTTCGAGGGCGTCGCCCTTGGTGCTGGAGCGCACCGAGAACTCGAGCACGTTCTTGCCCTCGCGCACGGTGAGGGCCGGCAGCAGCTCGGCCAGCTGGTCGCGGGCCTCGCGCTGCACGGCCTGGCCGTCCTGCGCGGTGGCCAGGCGGGTGTGCAGCGCCAGGCCGGCCGGCTTCTGCTCGATCCAGGTGCCGAACACCGGGCCGGAGATGCGCTCAAGCACCCGGGTGAGGGTGTCGAGCTTCTCGACCTCTTCGGGTACCAGACCCAGCTCGATGCCGTTTGCGTCCAGCTGCACCTCGATACCGTGCGATCCGGTGAGCAAAACCTCGCTCTGCGGTTCGGCCACATGCTTGAGGCTCACCAGGGCGCGGCCGGAGACGAACGCGACACGCACGCCGGGCAGGTCGAGCAGCCGCTGCACCACGTCGTGGGTGCCGTCGACCGCGCGGGCGTCCTCGGGTTCGTCCACGTGCGGCGCCAGGGTACCGTCGAAGTCGAGGGCCACCAGGATGGTCTCGGCCGAGCTGATGTCCTTCAGCGCCGACACGAGGTTCTCCGGCACGCCGCTGGGCACGGCGGCCCCGCCGGTGAGGGTCTGCAGGAACGAGGCGGACCAGGTGGCCACGTCGTTGTCGAAGACCTTGCGGCGGAGGGCCCGCATCCGCCGGGTGCGTTCGCGCTTGGGCATGGTGACGGCCTTCATGATCGACGCCTTCATGCCGTCGATGTCGTGCGGGTTGATCAGCACGGCCTGCTTGAGCTCGTCGGCAGCACCGGCGAATTCGCTGAGCACGAGCACGCCGTCGCCGTCGTAGCGCACCGCGACGTATTCCTTGGCGACGAGGTTCATGCCGTCGCGGAGGGCCGTGACGAGCATCACGTCGGCGGCCAGGTAGAGCGCCACCATCTCTTCCCGCGGGTAGCCATGGTGGTGGTAGCTGATGGCGGTGTGGCTGATGGTGGAGTAGTCGCCGTTGACGCGGCCGACGGCGAGTTCGATCTCGTCGCGCAACTGCATGTAGGTGGCCACGCGCTCGCGGGACGGGCTGGCCACCTGCACGAGCGTGACGTCCTCGACGCTCAGCGTGCCGTCGGCGAGCAGCTCACCGAAGGCCTTGATACGGTGACCGATGCCCTTGGTGTAGTCCAGGCGGTCGACGCCGAGCATGATCGTCTTGGGATTGCCGAGGTCCTCGCGGATCTGGCGGGCGCGTTCCTGAATCTCCGGTCGCTTGGCCATTTCCTCGTAGGCTTCGGCGTCGATCGAGATCGGGAAGTGCTTGGCGATGACCCGGCGGTGCTGGCCGTTCTGGCTGGGCACGTCCACGGCGACACCGCGGGTGGCGTAGCCGAACAGGCGGCGCACGGCGCGGGAGAAGTTGCCGGCATCCGCCAGCCGCTGGAAGCCGATCAGGTCGGCGCCGAGCAGGCCGTCAAGGATCTGCTTGCGCCAGGGCAGCTGGGCGAAGATGCCGTACGGCGGGAACGGGATGTGGTTGAAAAAGCCGATCACCAGGTCGGGGCGGGCGTCGCGGAGCATCCGCGGCACCAGCTGCAGCTGGTAGTCGTGCACCCAGACCGTGGCGCCGGGCGCTGCGGATGCCGCGGCCGCGGTGGCGAACCGGCGGTTGACCTGCACGTAGGCGTCCCACCATTCGCGGTGGTAGCTGGGTGAGGCGATCACGTCGTGGTAGAGCGGCCAGAGGGTGTCGTTGGAGAAGCCCTCGTAGTAGAGCTCGAGATCTTCGGTGCTCAGGCGTACGGGCACGATCGAGATGCCGTCGTTTTCGAAGGGCTCGAATTCGCGGTCGGCCACGCCGGGCCAGCCCACCCAGGCGCCGTCGGAGGCGCGCATCATCGGTTCGAGGGCGGTGACCAGGCCGCCGGGCGAGGTGCGCCAGCTTTCGGTGCCGTCCTCGGCTACTTCGTAGTCGACCGGAAGCCGGTTGGAGACCACGACCAGGTCGAAGTGACCGGGCGCGACCGAATCGGGGCCGGGCTCTGCGCCGGCCTCTCCGGTTGTGTCGGGTGCGCTGACTGATGCGGTGGTGTCTGCTGCGATTTCGATGACTCATCCATTCCGGTGCCCGCCTGTGCGGCGCACCTGGCTGCACCTCGAGGTTACCAGCGAAGGCTATGCTGACGCCGTGATTCGCATCGGCATGAGCTCCACCTGCGTGTACCCGCTGGGGTTGGAAGACTCTTTCAGGTTGGCGAAGCAGGCCGGGTTCGACGGCGTTGAGATCATGGTCACCCGTGAC
The DNA here is from genome assembly GCF_004402745.1 of Cryobacterium sp. TMN-39-2. NCBI lineage: Bacteria > Bacillati > Actinomycetota > Actinomycetes > Micrococcales > Microbacteriaceae > Cryobacterium > Cryobacterium sp. TMN-39-2. The sequence continues at coordinate 122,678 of NZ_SOFX01000020.1, forward strand.
GAAGCCACCCAGGATGCGGCGGCGCTGACCGCGCTATCCGAGCGGTACAGCCTGCCGATCTTCTCGATCCACGCACCGGTTCTGTTGCTCACCCACTTCGTCTGGGGCCGGGACCCCCGGGTGAAGTTGGAGCGGTCCGCCGAGCTCGCCGGGCTGGTCGGCGCATCGACGGTGGTGGTGCATCCGCCGTTTCGCTGGCAGGCCGGTTATGCGGAGGACTTTCTCGACATCGTGCGCGAGCTCGGCGCGGGCACCGGCCTTCAGATCGCCGTCGAGAACATGTTCCCGTGGAAGATCGGCGGGCGAGGGGTCAAGGCGTACTCCCCCGGTTGGGACCCCACGGTGATGGACTGCGCCGCGGTGACCCTCGATTTCTCGCACTGTGCGCTCAGCGGCCAGGACAGCCTCGCGATGGCCACGGCCCTGGGCGAGCGTCTGCGCCACGTGCACCTCTGCGACGGCACGGGCTCCCTCGACGAGGGCCGGGTCTTCGACGAACACCTGTTGCCCGGCCGCGGCACCGAGCCGGTGGCCGAGGTACTGCGGAACCTCGCCGCGGTGAACTGGGACGGCACCATCGTTGCCGAGGTGAACACCCGGACCGCCCGCACCGAGCCGGAGCGCCTGGCCCTGCTCACCGAAACCCTCACCTTCGCCCGCGACCACACCCGCGAGCTGTGACTCAAGCACCTAAAACCCGAGTTTTTTGGGGCTTTTCTCTCAGTTCGCGGGTAGTCGGCTAGCGTGTAGCCATGCGAAAGTTCTTGTTCAACACCGCAATGATCAGCGTCGTCGTCGGCGGCTGGCACATCCTGCAGGCCACCAAGAACGGTCCGAGGGACTGGCGCCTGGTGCTCACCTGGATCGGCTGGGGACTCAGCGTCGCGGTCGCCGTCGGCAACGTGGTGAAGGACGCCGACGAGAAATCCGTGCCGGGCGCCACTGCCGTGAAGGTTAATTAGCGGGCATCCCCCCGCCAGTCCCCGTTCTGCGGCGTGTCCCCCGTGATTTCGGGGTGGAGAAGGCGAAACTGGTCTTCTCGCGTTGTTAGTAGGAAGGGGCTCACGATGTTCGGTCGTCGACGTCGCACCGCACCCGTCATCCAGGCCCCGGTTGCTCCCGCTCCGGCAGAACTCAGCCGCGCCGAGGTCTTTGAACATCTCCACGCCGCGCTGGCCGATCTCGTCGGCGCCGAGGGAGCCTGGACCCTGGTCCCCCGCCGCTCCGATGACACCGACGTGATCTTCCACGGGCTCAAGGCCCACCAGATCGCCGAGACCCTCACCGAGCTCCTGGCTGCCGAGACCATGCGCCTGCGCACCGACACCCCGGCAGCGCCCCGCAACATCGCCGAACCCCGCACCGACACCCCGGTTGACGGAATCACAGCCGTCAACACCGGCGCCCTCCTGGTGTCCTCTGGTGCGGAACCGACCGCTCTGCCGTGGAACCCGGCTCCGATCTCGGTGTGGGCAGAACCGACGTCCGGCGCCCGCGCCGGATCGGCCACGATCAGTCGCCTCGTCGCCTAAGCGCCACCCGCGCTGCAGATCAGGTCGAGCTGCTACTCCCGCGGTTGCGGGTGGCCGCGCCGTAGATGAGCAGCACGATGATCGACCCGAGAATGGCGATCACCCAGGTGCGCAGGTCGAAGAACGATCCCATGTCGACCCCGAAGATCAGGCCGGCCAGCCAGCCGCCCAGCAACGCGCCGACCACACCGAGCAGCAGGGTCACGAACCAGCCGCCACCCTGCGTTCCGGGGAGGATCAGCTTGGCCAGGGCGCCGGCCAAGAGGCCGAGCAGGAGAAATCCGAAGAAACCCATGAGAACTGCCTTCCGTGTCCCGGCATCGGTGAACTCTCCGTCCGGCTGCGACGATCATAAAACCGCACAGGTCCGACGGATAGGCGTGCCGATGGCAGCGGGAAACCGGACCGGAGGCCCCGACCGGGACCCGTGACCAGCGTTCCGCCGGATTCTTTGTAGGTATTCCACTGCGGCGCCCTGCCGGGGAAATCTAGATTGAAAACCATGACAGCCCCCACCGTTCCCGCCCGTAGAGTCACGGCCCGCCTCAGCGTGCGCGACCTGGCCCAGATCGCCATTTTCGCCGCCCTCATCGCCGCCCTCGGGTTCCCCGGCGCGCTTTCCCTGGGCGCCAGCACCGTGCCGATCACGTTCCAGACCCTCGGCGTGATGCTGGCCGGCGCGATCCTCGGAGCGCGCAAGGGTTTCTTGGCCGTGCTGCTGTTGCTGGTCCTCGCCGCGGCCGGGCTGCCCCTGCTCTCGGGTGGGCGCGGCGGCCTGGTCTGGTTCACCACCTCCCCCTCCGCCGGCTACCCCTACGGATGGCTGCTGGGCGTCGTCGTGATCGGCGCCCTCACCGCGTGGCTGCTGCCGCGCTACCCGTTCTGGCCGGCACTGGGCGCCACCGTTCTCGGCGGCATCGTGGTCGTCTACCTGATCGGGGTGCCCGTCACCGCCGTCAACCTGGGCCTGCCGCTGTGGGCCGCCGCCGTCGACAGTGCGAAGTTCCTGCCCGGCGACCTGGTGAAGGTGGTCGTGACGGTCCTCGTCGCCAAGCAGGTGCACCGGGCATACCCGGGCCTGATCACCCCGCGCCGCACGGTTCCGGTCTCCGCGCCCGTCGACGCCCGGGCGTGAGCGTGAGCGCCGCCGGCATCCGTTTCGAGGACGTCTCGCACGGCTTCGACGACCAGCCCGTGCTGCGCGGCATCGACCTGCACCTCACCGAACGCCGGATCGGCATCGTCGGCGCCAACGGCAGCGGCAAGTCGACGCTGGCGCGCATGATCAACGGCCTGGTCACCCCCACTAGCGGCACCGTCACGGTGAACGGCCTGGACGTGCGCCGGCAAGCCAAGCTCGTGCGGCGCGAGGTGGGCTTCATCTTCACCAATCCCGACAACCAGATCGTGATGCCGACCGTGCAGGAGGATGTGGCCTTCACCCTGCGGCGCCGGGGCCTGGCCGCCGACGAAATCACGGCGCGCACGGCAGAGGCGCTCGATAGGTTCGGTCTCACCGCTCTCGCCGAGCGCCCCGCGCACCGTCTGTCCGGCGGTCAGAAGCAGCTGCTGGCCCTCGCGGCGGTGCTGGTGGCCGGGCCCACCATCGTGGTGGCCGACGAACCGACCACGCTGCTGGATGCCCGCAACACCCGTCTGATCACCGGGCTGCTGGTGTCGCTGACCCAGCAGGTGATCGTGGTGACCCACGACCTGGAGGTGCTGGACGGGTTCGACAGGGTGATCGTGATCGACGAGGGCCGGGTCGTCGCCGACGACGTGCCCTCCACCGCTCTCACCGCGTACCTGAGCATGCTGTCATGATCGGGCTGTACCGGCCGGGGACCTCGCTGCTGCACCGCGCGCCGGCGGTGCTCAAGCTGGCCGTGCTCGCCGTCGCCATGGTGCTGGTCGGCCTGGCGGCCGATCCGCTGGTGCTCGCGGGGGAATTCGTGGCCGTGGTCGCCCTGTACGCGCTGGCCGGCATCCCGCCCATGGCGGCCTGGCCGCAGATCGGTCCGATCCTGTGGATCCTGGTCTTCGCCGTGCCGGTGCAGGTGCTGGTCGCCAATGGTTCGGCGGAGGGCTGGACCACGGCCGGTCTGATGGCCGGCCGGCTGCTGGTGGCCGTGGCCCTCGCCGCCCTTTTCACCCTCACCACCACGGTCACCGCGGTGCTCGAGGCGTTCCAGCTGCTGTTGCGGCCGTTCCGGCGCTGGGTGGATGCCGACAGGGTGGGGCTGCTCGTGGCCCTGACCATCCGGTGCATCCCATTGGTGGCGGAGATCGTGCGGGAGGTGCTCGACGCCCGGAGGGCGCGCGGCGCACAGGGGTCGATCATCGCCCTGGCCGTCCCCGTCGTCGTACGCTCGTTGTACGCCGCCGATGCGATCGGAGAGGCCCTCGCCGCACGCGGATTGGACGACTGATCGAATTGACGACTGACAGCACCCCTCGAACCGTTCTGCGCACCCGCGTCAGATTCGCCGGCTGGACCGCGCTCACCGCGCTGGCCCTCGGGATCGTGGCCGTCCTGTTCTGGACGCAGCTCGTGATGCCCGCCGACCGCACGGCCGCCCAGGCCGTGTTCGACGACCCCGCCGTCACGGTGACCGACACCGACGTCTCCGTCGTGATCGCCCCGGCCGAGGAACGCTCGGTCGCCGGCCTGGTCTTCATTCCCGGCGCCAAGGTCGACCCGTACGCGTACCTCGCCACCCTGGCTCCCACCGTGGCGGAGACGGGGATGACCGTGGTCATCACCAAACCGGTTCTGAACCTCGCCTTCTTCGACCAGCGTCCGCTGGACACCTTCACGGCCACCGCGCCCGATGTGGCGGCGTGGTTCGTGGGCGGCCACTCGCTCGGCGGCGTGCGGGCCTGCATGTACGCCGAGGACAACGAGGTCGCCGGCCTCGTGCTGTTCGGCAGCTACTGCGCCTCGGCCGTCGACGACGAGCTGCCGGTGCTGAGCCTCAGCGGGAGCGAGGACGGCTTGAGCACCCCGGCCAAGATCGAGGACACCGCCGCCTTGCTGCCCGCCGATACGACCTTTGTGCGGATCGAGGGCGCCAACCACGCCTCCTTCGGAGCGTACGGGGCTCAGCCCGGCGACGGCGAGGCCACGCTGACCCGGGCGGCATCGGAGCGGGCCATCACCGAGGCGCTGTCGAGCTTCATCGCGCTGCGAGCTCCGCAGTCGGAGTGACCCGGCAGTCGCGGTGACCCGCGGGACCTGCTGCTCTTGTCGGTCGTCGGGGCCGGGGCCACTATGACTCGTGTCGGCCAACGTCGCCACGACCCGGGAGGACTCATGCACGCACTCGTCGTCTATGACACGAACTATGGCAGCACCCGCACCATCGCCGAGGTGATCGCCACCGAGTTGGGCCGGGGAACTACCACCCTCAGCGTGTCCGACATCACCGAGGCAAGCCTCGACGGCGTCGACGTCCTGGTGGTGGGATGCCCGATCAACGGCTGGAAGCCGACCGATCGGATGCGCCGGTTCCTGCGCACCCTCGCACCGGGCTCCCTCGCCGGTGTGCGGGCCGCCGCGTTCGACACCCGCATCAAGTTATTCATCCACGGGGATGCGGCGGCCAAGATCTCGCACGCCCTGCACGCCGCCGGCGCCACTATCGTGGCCAAACCACACGGCTTCGTTGTCGACGGCACCGAGGGGCCGCTGGCCGCCGGAGAGACCGGCAAGGCCGGTGCCTGGGCGGCGTACATCGGCGCCGAACTGCGCGCCAGCGCCTGAGACGACCGCGCCAGAGACGACACAGAAACGGCCCGTGCCGAGGCACGGGCCGTTCATAGACGGGGCAGTCGACTACGCGGTGAGCGAGTCCACGTACTCCTGGTTGTCTTCGATCCACTTCGCGACGATGGGGCCGTAGTCCTGGCCGTCGTAGTCAACGAACATGGCGGCTTCGAGCGACTGGAGCTTGTCGAGGTCCATGGTGTAGTCAGCGATCCACTTGGTGGCCTGCGGGAAGTCGGTGGAGAAGTCCTTCTTGCCGTAGGCGTGGATGGTCTCCGAAGCGCCGAGGGTGCCTTCGGGGTCTTCGAGGTTCTTCAGGTCGAAGGTGTCGTAGGCCCAGTGCGGCGCCCACAGGGTGACGGCGATGTTCTCGCCGGACTTCTCCGCAGCGGTCAACTCGGTGAGCATCGCTGCGGTCGAGGAGGTCTGGTAGTCCATGTCCTCGAGGCCGTAGGTGGGGATGGTGTTGTCGGTCACGGCCTCGGTGAGACCGGCGCCGGGCTCGATGCCCACGAGACGGTTGTCGAACAGGTCGGCGTTATCGGCCAGCTCGGCGAGGGTGTCGATCGGTGCATCGGCGTTCACGGCGATGGTGTTCTTGGCCTCGTCGTTCCAGGCCCCGAGTTCGGTGATGTCGTCGCCGTACTCCTCGAGGTAGGACTTGTGGGTGTTCGGCAGCCAGACGTCGAGGTTGAGGTCGTAGTCACCGGTGGAGAGCCCGGCGTAGACCGGTGCAACGTCGGCGTACTCGAGTTCGACGTTGTAGCCCTTCTCGTCGAGGATGGCCTTCCACAGCTCTGATGCCGCGATGCCCTCGTCCCAGCCGTTGAACACGGCGATGGTGAGGTCCTTGTTGTCCGAGTTGCCGTCGCCGACGGTCTCGGCTTCGGCCGCGGTGCAGCCGGCCAGGGCGAGCATGCCGATGGCACCGGTGGCGAGGATCTGGAGTGAACGGTTCTTCATGTGTCTGCCTTTCGTGTCACCTGCTGGTGGTGACCGGGGTTGAAGCTGCGGGGGTTGAAGCTACGGGCGGAGCTAGACGCGGGACGGCTCGCGCTCGGCGGCCTGCGTCGGTGTCACGGCCGGGGCCACGGTCGGTTCCACGGCGACGGCCGCGGCCGGAGCGTGGACCGGGTGGGCGCGGCGCTTGCGAGCGGCGAGCACCCTGCTGATCGGGGTGTTCCCGTTGCCGAGAGCCGCGGTGAGCCGGTCCAGGAAGATCGCGAGGATCACCACGGAGAGGCCGGCCTCGAAGCCGAGCGACACGTCGATGCGGTTCAGGCTGGCCACGACCTGCTGGCCGAGACCGCCGGCGCCGACCATGCCGGCGATGACGACCATCGAGAGCGAGAGCATGATCACCTGGTTGATTCCGGCCATGATGGTGGGCATCGCCAGGGGCAGCTGAATCTGACGCAGGATGCGCCACGGTGACGCACCGAAGGCCTGGCCGGCTTCGACCACCTCACTGTCGACGCTGCGGATGCCGAGTTCGGTGAGCCGAACCCCGGGAGCCATGGCGAAGATGATCGTCGCCACGATGCCGGGAACAACACCGACGCGGAACAGGATCAGCGCGGGGATCAGGTACACGAAGGCCGGCATGGTCTGCATGAAGTCGAGGATCGGGCGGATGATGCTGGACGCCACGCCGGACTTGGCCGAGAGGATGCCAAGCGGCACGCTGAACAGGATCGCCAGAACGCTCGCGACGAGCACCAGGGCGAGCGAGTCCATCGCGTTCTCCCACTGGTCGACACCCACGATGACAACGAGGCCGACGACGGTACCCACGGCGAACTTCCAGCCGCGGATCATCAGTGCCAGCGCCGCGGCCACGAGGATGATCACCCAGAACGGCGGTGTGGCCAGAATGAGGTCGACGAGGTCGTAGGCGCCGCTGAAGATGGCGCGCACGAAGTCGAAGAAGAACCCGAAGGTGTCGGTGATGAAGTCGATGAAGGTATCGGCCCAGGAGCCGAGGGGAATCCGGAAGTCGTTCACGGCTGTACTCCTTCCGACGCGGTTTCGCGCAGGGTTTCGGTGATGATGCTCATCGAGATGGTGGCCGGCGGTTCCATCACCGGCAGCTCACCGGTCGTCGGACTGACATTGCCGAGAGCCGCGAGCAGGGTCACCCGGGGGATCACGCCGAGCAAACGGTTGCGATCGTCGACCACGGCGATGGGCAGGTCGCTCTCCACGGCCAGTTCGACGAGGTCGACCAAGGCGGTGTCGGCGGCCACCGCGGTGGCGTCCAGGATGATGGCCCGCAGGTCGCCGTCGCCGGCCTTGACCTGTTTGAGCACGTCCCGGTCGCGCACGACCCCAGCGAAGCTGCGGTCACGGCGCAAAACGAAAGTGGCCGAGGTCTGCAGGTCGCGCATGGTGCGGAGAGCCGCACGCGGGCCGGCGGTGACGGTGACCACCGAACGCGCCGGCTCCATGACGCTGCCGGCGGTGAGCACCCGCGCCCTGTCGACATCCTGCACGAACTGGGCGACGTAATCGTTGGCCGGGTCGGTGAGGATCTCTTCGGGCGTGCCGATCTGCACGATCCGGCCGTCGCGCATCACGGCGATGCGGTCGCCGAGGAACATGGCCTCGTTGAGGTCGTGGGTGATGAAGATGATGGTCTTGCCGAGTTCGGCCTGCAGCTCGATCAGCTGTTCCTGCATTTCGCGGCGGATCAGAGGGTCCAGGGCGGAGAACGCCTCATCCATCAGGAGAACGTCGGTGTCGGCGGCCAGGGCCCGGCCGAGGCCGACGCGCTGCTGCATGCCACCGGAGAGTTCGGAGGGCAGATTGTCGGCCCATCCGTCCAGTCCCACCAGGCGGATGATGGTGCGCGCCTTGGCGAGGCGCTCCTCACGGGGCATGCCCTGCACCTCGAGGCCGTAGGCGACGTTATCGATCACCGTGCGGTGGGGCAGCAGGGCGAAGTGCTGGAAGACCATCGAGATGCTTTGACGGCGCACGTCCCGCAGCTTGGCCGCCGGGATGCCGGTGATCGGGGTGTCTCCGACGGTGACAGTGCCGCTGGTGGCCTCGAGCAGGCCGTTGAGCATGCGGATGAGGGTGGACTTGCCCGAGCCGGAGAGGCCCATCACCACGAAGATCTCACCACGCTGTACCTCGAAGGAAGCGTCGATGACGGCGGCCGTTCCCAGGTGCGCGAGCTCGTCACGGCTCGCGCCGCTCTGGAGTTTCTTGACGATGTCGTGCGGTTTGCGGCCGAAGGCCTTGTAGAGCCTGTCCGCCTTCACGGCGATTCCCGGTGCTACTGCTGCTGCAGTTTCTCTCTGCTCCGCCTCGCTGGCGGGTACTTCTGCCTTGACGGCGATGATTTCGGTCACGGATTCTCCGGAGCACGCCGAATAGACCGCCTGAGCGGTCGACAACACGGGGCTCGCTGTGTCGGACGGGTAGGCCGAGACCGGCCTCGACACCGAGAAACGGCGTGGGCTGGAGCGACCATGGGATCGCGTCCGTCTGGGCCTCACCGTACGCACGCGGCCGTCCCAGTCGAGCTGGGGGCTACGCGTTCGCGTCCTGGTGAAGGGTCGGAAGACCGTCACCGAGCCTACCACGGTGGGGCACTCCAGACCCCTGGACCCCCGACTCGCCGACCCACAACGTGCACTCTCATGTGCTGGTCAGCAGGGATAAAGCGCCCCGACTCAGATCAGCACGCCAGGGGCACCGGCCCCGGCGCGGCGGTCTGGGCGTACGTTCTCCCTAGAGGTCAGGATGGTCACGACGACGTGGCCCAGTGGTGCGGCCGGGAAGGATGGGTGCGAACGATGCACGGGTGGAGCATTACACGCCGGCTGTTCGTCGCTCACTCTGTGTTCATAGTGTCTTTGGCCGTGTTCGTGAGCACTGCCGCCTTCGTCGACGCCCGGGACCGCGGTTACTCCGAAAGGGCCGACCGGCTGCTCGCGGTAGCGGCCGCGATCGCCGACAGCCCGTTCGTGGTGACGGCGGCGACATCGCTGGATCCGACGGCGGCGCTGCAGCCGTACACGCTCGAGGTCAACCGGGACGCCGCGCTGGACTTCATCACGATCATGAGCCCGGCGGGGGTCAGTTGGACGCACCCGGACCCCGCCGAAATCGGCCGGCAGTATGTCGGCCGCACGGGCCCCGCCACGGCCGGAATGTCGTTCACCGACGTCACGCCGGGCACCCCCGGCCCGTCGGTGCGCGCCGTGGTGCCGATCCTCGACTCCGATGGCGAAGTGGTGGGCATGGTGGCCGCCGGCGTGAGAACCAGCAACCTGCAGATCGCCCTCGACGCCCGGCTGCCCGCCATCCTGGCGATAACGCTCACCCTGCTCCTGGCGGGTTCGCTGGCCACCTGGGTTCTGCGACGTTACCTGCGCCGGGTCACCCTGGGCTGGGGGCCGGAAGAACTCGCCCGACTGTTCGTCCATAACGACTCCGTGGTCAACTCGGTGCCAGAGGGGCTGATTCTCGTGGACGGCGCCGGCGATCTGGTGCTCTACAACGATCGAGCCGCAGAGCTGCTCGGGCTGCCGCCGCGGCCCGCTTCCCGCGCCGCGGGCGCCTTCTCGCCGGGCATCGACGACCTGGACCTGCCGCCCAGCCTCGCCGACCTGTTGCGGAGCGGCCGCACCGTGGTAGACGAGATCCACCTGTGCGGGTCCCGGGTGCTGGTGGTGAGCCAGAACCCGGCAGAGCCCACCCCCAGCCGGCTGGGTACGCGGGCGGCGCCGGTGGGAACCGTGGCGACGCTCAGGGAACGCTGAGCCCGGTCAGTGCAGGCGCCGCGCCCGCACCACGACGTCTTCGGTGTGGTGGGCACCGGCACCGGTGGCCACGTGGCGGGGCCGGGTTTCGTCGACCTCGATCCGCCAGGTGTCGTCCAGCAGGGCCGCGACCTGGGCCGGGCTCACGTACAGGTCGGGATCAAAACCGTGCGCGGCGGCCTCAGCGGCGGTGGGCGTGGGGTGGTGCACTATGAGCAGCACACCCCCGGGCGCGACGGCATCCAGCAGGGCGCGCTCCGCGATATTCTCGTCCGTGCGCAACAGGGCGGGGTACTGCGCGGAGACCAGGTCGAAGCTCGCCGCCGGCAGGGCCGCCTCGACGAGTCCGGCGTGCAGCCAGCGCACCGTGCCGCCGACCAGGTCGGCTCGCACGAGGTCGGCCTGGCGGGCGGCGCGCTCGAGTGCCACTCGGGAGACATCCAGCGCCGTCACGTCCCAGCCCTGTGCCGCCAGCCAGAGGGCATCGGCGCCCTCGCCGCAGCCGACGTCGAGGGCCCGCCCCGGCCGCAGGTGGTGCGTCTCGCTGACCAGCGCGGCGTTGGGCCGGCCGCTCCACAGGGTCTCATTTCCGGCGTAGCGCTGATCCCAGAAGTCTCCTATTGCGTCGGGCTCCTGGGGTTCACGGGCGGTGTCGTTGGTGTGCATGACTGCATCCTCCCTCGTAGGCGGCACGGCGACAAACTGGCTTGCCGAACCGGCAACCGGCCTGCGCCCCGGGGGCTCGTCGAAACGATAGCCTCGTCGCATGACAGCTGAGCCGGGGCGCCGTGGACGTGCCTGCTGAGAGCCGGGCGGCGCCCACGAAGGCCGATGTGCCCGCCGCCCGCCACACCCTGCAGATACTCACCCACCTGGCCGCCCAGCGCGGGCCGGTACCGGCGTCGACCGTCGCGCAGACGCTCGGGCTCCCCCGGTCCACCGTCTACAGGCTGCTCGGCGTGCTCACCGAGCTCGGCTTCGTTCTGCACTTTCCCGAGGCCCGTCGGTACGGCATCGGCCTGGCCGCCTTCGAGCTGAGCAGCGGCTTTGCCCGGCAGGAGCCCCTGGCCCGGCTGGGCCGGCCGATCCTGGCCGCGCTCGTCGACACCATCGGCGAGAGCGCGCATTTGGCCGTGCTGCACGGTCGCGATGTGATCTACCTCGTGGAGGAGCGCGCTCCCCGCCGCCCCGCCCTGGTGACGGATGTCGGTGTGCGCCTGCCCAGCCACCTCACGGCCAGCGGCCGGGCGCTGCTCGCGACGCTGCCGGTCGCGCAGGTGCGGGCCCTGTTCCCCGACCCGTCCGCCTTCGTGCAGCGCGACGGCGGCGACACCCCGGCGCCGGGCGGCGTGAGTAGCTATCGCGAGCTGAGCCGGCTCCTGTCCGAGGTGCGCGCGCAGGGCTACGCGGCGGAGGACGGCGACGTCACCCTGGGTCTCGCATCCGTCGCGGTGGCCGTTCGCGACCACAGCGGCTGGCCCGCCGCCGGCATCGCCGTGACCTTCGCCCGGTCCAGCGTGCCGCCGGAACGCTGGCCGGAGCTCGCCGCCGCCGTGGAGCACGCCGCGGCCGAGTTGGGCCGCCGCATCAGCGGTCGAACCGGCTAGTTTTTCGAAAAAGTGAACCGGTCTGAACCTTTTGGCCTGCCATCTCGTTGTACAGAGTGGATGACCACCATCCGCTCGCCAATTACACGCGAAGACCATGAACGAGGGTGACATGCAGAAAAAGACGAAGATCGGGCTGTGGATTGCGGGCGGAGTTGTCGTCATCGGCGGTGCCGCCCTGGCCTTCGGGCCTGCGGTCTATGCCGACTACGCCAACAGCACCGTCGAGGCGGCCCCCACCATCGCCGCGGGCACCCCCGGCCCGACGGATGCCGGCGCGGCCACCGAGGTCAACGCGGACGACCTCTCCGGCACCTGGAGCGTGGCCGCGGACTCCTTCGCGGGCTACCGGGTCGACGAGGTGCTGCAGGGCAACGACGTGACAGTGACCGGTCGCACGACCGACGTTTCCGGTGAGCTCACCGTCGACAGCCTCTCGCTCACCGCCGCCACGATCACGGTGGACGTGGCGAGCATCGCCACCGACGAAGGCGCCAGGGATGCCTACTTCCGGGACTCCGCGATGGAAGCCGACGACTTCCCGACCGCCACCTTCACGCTTACCGCACCGGTCACCCTCGAGGCCCCCGTGGCCGGTGTCGCGCAGACCCTGAGCGCCACCGGCGAACTCACCCTGCACGGCGTCACCCAGCCGGTCACGGTGGAGCTGCAGGCCGCGCTCACCGAGGCCGGCGGCCAGGTTGTCGGCAGCATCCCGATCACCTTCAGTGACTACGGCGTCGACGCCCCCGACCTCGGCTTCGTCTCGGTCGAAGATGCCGGCTCCGTCGAGTTCGAGCTCTTCGTCGCGCAGAATTAGTCCAGCAGAGCCGTGTTCATTGTGGGCATCGGGCAGACCGGGAGGTGACCGTGGCAGAGCCACACGCGGAGCTCCTGCGGGCGCTGCACGACGCCCACGGGCCGGCACTGTTTCGGTACGTGGTGCGTTTGACCGGGGATTACGGGTTCGCGCAGGACGTGGTGCAGGAGACCCTGTTGCGCGCCTGGACGCGGCCGGCGTTGCTGAACCGGGATGACGACGCCGCTCGTGCCTGGCTGTTCACGGTGGCCCGCAACCTCGTCATCGACGACAGACGGAGCGCTCGGTACGCCCGTGAGATCGCGACCGATGACCTGCCGGAGAGGTCGTCGACCGACGCCACCGAGGCCATCCTGGATCGCTGGCTGCTGACGGATGCCCTCACCGCGCTCACTCCCGAGCACCGCACCGTGCTGGTGAGCGCCTACTACCTCGGGCAGTCGATCGCGGAAATCGCCCTCCACCAACAGGTGCCGGAGGGCACCGTGAAGTCCCGCCTGCACTACGCCCTGCGAGCAATGCGGCTCGCCCTACAGGAAAGAGGGGTCACCGAATGACCTCCGACCGCTTCCGCGAGTGGGACGCCGCCTACCTGCTCGGCGCGCTCAGCCCCGAAGACCGGCACGCCTTCGAACGCCACCTGCCGACCTGCCCCGCCTGCGCCGGCGCCGTCGCCGAACTCGCCGGGCTGCCCGGCATCCTGGCGGCCCTGCCCGCGGCGGAGGCCGTTGCGCTCACCGAAACCACGCCTACCGAGATCGCCGCCTCTGCACCTCTGAGTGACGCGCATCTGCGCGCCGCGCCGCACCAGCCCGGAGCTGTGCAGCGGCTCGCCGGGGCGGCCGTCGCCCGCACGCGGCGCAACCGGCTGCGTCTGGCCATGGCCGGCACGGCCGTCGCTGCCGGCCTCGCCCTGGGCGGCGGGTTCCTCGGCGCCACCCTGGGCACGCCGGCGACTCTCGAGGCCGCACCGCCCTCATCCGCACCGTCCGCCACCGCACCGCCCACACCCGCCGACCCGGCCCCGACGATGGTCGTTGCCATGGAGCCAGTGGAGGCCGACGCCCTCACCGCGGCCCTCACCATCACCGACACCGACTGGGGCACCCGGTTCGACTGGTCGTGCGTGTACCTCAATCAGCTCTGGAAGGACAACGGGCCCCAGGACTACGACATGGTGATGACCGATCAGGACGGCACCGCGACGGTGCTCGCGACCTGGACGGCGACGAGCCCGAGCACCGAGAACCTCGCCGCGTCGACCGATGTGACCCTCGACCAGATTCGGAGCGTCGAGATCCGGGCCAGCCTCAGCGGCCTGCCGCTGGCGCACACGGACCTGTAGGGCCGTTCGGAGGGTCAGACCGTGAGCGGCCGCAACGTCCGCTCAGCCTGAACGCGCACCGCGGTCGAAACCGCGTCGAGCAGCGGCGACGACAGGTTCCAGCGCTGCCAGTAGAGCGGCACGTCCACCGGATGCGCCGCCGCCAGCTCCACCAGACGGCCGTCGGCGATCTCGTCCAGACACTGCTGCTCGGGCAGCACTCCCCAGCCCATGCCCAGCAGCACTGCGCGGGCGAAATCGTGGGAGGTGGGGATGACGTGACGGGGTGGGGCACCGGGCCCGCCGGCGTGCGCCCGCAGGAAGGCGTCCTGCAGGTCGTCGTTGCGGTCGAAGGTGACCACGGGCGCCTCCGGCAACGCGGCGAGTCCGTGGGCGAGCCAGCGGGTCACGAAGGCCGGCGTGGCGACTGCTCGGTAGCGCATCCGGCCCAGCGGCTCGGTGACACAGCCCTGGATCGATTCGCGGTCGGAGGTGACCGCTGCCATCACGGCGCCGGAGCGCAGCAGCGAGATCGTGTGCTCCTGGTCCTCGCGGTGCAGGTCGAAGGTGATGTCGAGTTCGTCGGCCACCCCGGCGAGCGCGCCGAGGAACCAGGTGGCCAGGCTGTCCGCGTTCACGGCGAGGGAGATCTGCACGGACCGTTCGGCGGACCCGTTCTCGCGCAGCGCTCGCTCGGTGTCGGCCTCCAGGAGTTCGACCTGGCGCGCGTAGCGCAGCACCACCGCACCGGCGGCCGTGAGGCAGACCGGGGTGGTGCGCTGCACGAGGACCCGGCCGCAGGACTGCTCCATGGCCTTGACCCGCTGCGAGACCGCCGACGCCGTGACGTGCAGCCGGCGGGCGGCCTTCTCGAAGGTGCCGTCCTGTACCAGGGCGCGCAGGGTCTCCAGCTGGTCGAGGGTGAAGCGTTGCATAAGACCAGCTTACGCATCCTAAGAAAACGTAGCTGGACTGAATCACCGCGACTCCCTAGCGTTGGAGGAATGACACCTGCGACAACCCTCCTCCCCGCGCTGTTGGGCCTGGTCACGGGTCTGTCCCTCATCATCGCCATCGGCGCCCAGAACGCGTTCGTGTTGCGGCTGGGCATCGAGGGCCGCACCCGGGTGATCGCGCCGGTGGTGGCCATTGCCGCTCTGTCCGATGCGGCTCTCATCCTCGCTGGCGTGCTGGGAATGGGTGCCCTGGTGGCGGCGGCACCGGCGGTCATGGTGGTCGTGCGACTGGTCGGGGCCGCTTTCCTGGTCGGTTACGGCCTGTGGGCGGCGCGGCGGGCCATCCGTCCGGGCGCGCTTCTGGTGACCGGGTCCTCGGGCAGCACCGGGATGCGGGTCGCCGTGGGCACGGTTCTCGCCCTCACCTGGCTCAACCCGCACGTTTACCTTGACACCGTGGTGTTCCTCGGCGCCGTGGCCAGCCAACAGGACCCCGCCGAGCGCTGGTGGTGGGCCGGCGGCGCCATCACGGCTAGCATCCTGTGGTTCACCGGCCTCGGCTTCGGGGCTCGTCTGCTGCGCCCGATCTTCGCGCGCCCCGGTGCCTGGCGGGTGCTCGACGGCGCTATCGCTGTGCTCATGCTCGCCCTCGGCGCCCGGCTCGCGTTCGACCTCTGACCCCGGTCGGCCGGCGGAGCCGCGGTACGCTTGCCCCGTGCTTTCCAAGGACCTGATCCGCCTCTACCCCGAGCTGTACCACGTGGCAGCGGATGGGTCGTGGCCGTCGATCGAGCGGCACGGACTGCTCAGCACGGCCTCGCTGGTCACCCGATGGGGCGTGCGGCAGGGGGCACCGCAGGCCGCGATCCTCACCAAGCGGCGTGGTGAGTCGCTGGAGTTGGAACATCCGGACTACGGCACCGCCGTCATCCGGCACCAGAAGGCGATTCACGAGTCATCGCTGGCGGCCGCGCTGGAGGACCTCTCCCCCAGCGAGTGGTACACGATGCTCAACGACCGGGTGTTCTTCTTCCTGCAGAAGCCGCGGCTGAACGAGCTGCTCGCCGCGCGCTCCTACCGGGACGACGCCCACACCGTGATCACGGTGGACACCCGCAGCCTGGTCACCGCGCACGAGGCCGACATCGAGCTCACCAGCGTGAACACCGGCTTCGCGCAGCGATTCAGCGCCGAGCCGCGCGGACGGGACAGCTTCCAGTCGATCGAGGAGTTCGCGCATCCGACCCGGTCGCACGCTTCGACCAAGGTGGTGGATGTTGCCGAACTCGCGGTGTATCGCGGGGTGCGCGACATCACCAAGCACGTGAAGCGCGTCGAGCGCATGCGCGAGGGCACGGTGCTCGAGCGCTTCGTCTAGCCGCGCGGCATCCCGCCTAGCTGTTCCCGTTCCGGACAATTGCACCCGGCGCACCGGGCACAATTGTCCGCATCGGCAACAGTTGCAGGGCAGGTCAGGCGGCGGGGGCGACCGACGGCTCCAGGCCGTTGCGGCGGGCGACCTCGCCGAGCCAGCTGGCGCTGGGCTTGGGGGTACGCGCGAAGGTCTGCTTGTCCCAGCCGATCAGGCCGAAGGTCGGTGCGAAGCCGGAGGCCCACTCGTAGTTGTCCAGCGCTGACCAGTGCAGGTAGCCGAGCAGGTCGATGCCGTCCTCGATGCAGGAGTGCAGCCCCTCGAGGGCGCCCTGCGTGTAGGCAATGCGGCGGCTGTCGTCCTGGGTGGCGATGCCGTTCTCGGTGACCATCACGGGAACGTGGTCGGTCAGCTCCCAGGCGGCGCGCACCCCGATGCCGGCGGCCGGCGGGAAGAACTCCCAGCCGGTGAGGGTGGTTTCCACGCCCTGGGCGACGGGCCGGGGGCCCTCGGGTCCGATGAAGGTGCGGGTGTACGCCTGCACGCCCACGAAGTCGTCACCCTTCACGTTCTCCAGGTACCAGTCCTCGCGCGGGTGGCCGTACTCCACGAGCTTCTCCGCTGCGCCCTCCTCGTCCACGGCCACAAAGGCCTGGGTGGCGACGGTCCAGCCCGTCTTGAGGTGCGGTACCTGGCTGAGCACCTCGCGGGAGCGCTGGTGCGAGAGCAGCAGGGCATCCGCCACCTGCAGGTCAGGGTTGGCGAGGCCGTGCGCCACCAGGTTGGCGGCGTCCTCTCCGCCGGCGAGCATCGCGGCGATATTGGGCTCGTTGATGGTGCAGACGTAGTTGACGCCCTCGGCCACGACGGGCAGGGCGAGCTCGGTGTACCGGGCGAACAGGTCGGCGGCATCGGGAGCCCGCCAGAAGCCGTCGTTCTCGAACCAGCGCGGCACCGTGAAGTGCATCAGGGTCACGACCGGCTCGATGCCGAACTCGTGGCAGGTATCGACCATCCGGCGGTAGTGGTCCACGGCCGATCGGGACGCGAAACCGCGCTCCGGCTCGATGCGGGACCACTCGATGCTGAACCGGTAGGAATCCAGGCCCAGGTCGGCGAGCAGCTTGATGTCCTCGCGGTAGCGGTGGAAGCTGTCGGCGGCGTCACCGGACGGTTCGACCATGGTGGTGCCCTCGGCGTGTTCCTTGGGCCACCAGTTGCTGTTGACGTTGTTGCCCTCGATCTGGTGGGCGGCGGTCGCGGCGCCCCAGAGGAAGCCTTGGGGGAAAGTGAGCATGGAGGATCTCCTTGGGTAGCGGTGGTGCGGTGTAAAGATGAAGAATCAGCTGGTGGATGCCCAGAAATCGTCGAGCATCGCGGCGGTGAAGCCGGGATTGTCGAGGTTGGGCAGGTGCCCGGCCTGCGGGATCACCCGGTACTGGGCGCCGAGTTGCTCGGCCATCAGCCGCTGCGACGGAATCGGCCAGGCGTCGTCGGCGTCGCCGTGCGCGACCAGGGTGGGCACCGTGCTGGCCCGCACGGCGTCGGTGGTGTCGGGGGTGCTGTCCAGGATGCGGGCACCGCCGAGGATGTTGTCGACCGAGGAGGCGATCAGGCGGTCGCGCACGAAGATGTCGTCCGCGGTGAGCGGGCTGCCCTCCGGGTGGTCGAGCGCCCAGACCGCCAGGGTGCCCTGCTCGGCCACCAGGGCGGCATTCGCCGCATGTACTCCGGCCCGGCCGCCGGGACCGGAGCAGAGCATGGTCAGGTCGGTGAACAGGGCCAGGCTCTGCGCCTGGGAGATGCTGTGCAGAAGCGCGGCCCGGGCGACGAGGCCGCCCAGGCTGTGGCCGACCAGGTGTACGGGGCCGCCGTCGCCGACGAACCGGGCGACGGTGATGGCATCCGCCGCGAAGTCCTCGAGCCGGTAGTTCTCGATGCCCACCGGGGCGGCCGAGTCGGCCTGGCCGCGCTGGCTGTAGCTCACGGCCTCCCAGCCGTGCGCCGCGATCAGCGGCAGCAGCAGCCTGAAGTCTTCCTTGGAGCCGGTGAAGCCGGGCACCAGCAGGGCCACACCGCGGCGCGGGCCCGCGGGCAGCACCCGGAACGCGGTGAGCGGCCCGGCCGCGGTGTCGACGGTGAAGTGCTCGAGCTCTGGGGCCAGGGCGAGGCCGCCGAACGGCGCGGTCACGCGACGACCTTACGTGGGTTGGGGATCGCGTCCAGCAGCCGGATCGTGTACTCATCCTGGGGGTTGCGCAGCACGTCGGCTGTGTTGCCGGTCTCGACCACCGCTCCCCCGTTGAGCACCATGATGTTGTCGGTGACCACCCGGGCCGAGAGCAGGTCGTGGGTGATGTAGAGCAGACTCACCCCCCACTGTTCGCGCAGGTCCTCGAGCAGGGCGAGCACGCCGGCGCGCAGCGACACGTCGAGCATCGAGACGGGCTCGTCGGCGATGATCACCTGCGGGTCGCTGGCCAGCGCCCTGGCGATGACCACACGCTGGCGCTGCCCGCCGGAGAGCTGGTGCGGCAGCTTGGCCGCGAACTCCTCCACCGGGTTCAGGCCCACGATGTCGAGCAGTTCCAGCACCCGGCGGCGGGCGTCGGTGCCGTGCAGCCCGGTGAAGTTGATCACCGGCCGGGTGAGCGCATACTCCACGGTGTGCAGCGGGTTCAGCGCGGAGTACGGGTCCTGGAACACCATCTGCACGTCGCGGTGCAACCGGCGGAAGTGCCGCCGGTTCAGCGAACCCACGTCGAGGTCACCGAAACGGATGCGACCGCTGGTGGGCTTCTCCACCGCCGTGATGAGCTTGGCGATGGTGGACTTGCCCGAGCCGGAGGCCCCCACCAGCGCCAGCGCGGCACCGGGTTCGAGGGTGAACGACACGTTGTCCACGGCGCGCACCGGCGCCTCGCCGCGGCGAGGGGCCGGGTAGATCTTCGAGACGTTCTCGACGATCATGGCGTGCTGGTCGGCGCGAAGGGTGCGCGGCGAGACCGTGGGCGTGTGGGTGGCCGCCTCTGTGCGCGAAGCCCCCTCGGCCTTGCGTTGCTGCCGGTCGGCGAAACCGGGCAGCTCCACCACCTCGGCCCGCGGGTCGGCGTAGTGCGAGAGCAGCATCCGGGTGTAGTCGGCTTGCGGGTTCTCCAGGATCTGTCGGGCCGGGGCATCCTCGACGATGCGGCCCTCGTGCATCACCATCACCCGCTGGGCGGATTCGAGGACGATGCCCAAGTCGTGGCTGATCAGGATGGCAGTGAAGTTCTCGGACTTCTGCAGCTCGATGATGGTGTTCATCACGGCGTGCTGCACCAGGACGTCCAGCGCCGTGGTGGGCTCGTCGAAGACCATCAGCTCGGGTTCGAGCGAGAGCGCCAGGGCGATGGAGACCCGCTGACGCATGCCGCCGGAGAGCTCGCCAGGGAACCTGTCGAGCACCTGCGGGGTCAGTTCGACCTTGCCGATCAGCTCGGTGGCCCGGGCGGTCCAGCGGGAGCGGTCGACGTGCCCGTGGGCGCGGAAGATGTCGACGAAGTGGTTGCGGATGCTGCGCACCGGGTTCAACGCGTTCATGCCGGACTGCAGCACCATCGCGATGCCGCCGTGGCGCTGCTCGCGCAGCTGTTCGGCGTCGAGGCTGGCGATGTCCTTGCCGCCGAAGAGGATACGGCCCTTCTCAATGTGCGCCGGGGGCTTGCTCAGCCCGGTGAGCGCGAAGCCGAGGGTGGACTTGCCCGAGCCGGACTCCCCCACCAGGCCGACGAACTCGCCGTGGGCCAGGCGGAAGGACACGTTCTGCACGGCCTTGGTGGCGCCGGCACCGTAGCCGTAGTGCACCGACAGGTCGTGCACCTCGAGCAGGGTCGTGTTGGCGGCGGGCGGGGTCTGTGCGTACGGTGCGGGGGTCATCGCTTGGTTCCTTCCCGGAGGCGCGGATTGCTGATGCCGTCGACGCCGAAGTTGATGAGGGTGAGGGAGGTGGCCAGCAGCGCGATGCAGAGGCCGGGGGCGAACAGCAGTGCCCACTGGCCGGTGAGCAGGGCGTTGGAGTTCTGGGCCCAGAAGAGCATCGTGCCCCAGCTCACCACCGTGGAGTCGCCCAGGCCGAGGAATTCGAGGCCGGCTTCGGCGAGGATCGCCGCGGTGGCGGCGCCGAAGAAGTTGCCCACGATGAGTGAGGTCATGTTCGGCAGGATCTCCCGGAACACGATGCGGAACGGCCGTTCGCCGCTGAACACGGCCGCCGTGACGAAGTCGCGGGAACGCAGCGACTGGGTCTGGCTGCGCAGCACCCGGGCGCCCCACGCCCAGCCGGTGATCACGACGACCACGATGATCATGCCGATGCCGCCGCCGGAGAGGTAGGCGGCGATGACGATCATCAGCGGCAGGCCGGGGATGACGAGAAACAGATTGACGATGAAGTTGATCACGTCGGCGCCGAACCCGCGCACGTAGCCCCAGCTGAGCCCGATCAGCACGGCGATGATGGTGGAAAGCAGCCCGGCGACGAGGCCGACGAAGATACTCACCTGGGCGCCGTAGAGCAGCTGGCTCAGCACGTCTTCACCGGCGGCGGTGGTGCCCAGCCAGTGTGCGGCGCTGCCGTCTGCGCTGCGCTCGAAGCCCGTCTCGCTGGCGCCGTACGGCGCGATCAGCGGGGCGAAGATCGCGAGCAGCACGAACAGGGCGAGCATGACGAGGCCGATGCGGGCCTTGCCGTTGCTCCACACCGTGGAGGCGACACGGACGACGACCTTCCAGGCTGAGGGTGCCTCGCCGATCGCCGTGATGGGTGCGCGAATGGCAGCGGTTGTGGGGGGCAGTGAGGTTGTCATCGTCGGGTCCTCGGGTCCAGCACGCCGTACAAAATGTCGACGAGGAAGTTGGCGATGAGCACGCTCACGGTGATCATCAGGAAGAGTGCCTGCATGAGCGGGTAGTCCTGGTTGGTGACGGCGTTGAAGAGCAGGTAGCCGA
The DNA here is from genome assembly GCF_004402745.1 of Cryobacterium sp. TMN-39-2. Lineage (NCBI taxonomy): Bacteria > Bacillati > Actinomycetota > Actinomycetes > Micrococcales > Microbacteriaceae > Cryobacterium > Cryobacterium sp. TMN-39-2. The sequence goes on from NZ_SOFX01000020.1 coordinate 143,816, forward strand.
TACCGGGGTAGCCGAAGACCTGTTCCACCAGGATCGAGCCGCCAACGACACCGCCGAGGGCCAGGCCGAAGGAGGTGAGGTTGGGCAGGATGGCGTTTCGCGCTGCGTAGCGGAGGGCGATGGTGCGGGGCTTGAGCCCGTTCGCCTCCGCGAAGGTCACGTAGTCGTCGCCGAGGGTGGAGATCATGGTGTTGCGCATTCCCAGGATCCAGCCGCCGAGTGAGGTGATCAGGATCGTCAGCGCCGGCAGCACCCCGTGGTAGAGCGCGTCGCCGAAGAACTCGAACGAAAGGTTCGGCTCGGCCGTGGGCCCGTAAGCGCCGGATGTGGGGAAGAGCCTCAGCACGTAGCCGGCAAAGAAGAGCAGCAGCAGCGCCGTCCAGAAGTACGGGAAGGCGCTCATGAACGACCCCACCAGGGTGGGCACGCTGTCGAGCCAGGTGCCGCGCTTCCACGCCGCCAGCACGCCGAGAAGGGTGCCGAGGACGAACGCGACCACGGTCACCAGGCCCACCAGCACGAGGGTGTACGGCAGCGCGGCCGAGACCAGCTCCCCGACGCTCTGCGGGTAGAAGGTGTACGAGATACCGAAGTCCAGCGTGACCACCTGGTGCAGGTAGGCCAGGTACTGCTCGAAGATGTTGCCGGTGGGCACACCGAGCTGGGCCTCGATGGCGGCCTTGGTGGCCTCAGAGACGGGGCCGTTCTGGGCGAGCTTGGCCAGCGCGGCATCCGCCGGCGTGCCGGGCATCAGCCGCGGCAACAGGAAGTTGACCGTGACGGCCGCCCACAGGGTGAGAGCGAACAGGCCGAGCTTGCGGGCGACGAAGCCCAGGGACGTGGCGATCGGGCTCGGCGCGTGCGCCGCATCCGTGGGGCCTGGCCTCGTTGGAGGGCGGCTCTCGGCGCCGCGGGGCGCCGCCGTGGTGCTAGTCATCATTGACCTTCTTCAGATTTGTGAGAACGAGAAGCGGAGTGGACTCGTAGGTCTTGGGCGAGGCGTACGGTTCCGCGGCACTGGGCCAACCGGTGAATTTCGCGTCGCTGAACAGGCCCCAGGAGCCGCCGTAGTAGAGGCTGATGGAGGGGATCTGGTCGTAGACGACCTGCTGCAGCTGGTTGGCCAGGTCGGCCTGCACCACGGGGTCCAGCGCAACCTTGTAGTCGGCGAGGATCTCGTCGACTGCCGGGTCGCTGAAGCGCTCGAAGTTGTTGCTGGCCTCCTCGCCGACGGGCTTGACCCACTCGCTGGAGAGCAGGTTGTTGAAGTCGCGGAAGGTGTTGCCGGTGCCGCCGGTGGCGCCCATGGCGAAGTCGTACTCGCCGTTGCGGAGAGCCAGGGTGTAGGCGGCGGGCTGCGGGGATTCGACCTTGACGTCGACGCCGATCGCGCCCCACTGCTTCTGCACCTCCTGCACACCCTTGAGCCAGTCGTTGTAGCCGGCCGCGGTGGTGATGGTCAGGCTGAGCTGGACGCCGGATCCATCGAGCAGCTTGCCGCCCTGCTGGGTGTAACCGGCGGCGGCGAAATACTCCAGTGCCTTGGCGGTGTCCTGGGTGATCAAGCCGGAGTCGGGGATGTCGGGGTTGAGAACATCTTCCTGGTTGGGCAGCAGGATGTTGGTCTGGCCGGCCGGGTCCATGTAGCCCTCGGCGGCGGCGTCACCGACCATGCCGCGGTCCAGCGCCGTGGACAACCCCTGGCGCACGTTGACGTCGTTGAACGGCGCCTTGGTGAGGTTGGGGAACAGGGCGATGGTGCCGCCCGGCGGGAACCAGTAGGTGTTCTGGTTGCCGGCATCCACCCAGGCGCCCTCGACATCGCTGATGAAGGAGTAGGCCCAGTCGTAGCCCTTCGTGGCCACATCGAGCTGGGTGTTCGTGGCCGGCAGGATCAGGTGCTCGGCCGCGACGGTGTCGGCCTGCCAGTACTCCTGGTTCTTGTCCACGGTGTACTGCTGCGGCGCGAAGTTGCCCAGCGTGTACGGGCCGGTGCCGACGGGGTCGGGGTTCCGCCAGGTGGTGGGGTCCTCCACCTTCGCCCAGATGTGCTCGGGCACGATCAGGGTGGTCGAGGCGATCAGCTGGGCGGCGGGCACATCCGGTGCGGTGAGGTGCACGGTCACGGTGTCGGCGCCGACCTCGAAGGTGTCGATGTAGCTCCAGATACCCTGCAGGTCCAGGGACGGGTTGTCCTTGAGCAGCTGGAAGGTGAAGCCCACGTCGGCGGCGGTGAAAGCCTTCCCGTCGGACCAGGTCACGCCCTGGCGGATGTCGAAGACGATCGTGGACGGGTCCGGCTGGGTGTAACCGGTGGAGAGCCACGGGTGCTCTTCGGCGTTGAGGTTGTCGAGCACGATCAGCGGCTCGTACATGTAGAACGCCGCGACCCGCTTGTTGATCATGAACGGGTTGAAGTTCTTCTCGAAAAGCGGTGAACCGTTGTCGGCCGCGACGAGCATGGTGTCGTCGGGGATGGACGGGTCCGGCGCACTCTGGATCTGGATACTGCAGGCGGCGAGGGTGGAGGCGACGACGGCCAGGGCCACGGCGGCCACTGTGCGCCGTGCCAGCGTCCGCCGCGCCGGGGAGTGACGGAGAGGCCCTGATCGGGGCCGAGATCGAGTGGGTTGCATCATTACTACCGGGTTTCCTCAGTCATCGTTGAGCTGATCGCGTCGGGGAGGCGCGAGATCTGACTCGAGTGTATGCGCATACATTGCGGGAAAGCAAGCACCTTTTTTTGTCGCGGGGGCGCCACGGCCCGGTCAGACGCGAGGGCAACTCTCCCGCAGCACGACCTCGACCGGCAGGGTGAACGCCTGCGGTTCCAGATTCGGGTCGTCGAGCCTGGCCGTGATGGCATGCACGGCGGCACGGCCCAGCTCCACCATCGGCTGGTGCACCGTGGTCAGCTTCGGCCGGGAATGCCGGCCGGCCGTGATGCCGTCAAAGCCCGTGACCAGCACATCCTCCGGCACCCTGATGCCGCGCTGTTCGAGCACGTCGAGCACGCCCAGGGCGGTTTCGTCATTGGAGCAGAGGATCGCGCGGGGCCGTTCCGCAGCGAGGATCCGCGCGGCCGTGGCCCGGCCGCCATCCCGGGTGAAGTCGCTGCGCAGGATGCGAACGTTGCGTTCGGCGACCCCGGAGTCAGCGAGGGCGTTGCGGAACCCGGTCAGCCGTTCCGCGTCGTCGGGGGAATCGGTGGGTCCGGCGATGTAGACCACGTCGTGCACGCCATGGTCCTGCAGCACGTAGTTGGCCAGGGTTCGCATACCGGGGCCGTTGCTGGCGCTCACGTGGTCGAAGTCATCGGCGCGCTGGGCACCGGCCAGGATCACCACGGGGATGCGTCGGGCCACGTAGGCGAGCAGCTCGTCGGGCACGGTACGGGCGAGCACGGCGAGGCCGTCCACCCGGCCGGCGATGTCGGTGACCAGGGCTTCACGGCTCGAGCCGCGCCCCGCGGCCACCATCAGGGCGAAGCCGCGGCGCCAGGCCTCGATCTCGGCGCCGCGGAGCACCTCGTCGAAGTAGAGGTTCTCGGTGTCGGAGGCGGTGTCGGAGTCGTCGTCGACGATCGGCACGGTGTCTCCGCGCGCCGAGTCGACGGGCTGGTCCGGCACGGTCTCGTCATGTCCGGGGAAGAACAGTCCGATCACGTTGGTACGCCGGGCGGCGAGGCCCCTGGCCGCGGCGCTGGGCACGTAGCCGAGTTCCGTCACGGCGGCGAGCACGCGCTCCCTGGTGTGCTCGCGCACCGCAGCCGGCGAGCGCAGCACGCGGGACACCGTCGCGATGGAGACGCCGGAGCGTTCGGCGACGTCGTAGACGGTGGGTGCTTTCGCCACGTCGTCGTCTCCTCGCGTCCGTACCGCTGCGGTGCCGCCGCTGCTGCGGGGCGTCCTGCCATCGTACGGCGGCTATTGTTCCCGTTCCGCAACAATTGCGCCCGGCGCACCGGGCACAATTGTCCGCTTGGGCAACAGTTGCAGCCGCGGAGGCGGCTCAGACGCCCTCCCGGGCCTCCAGCCAGCCGGTGTGCACGGCCTCGAGGAAGGCCTCGTAGTCCTTCTCGTTCTGGTCGGCATACCGGTTGGAGAAGTCGGTGACCGCGCGGTCGAACGTGTCGCTCTTTCCGAGGTACGCCGCGATCGCGACGGGATCGCCCGACCTGGCGTGGGCCCGGGCCAGGGTCCAGCCGCAGGCGTGCGCGTAGAAAGTCATCCCCATCGGCACCATCGCCTCCACGATCGCCGAGCCCTTCATGTCACGCAGCTGACGCCAGTACAGGTACCGGTCGGCCTGCACTCCCTTGGTCCAGCCCAGGAAGATGTCGCTGGCGGCCTGCATCATCCGCTGCCCCTGCACCACCCGCTCCCCCGGCTGCTCGTAGACGCTCTTGGGCAGGTGGTCCTCGAGCACGGATGCCGTGGCCTCCTTCACCTGCAGGAACAACGGGTCCTGCTCGTCGCGGCCCTGCAGCAGGGCGATAAACGCCCGGTTGCCGACGCTGCCGACACCCACCACCTTGTGGGCCACATCCACGACCTCGAAGCGTTCGAGCAGCCGGCGCCTGTCGTCCTGCAGGCTCTCGCGGTAGGACCTCAGCTGCTCCAGGACCGCCGCCTGCACATCGTCGGACGACAGGCCGAGGGACTCCGCGAGGTCGCGGACCGGTATGACGATCGGCGGTTGGCTGATGATCCGGTACTGGCCGTCGACGAGTTCGGCGAGCTTGGACAGTGCCTGCATGCTGTCGCGGGAGCGTGCCTTCGCGGCGTTCTTCAGCGCGGTCTTCTCCAGCCCCTTGGCCGCCTTCCGCGCCGCCTTGTCCTTCTGGGTGGCCCTGGCCATGTCCATGGCCTTGAGCATCTCCTGCTCGGTCATCCGGGCATACCAGATGTCCATGGTGCGCATCGCGGCGAACTGAGCCATCCCCTCCCGATACGAGCGCACGGCTTCCAGCGTCACACTCCGGATGTCCGCGGCATTGAACCCGTTGTTGCGGGCCGCGATCGTGAAGCTCGCCGTCATGCGCAGCACGTCGTATTCGAAGGGACCGGGCAGGGTCTCATCGAAGTCGTTGAGGTCGAAGAGCAGGTTGCGCTCCGGCGATGCGAACACGCCGAAGTTGGAAAGATGGGCGTCACCGCAGAGCTGGACGATGAGTCCGGCGCGCGGGGTGTCCTTGAGGTCGGTCGCCATGATCTTGGCGGCGCCGCGGTAGAAGGTGAACGGCGAGACCATCATCCGCCCGTGCCGCACCGGCACCAGATCGGGCACCCGGGTGCGATTCTGCTCCTCGATCAGAGCGACGGGGTCGGGGCGGTCTGCGGCCGGCTCCCACCCGTTGTGGCTGGCGCGGGGGGTCTCTGCTCGCGCCGCCTTGCCTCGAGCGGCGCGCGCGACCACGTTCGGGTGCTCGACGATGTGGTGCGCGCTGGTCCGACGCTCGGTGCTCGACCGCGTGGTGGACGGCTTCTTGGCGGGGGCCTTCTTCGCGGGCGTTTTCTTAACGGGTGCTTTCTTGACGGGCGCTGTCTTCGCGGTCGCTTTCCTGACGGGCGCTTTCTTCGCGGTCTGTTTCTTCGCGAGCGCTGCCTTGACGGGCGCTTTCTTCGCGGGCGCTTTCTTCGCAGGCGCTTTCTTCGCGGTCGCTTTATTTGCCATGATGGCGGCTCCTCTGTGGACGACGCTGGAGCCCTCGCGAGCGGCGAAACCCACCGGCGGGCGGAAAGACCCTGTGAAGGGTCCACGATTGCCCGGGGGTCGGCGGCTGTCAATGCCCGCCGAGGCGAAAGGTGTTCAGCCGGTGGGGTGCCAGGACACCACGCGTTGAGCCTGGACGTCGAGTCCGTCGATGCCCAACTCGAGGCCTCTCCACTATGACGGCAGGGGCTCGACGGTGGCGCCCTCGCCAGGGATACCGACGTCCCGCAGTACTGGATGCTTCGCGCCGGCCGGCCACTCCCGGTAGCGCCGAAAGGCCAGTGGCAGACCTCGCGCGATAGACAGGTCCGGGCTGTCCATCACCTGCAGATGCAGGTGCGGCTGGGTCGAGTTGCCGGAATTCCCGCATTCGGCCAGAGGTTGCCCCGGGTTTACGGTGTCTCCCGGACGAACGCGAATGGAACCGGCCCGCAGATGCACGAGAGCCAGAAACCCGGCACCCCCGACGAGTTCGATGACGATGTGATTGCCCGCGATGGCTCCCACTCCGGCCCGGAGCCGCGCCGCCTGGCCCAGGGCGTATGGCACGAGCGCCAGCTGAGATCGCCGAGCGGGGTGGTCGACCTCGCCATCGAACGCCTCGACGACGACGCCGGCGGCCGGTGCCAGGATCGCCCGCCCGTAGGCGAAGAACCGCTCCGGTGGTTCGGTGCCGACGTAGGTGCCCCAGTCGCGGTGGGCGGCCGTGCGCCCGCGATCGTCCACCCCGGTGAAGTCGATCGCGTAGCGCTCGCCGAGCAGGTCGGTGCCATGGCTCGGCACGCGTCGGGCCGGGCTGTTGCCCGCCAGCCACCGGCCCGCGAACGGCAGTGCGAGCACGACCGGGCCGCGCGCCGGGGGCTGGTTAGCTGGCGGCCTGCTCACGGCGCGGCAGGACCCAGCCCGGCCGCACGAAGTGGCAGGTGTAGCCGTTGGGGTAGTTCTGCAGGTAGTCCTGGTGCTCGGGCTCGGCCAACCAGAAGTCGCCGACAGGTTCCACCTCGGTTACGACGGGGCCCGGCCAGATACCGGATGCGTCGACATCCGCGATGGTGTCGCGGGCGACGCGCTCCTGCTCGGCATCCGCGAAGAAGATCGCCGAACGGTAGCTGCGGCCACGGTCGTTGCCCTGGCGGTCCTTCGTCGACGGGTCGTGGATCTGGAAGAAGAACTCCAGCAGTTCCCGGAAGCTGGTGCGCTCGGGGTCGAAGGTGATCTCGATCGCCTCGGCGTGGTCGCCGTGGTTGCGGTAGGTGGCGTTGGGAGTGTCGCCGCCGGTGTAGCCCACCCGGGTGGAGAGAACGCCCTCGCGCTTCCGCACCAGTTCCTCGACGCCCCAGAAACAGCCGCCGGCCAGTGTCGCCTTCTCAGTGGTTGTGCTCATAGTGTCTCTCCTCGTGTCGTGGACATTCTCTGGGCACAACGTGTCGGCGTACCGGCCTGTTCCGGCGCTCCCGTCACACACAGCCCGCTCACAGCTTAATCGGTCGTTTGAGGGTACAGAAAAGCCCGGCCGCACACTCGCGGCCGGGCTTGTCTTTCGTGTGGTGCACCCCCCCGGACTTGAACCGGGAACCCGCTGATTAAGAGTCAGCTGCTCTGCCAATTGAGCTAGAGGTGCGTATTTTTGTGCATATCGTTCAGGCGGGGCATCCCCGCCGACATGAGACATTACCATCAGTTTCTGCGCTCGCGCCAATCGAGAGCTGACATCGGCGTGTCGCGCCCCAGTCACTATTCTGGGGAGCGTGACCGAGACCCTGCCGCCCACCCTCGCCGATGATCTCACGCTGGCCCTCGAGCTGGCCGATGCGGCCGACGCGATCTCGATGGCCCGATTCGAAGCCCTCGACCTTGTTGTCACCACCAAGCCGGACCGCACCCCGGTGACGGATGCCGACCAGGCGGTCGAGCGCGCCATCCGGGCTCTCCTGGCCGAGCGGCGCCCCGGCGATGGAATCCTCGGTGAGGAATTCGGCACGGCGGGGTCGACGACCCGGCAGTGGATCATCGACCCGATCGACGGCACCGCCGGCTTTTTGCGGGGCATCAGCATCTGGGGAACCCTGATCGCCCTCGCGATCGACGGGGTTCCGGTGCTCGGTGTGGTCAGCTCCCCCGCCTTGGGTAAGCGGTGGTGGGCCGCGACCGGCGGCGGCGCCTGGTCGACCGATGCCCGCCGTCCCGCGGCCGCGCCCACCCGTCTGCACGTCTCCGGCGTCGAGACCCTCGCGGACGCGTCCCTCAGCTACGGCAGTATCCAGCAGTGGGATGCGGCCGGCCGGCTCGACGGGCTCGTGTCGCTGACCCGGCAGGTCTGGCGCACCCGGGCCTACGGCGACATGTGGTCGTACATGCTGCTCGCCGAGGGACACCTTGACATCGCCGGCGAATTCGACCTGCAGCCGTACGACATGGCGGCCCTGGTGCCTATTGTGCAGGAGGCCGGTGGCGTGTTCACCTCGGCCGATGGCGCGGCCGGCCCGTGGCACGGCAGCGCCCTGGCCACCAACGGCCTGCTGCACCAGCCGGCGCTGGACGCCATCGCCCCACCGATTCGCTGAGCCGACCCCACTGGGCAGACGGCGCCAAGAGCCCGGACCTACGGCCCCGCGGTGTCGGCTCGGTCGACGGCGCCGGCCGACTGCCAGAGCTCGTACTGCAGCAACAGCGCCAACTCGCGCAACAACACCAGGTCAACGTCCTCCTGGGAGCGGGGGTTCTGGTCGTATACGCAGAGCGCGCCGATGCGTTCGCCCGAGGGCGATTCGATCGGGAAACCGGCGTAAAAGCGCAACCGGGGACCGGAGACGACCAGGGGATTGTCCCGGAATCTCGGGTCAAGCCGGGCGTCGGGAACAACCAGAGCCGCCGACTCGAGCACCGTGACGGTGCAGAACGACTCGCTGCGGGGAATGTCGAACACCGCGAGGCCCACCGTCGCCTTGTGCCACTGCCTGTCACCGTCGATCACCGTGAACGCGGCCGCGCTGGTGCCCAGCGACGAGCGGGCCAGCGCAACAATCCGGTCGAACCGCGCCTCCGGTGCGGTGTCGAGCAGGTTCAACGCCATCAGCGCCCGGTGCCTGGCCTGTTCGATCTCCTCGGGTGTGCGGCCCTGCACCTCGGGTGCCGGCACCCCATCGGTGCGTCGCAGGGGCTCCAGCGGGGCGGCCATCGGCTCGGCCAGCACCTCTGCCCAGAGGTCGTAGTCGCTCGCGGACCGGAACCGGCCGGACCTGGCGACCGGCGTGCCGGGCAGCCTCACGAAGGTCAGCCGGTCGACAGCGGCACAGACGTCTTCGCTCACAGCGTTGAGCTCCAGCGCCTGCCTGCCGGCCAGTGCGCCGAAGGGGCCGCTGAAGGCCGGAATCAACGCCACCGGGGCGATCCCGGCGACGAAGACCTCGGTGCCGAGGGAGCTCGAGTGCTGGATCTGCTCAACCAGGCTGGCGAGGTCCCGGCGCCAGGCCCGTGTGGACGTGAGCCGGCCCGCGTCGAACAGGCCGAGGGTGAGCACCACGGCGTCGTATCGCCACAGGTTGGCGAAGTCGATGTGCTCTGGCGCGTTGCGCGGCGTCATGTTCGACCGGGCGATCACGTCGACATCCACGCCGCGACCGGTGCGGGCCGTGAGCGCCCTGGCCAGAGCGCCCGGCAGTGCGAGGGTGTGGCTGAGCACACCCCAGCCGATGGCCGGTCCGCCGCCGACGATGAGGATGCGGTCACTGTCGATTCCCGGCGAGTGCGCCTGGGGAGCATCGTCCGGCACCGGGATGCCGCGGAACTTGCGCTCGAGAGTAGCCAGCCAGGCGAGCATCACGGGGACCATCGCGCACCGCAGGGCTTCGCGCACGTGACCCTCCAACTCGAAGTTGTTGGTACTGGACGGTCGTAGGCGTACATTGCATACAACTGGGTCTCATCATACGCATCCGCCGGTGTCATAAGATTCTGTAGTGTCCCCTGTTACAGATCCCCTGCGTATCGCCCTGGTTTCCCTGCACACCTCCCCCGGTGCCGAGCCCGGTTCGGGGGACGCCGGCGGCATGAATGTCGTGGTGCGGCACCAGGCCGAGGCCATGGCCGCGCTGGGCCACCAAGTGGAGATCCTGACCCGACGGTCCTCCCCCGAGATGCCCGCCGCCCGGAGCCTGGGCGCCGGCGTCACCCTGCGTTACCTCGACGCCGGACCGCTCCGCTCGGTGCCCAAGGGCGACCACGAGGGGTTCATCGACGAATTCCGCGCGCAGGCCGCCGCGCTGGGTCCGTGGGACGTCATCCACTCGCATCACTGGTTCTCCGGCATGGCGATGCTGCCACTGGCCCGCGAGCTGGGCGTGCCGCACGTACAGAGCTTCCACTCCATCGCGGCCGACGAGGCCACCCCGCTGTCGGCGGGCGAGCGGCCCGAATCCGGCGGGCGGATGGCCGGCGAAGCCTGGCTGGCCCGGGAGTCGGACCTGATCGTGGCCGTGAGCGCCGCCGAGGCCGACACCGTCGTGCGTCGGCTCGGCGGGTCGATGGACCGCATCGCGATAGTCCCGCCCGGCGTGGACGGGTCCCTCTTCCATCCCGTCGCGCCCGCAGCAGCCGGAGCGGACCGGGCCACGCCAACGGACCGCGGTTACGCGGTGGTCGCCGGGCGCCTCCAGCCACTCAAGGGCCTCGACCTGGCCATCGAGGCCATCGCCGCCGTGCCGGCTCACCTGAGGCCGGAGCTCGTGATCGCGGGTGACGCCTCGGCCGACTACGACGGCTACATCGATGAGCTCAACCGGCTCGCGGCCCGGCACGGCATTGAGAACGGGGTGCGCTTCGTCGGTCCGCGGTCCCGCGTCGACCTGGCGGCCCTGTTCCGCGGCGCCCGGGTGGTGCTGGTTCCCTCACACTCCGAGACCTTCGGCCTGGTGGCGCTGGAGGCCGCGGCCAGCGGTGTTCCCGTCGTCGCCCAGGGCACGGGCGGACTGCGCGAAGCTGTGCTCGACGGCGACACCGGTCTGCTCATCGAGTCGCGCGACCCGCAGGTCTGGGCGGATGCGCTCACCGACGTACTCGCCGACCCCGCCCTGGCGCGGCGCCTGTCGCTGGCGGCCCGCGCGCGCGCCGAGACCTTCGACTGGTCGCGCTCCGCCGCGTCCCTGCTCGACGTTTACTGCGCCCTGCTGCCGGTATCGGTCTGCGCGTGAGCCTGCTCGACGGCCAGCGGTCGGTGCTGTTCGTGCACGCCCATCCCGACGATGAGACCATCTCCACCGGCGCACTCATCGCCGAGTTCGTCGCCAGGGACAGCCGGGTGTTCCTGCTCACCTGCTCACGGGGCGAACGCGGCGAGGTCGTCGACGGTCCGCTCACGGCCCTGGCCGGCACCGAGGAGCTGGCGCGCGAACGGGAACTGGAGCTCGAACGGGCCACCGGCATCCTGGGCATCACCGAACGGTTCTGGCTCGGTGAGCCGCCCGCCAGGGTCGACGGCCTCGAGCCCCGCCGCTACCGCGACTCCGGCATGGTCTGGATTCGCCCCGGCCTGGCCGGGCCGGCGGACGACGCCGCCGACGACGCCCTCTCGGTGGCGCCGCTGGCCGAGGTCACGGCCGACATCGCGGCCCTGATTGTGCGGCTGCGACCGTCCCTGGTGATCAGTTACGACGACGGCGGCGGTTACGGGCATCCCGACCATGTGCGCGCCCACGATGCCGCCCGCGCCGCGACCACGGCTACCGGCACCGCCTTCGCCGAGGTGCTCGAGGCACCCGCGGGTGACGCAGAATGGTTCGATCTGCCCCAGCACCTCGCGGTGGTGACGGATGCGCTGCGCGCGCACGCAAGCCAGCTCACCGTGCACGGCACCGAGATCGTGCACTCCGGCGGTCAGCGCGAGGCGATCGGCACCTCGGCCGGCCTGCGGCTGCACCCACACCCCGCCGTCTGACCGTGACGGGCGCTCTCAGCCGAGGATCGCTCCAGCGGCCACCGTCACCCTCTCGGCGCGCCGAGCCGGGGTCATCGTCCTGGTGAGCAGCCGGCGCAGCTCGGGCCGGCCGCCCCGGCTGAAGGCGGCACGCTGCTGTGCCGCACCGGTGCCGTCGACTCTGAGCCGGGCCACCGCCTCTCGCACCAGTTCGACGTCGCCCAGTTCTACGAGCTCGGGCTCGAGCATCCGCACGAATCGGCGGAGGCAGCCGTGAGCCGGGGCCAGCCCGCCGCGCAGCGGATCGAAGACCTGCCGGTCCATTCCGTGATGGGCCGAGTGCAGCAGGGCAGCGGAGAGGAGTTCGGAGGGCATCTGGGCGGATGCGCTCGCGGCGGCGGCCTGCGCGGCCGGCACCCCGAGTGAATGCGCCACGAACGCCCGGCACAGCGCGGTGATGAACAGCGTGGTCTGCGCGTCGAGCTGTGCGTCTGCCACCCGGAACTCGATCGTGGGCAGGTGCTCCGAGAGCCGCACGTCCCACATGATCACGCCCAGGTCGACGGTGCCGCCGATGCCCAGCAGTCGTGCGATGCGTCGGTCGTAGTCCGCGGCGTCGAGGAAGGCCGGCGGGCAGCCCGAGGTCGTCCACCGGCGCAGCAATACCGTGCGCCAGCTGTCGTGCCCGGTGTCCTGCCCCCGCCACAGCGGAGAGTTCGCGGCGATGGCCGTGAAGAGCGGCAACCAGGGCCGCACCGCATTCAGGACGATCACCCCGGCCTCCCGGCTCGGGATGCCGACGTGCACGTGCAGACCACTCACCTGATGGTCGGCGATCACGGCGTCCATGGTGCGTACGATGCGTTGGTAGCGCTCGGTGTCGGTGATAGTGGGGAACGCCGTCGTGTCGGGCGGGGTGCCGATACTCGCCACGATCACACCGAGTTCGGCCGCCTGGTCGGCGACCGCGCGTCGAAAGCCCGTCATGGCCGCGTGAGCGTCCTCCATCTTTTCGAACACCGCCGAAGCGTGCTCGATCTGGGAGGCCAGGAACTCCCGGTGCGTCACGCCCTGCCATTCGGGCATCGTCGACAGGTGCTCGAAGGCCTGGGCGCCCACATCCACGGGGAACAGGGTGTCAGGATCGAGGAATTGGAACTCCTCTTCGATGCCAAACGTAGCCACGTTGACCTCTTCCGTCGCCGTCGGATCACGACAGTGTGAACCGTCTGCGATGAGTGTGACCGGTAGCCGGATAGCGGTCAAGGGTCTTGCATCACCCTGCTGGGGGAACCGGACCGCCCTCGGTGGACGGGTGCACAATGGTCGCGTGCGCGCCACCGCGGCGGTGCCGGATGGGAGATGGACGGATGTGCAGATGGCTGGCGTACCTCGGGGAACCCCTGCAACCCTCAATGATCGTGCTCGACGCTAAGCACTCGATAGTCGCGCAATCGCTGAACTCCCCGCTGGGAGCCGAGACGGTGAACGGGGATGGCTTCGGCTTCGGCTGGTACCCCACGGGAGCCCCGAAGGGCACCGCACCGGCGCTTTTCCACAGCATCGAACCCGCGTGGAACGACGCGAACCTGAGCGAGCTCACCAGGGCTCTCACCAGCCCCCTCTTCTTCACCCATGTTCGCGCGGCAACCGCACCGCCGATCCAGCAGACGAACTGCCATCCGTATCGCTATCAGAACTGGATGTTCATGCACAACGGCGCCATTGCTGGGTGGCGCGAGCTCAGACGCGACCTGACGTTGGCGATCGACCCGTCGCTGTACCCGAACGTGCTCGGCACGACGGACTCAGAGGTGCTCTTTCACCTCGCGCTGACCTACGGGCTCCGTGATGACCCGATCGATGCCATCGGGCGCGCCATTCGCACCGTCGAGTCTGTCGGCCACGATCACGATGTGCGTTTTCCCTGGCAGGGCACCGTCGCCGTCTCCGACGGCTCCACCTTGTGGGCCTTCCGTTACTCGACCCAGGGACGCACGCGCACGTTGTTTCATTCGGCGGACATCCGCACGCTCCGCCAGATGTACCCCGACCAGGAGCGGCTGGCCGCCTTCGGTGATCATGCGAAGGTCGTGGTCTCCGAGCCGCTCAACGACCTGCCCGGCGCCTTCGTCGAGGTACCGGAATCGTCCGCACTCATTCTCGAAATGGACGGGTATCGGCATCAGCCCTTCCTGGTCGACTGACCACGTCGGGCCGGCCGCTCCTGAATACACAAAACGCCACCTCGAGGGTGGCGTTTTGCATGTTGGTGGTCAACAGCGTGTGGCAACAACCCAATGGTGGAGATGCGGGGAATTGAACCCCGGTCCATTGCTGTGGTCATGTTTCTTCTACGGGTGTATCCAGTGAAGGCGTTCTACTCGGCTCCGGAACTTGCCACTGGCAGCTGATCCGACGAGCCCAGCCCTCGTTTGAGTCCCCCTATACCCCGAGGCTCAGGATAGGAGCAATCTCTCTAAATGACGTCAGGATCCGAGTAGAGAGCATTCCCGGTCTGACGGTCTCAATGTGGTTCTACTTAGGCCGCGAGGGCGAAAGCGGAACGCGAGACAGTGCGGTTTGAATTGGCACTTATTGTTTTGCAGAGATCGTTTACGAGATAACCCTGCATCCTCGACCCGCTTCTCACAGTTACGTAGGCAATGTCGAAACCGATCATCCCCATGTTCACGTGCTGCCGACTCGAATGAGTTGCGCAGAACGCGGTTGTTGTCACACGCTGTTGAGTTACCAATCCTGTTTCCAGAACCGCAGTGGCGAACATTGCAGCTCACCACCACGGCCTTTTAGGATACAACACTTTCGCGCCACCCCGGTAGCGACGGATGCCGCAGGCCGTCCTCGACAACGCGATCCGTCGGAGATCCCGGGGGTGCAGCGCGCGTTCACCGGCGCCTTCGGTGAAAAGCTCCGGGTCCTCGCGGATGCCGCGGGGATGGTGCAGGCCGTTCTGGAGTCGACCGACCTCGACGCGCTCAGTGACGCGGAGGTGGTGGCGTTCACCCAGACGGTCGAGAATGCCGGCCGGCCCGTGGACGCGGCCCGGATTGGCGCGGTGACCGTTGTCGGATACCGGTCCCGCCCCGGGTTGGGCCGGGATTCGATGGCGTGGCGGTTGGGGGCGTCGCATCAAAGCACCTGCTCACCCGCCTCACGTTGGCGTCTCGGCAGGAGATGAAACGGCGCCTGGCGCTGGGTGAGAAGGTGGCCCAGAGGATGCTAACGCACCGGCGGGGAGAAGCGCGCCGATATTCTCCGCGGCATCCTGGTGCAGGTCGCCCAAGACCCCCGCACCCCGACCATGGGCGGCATGCCACCGACGGTGATGGTGCATGCGAACGCGGCCGACCTCCTCAAGGACGCCGGCGTCGGTTGGATCGACGGCGTCGACGGGCCGGTCTCGATGAAGACCATTACGCAGATGATCGACAACGGCGCCTTCCAGCCCGTCTTCTTCGGCAGGGCCGGTGCCGTCCTCGGCCTGGGCTCCAAGGCCCGTTGTTTCTCCCCGATGCAACGCAAAATGATCACCGCCCGAGACGGCGGCTGCATCATCCCGGGCTGCGACTGCCCACCCCAGTGGACCGAGGTACACCATGAAGGCCCCGCACTGGATCGACCCGCCCGGGACATGGCGCACACCCGAGAAGCACCGGGCGCACGACCCGAAGACCCGACCACAAGACGAGTAGCGGCCAGATTGAGCGGGCGACTCGGGGCGGGTCGGGGCTGGCTAGTCGCCGAGGTTGCGGCGGGCGGAGATGGCTCGGTCGGACTCGCGCTTGTCCTGGCGTTCGCGCAGGGTCTGCCGCTTGTCGTATTCCTTCTTACCCTTGGCCACCGCGATCTCGACCTTGGCCTTGCCGTCGCTGAAGTAGATCTTCAGCGGAATCAGGGTGTAGCCACCCTCTTTGGTCTTGTGGCTGATCTTGACGATCTCCGCCTTGTGCAGCAGCAGCTTGCGCTTGCGACGGGGCGGGTGGTTCGTCCAGGTGCCGGCGGTGTACTCCGGAATGTGCACGGCATCCAGCCAGGCCTCCCCGGACTCGATGAACGCGTAGCCGTCGAC
Organism: Cryobacterium sp. TMN-39-2; assembly: GCF_004402745.1. NCBI lineage: Bacteria > Bacillati > Actinomycetota > Actinomycetes > Micrococcales > Microbacteriaceae > Cryobacterium > Cryobacterium sp. TMN-39-2. Next base: position 159,535 of record NZ_SOFX01000020.1, read on the forward strand.
GAGGGACGCCCGTCCGGCGCGGAGGGACTTCACCTCGGTGCCGCTGAGCACCATTCCGGCCTCGTACGTATCCTCGATGAGGTAGTCGTGGCGCGCCTTGCGATTGGTCGCGACGACCTTCTCGCCTTTTTCCCTGGGCACGGCATTCTCCTCGATCGGTTCAGTGAAGCGGCCAGGCATCCGCCGGGCAGCCCATTAGTCTAGTGGATCTGATCAGACCTTCAGATAGCGGGTGATCGCGAAGTTGGCCGACGCTGCGGCCAGCGCCGCACCGAGCACCAGCAGGATCGGCACCACGGTGAACGCGTCATCGAGGCCGACCAGGGCGAAGCCGGTGAGACTGGCACCCAGGTAGCCCTGCACGAAGTAGTGCACGATCGCCACGATCGCCCCACCGGCCAGCAGTGAACCCAGCAGCGCCGCGAAGACACCCTCAAGGATGAACGGCGTTTGGATGAACCGGTTCGACGCACCCACCAGTCGCATGATGCCCAACTCCTTGCGCCTGGAGAACGCCGACAGCCGGATGGTCGTGGCAATCAGCAGGGCCGCCGCCACGAGCATCAACGATGCGATGCCGATGGCTGTATAGCTGGCCACGTTCAGCACCGAGAAAATCTGATCGAGGTACTTGCGTTGATCGGCGACATTCTCGACCCCGGCGACGCCGGACAGGCTCTCGACCAGCACCTCGGAGTCCTCGGGGTTGTTGAGGTTGACCCAGAAGGTCTGGTTGAGCTGTTCGGCTGTCACGTAGTCGGCCACGGGGTTGCCCGCGAACTGCGTCTTGAAGTTCTCGAACGCCTGCTCGTGCGTCTCGAAGTAGTACTTGTCGATGAAGGTTGCCAGGGTCGGGGACTCCAGCTGCGCCTCCACCGAGTCGATCTGCTCCTGGGAGGCTTCGCCTGCGGTGCAGGTCTCCCCCGGCGAGATGGCGGTGCACATGTAAATGCCCACCTGAGCGCGGTCGTACCAGAAGTTCTTCATCTGGCCGATCTGCATCTGCATCAGGATCGCCGCGCCCACGAAGGTGAGCGAGATGAAGGTGACCAGCACGACCGAGACGACCATGGAGGCGTTGCGGCGCAGGCCGTTGGATGCTTCGGAAAGCACAAGTCCGAGTCTCATCGGGTGGGTCCTACGTTCTGCTCACTGGTGGGATCGGCCTTTTCGCCCGGAGCCCGCAGGCCGAGCTTCTCGGCCAGGGTGAGCTGTTCTGGTTCGTCGTGCTGGGTGACCGGGAGCACCGGCCTGGACATCGTGGAGGTCGGCTGCTCGACCGGCGGCGCAGCGGCCTGCTGGTCGGGTTCCGGCTGAGGGGTTTCCGGCTGACGGTCAACCGCTGCGGGCTGCTCGGCCATGACCGGAACCGGCGGGATGGGCGCCACGACAGGGACCGGCGGGGTGGAAGCCACGACCGACAGGGGCTCGGCCCGTTCGATCACCGTTGCCGGTTCGGGCGTCGGCTCCACCGGCAGCGCGGTGCTCACCGCAACGGCGGCGGCCTCGACCTCGGCCGATGCCACCTCCTGGGGCAGCACCTCCGGCGCGGGGTGGGTCAGCGGCGTGGCCGGGGCGGCGCCCGTGGCCGGCATCCGCGAGGACCGCGACGCGGCCCGCTCGCCGGGGGGCAGCACCATCGGGATGGCCGCCGTGGCGTAGCCGCCCTGACGCTCGTCGCGCACGATCTGGCCCGCGGAGAGTTCGATCACGCGGCGCTTCATCTTGTCGACGATGCCGGCCTCGTGCGTGGCCATGATCACGGTGGTGCCGCCGGCGTTGATCCGGGCCAGCAGCGACATGATCTCCGCACTGGTGGTGGGGTCGAGGTTTCCGGTCGGTTCGTCGGCGAGAACGATCTGCGGTTTGTTCACGATCGCTCGGGCGATGGCCACGCGCTGCTGCTCACCACCGGAGAGTTCGTGTGGCAGACGCTGCGCCTTTTCAGCCAGGCCCACCATCTGCAGGGTGTCGGGCACGGCTTCCTGGATGTACCCACGGGACTTACCGATGACCTGCAGGCTGAACGCGACGTTGTCGTAGACGGTCTTGTTCGGCAGCAGACGGAAGTCCTGGAAGACCACCCCGAGGTTGCGACGGAAGTAGGGCACCTTGCGGTTGGAGATGGAGCGCAGGTCCTGGCCGAGCACGTGAATGCTACCGCTGGACGGCTTCTCCTCCTTCAACATCAGGCGAAGGCAGCTCGACTTTCCCGAGCCCGAAGCCCCGACCAGGAAGACAAACTCGCCGCGAAGAATTTCGACGTCGATTGAGTTCAGGGCCGGTCGGTTCGTACCGGGATATTTCTTGGTGATGTGATCAAATCGGATCATGGCGTTTCGAGCCTAGGCAGCCATCCGGGATTTACCTACTTGCGACATGCCTCAAGCAGCAAGTCCAAAGGTTGACACGCCTAGTCGGTGGGGGTCTTGCGCCAGCGGATGCCGGCGGCGATGAATCCGTCCAGGTCACCGTCGAACACGTTGGACGGGTTGTTGACCTCGTACTCGGTGCGCAGGTCCTTGACCATTTGATACGGCGCGAGCACGTAGCTGCGCATCTGGTCACCCCAGCTCGCGGTGATGATTCCGGCGAACTCCTTCTTGGTGGCCGCCTCCTGCTCACGCTGCAGCAACAGCAGCCTGGACGCCAGCACCCGCATCGCCGCCGCGCGGTTCTGGATCTGGCTCTTTTCGTTCTGGCAGCTCACCACCAGTCCGGTGGGCAGGTGGGTGATGCGCACGGCGGAGTCTGTGGTGTTCACCGACTGCCCGCCGGGGCCGCTGGAGCGGAACACATCGACGCGGATGTCGTTGTCGGGAATCTCCACGGCCTCGGCCTGGGCGATCAGCGGGACCACCTCGACGGCGGCGAAGGAGGTCTGGCGCTTGCCCGCGGAGTTGAACGGGCTCATCCGGACCAGGCGGTGCGTGCCGGCTTCGACGCTGAGGGTGCCGAACGCGTACGGCGCGTTCACCTCGAACGTGGCGGACTTGATGCCGGCCTCTTCGGCGTAGCTCACGTCGAGAACGTTGGTGGTGTAATCATGCTGCTCGGCCCACCTCAGGTACATGCGCAACAGCATCTCGGCGAAGTCGGCGGCGTCCACGCCACCGGCCCCGGCCCGGATGGTGATCACGGCAGGGTTCGGGTCGAACTCACCGTTGAGCAGGGTGTGCACCTCGAGGTCGCCGAGGACCTTCTGCACGCTGCGCAGTTCCGCCGTGGCCTCATCGGCCGATTCCTGGTCGCCCTCGGCGTTGGCCAGCTCCACGAGCACCTCGAGGTCGTCGAGGCGGGACTCGATGCTGTCGATGCGTTTGAGCTCGCTCTGGCGGTGGCTGAGCTCGCTGGTCACCTTTTGGGCGTGCTCGGAGTCGTTCCACAGGTCGGGGGCACCCGCCTGGTCGCTCAACTCGGCAATGTCCAGCTTCAGCCTGTCGATGTCGATCACCGACCGGATGTCGTCAAACGTGGCCCGCAGCGCGGCGATCTGCTCAGAGAAATCCAGCTCAATCATTGTGGAATCCAGCCTACCGGGCGAGAGGTAACATCGAACGGATGAGCACCGAGCGCCCCTTCAGCCTCCGGGGAGTGGCTCTGGCCGCGTTTCTACCCACGCTGCTCTTCTCCATCGGCGAGGGTGCGATGATCCCGCTCATCCCCTTGGTGGCGGACGGCCTCGGCGCGTCGCTGGCCTTCGCCGGCTTCATCGCGGCCATGGTCATGGTCGGTGAACTCGTCGGCGACATCCCCAGCGGCGCGATAGTGTCCCGCATCGGCGAACGCAACTCGATGATCGGGGCGTCGCTGCTGGCGATCATCGCCGTGCTGGTCTGCATCGTCGCCCCCAACCCGGTCGTGCTGCTGGTGGGCATCTTCCTGATCGGCCTGGCCACGGCCGTGTTCGCTCTGGCCCGGCACGCCTTCATGACCAGCTACGTGCCCGTGGCCTACCGGGCCAGGGCGCTGTCGACCCTCGGCGGCGTCTTCCGCGCCGGCTGGTTCGTCGGACCGTTCCTGGCCGCCGGGGTCATCCACCTCACCGGCAGCACCACCGCCGTCTTCTGGGTGTTCATCGTCTGTTGCGTGGCCGCCGCCGTCGTGCTGATGCTGCTGCCGGATCCGACGATTACCTTCGCGAAGCCTGCTCCCGTCGCCGCCGTGGAGACCGCGGGACTGTTCAGCACCATCTGGCGCTACCGGGGTGTGCTGCTGCGGCTGGGCACCGGCGCGGGACTGGTCGGTGCGATGCGGGCCACCCGCACGGTGCTGCTGCCGCTCTGGGCGGTCAGCATCGGCATCAACGAACCCGACACCGCCCTCATCATCGGCATCGCCGGCGGCATCGACTTCGCGCTCTTCTATGCCAGCGGCCAGATCATGGACCGCTTCGGGCGCATGTGGACCGCGATCCCGTCGATGATCGGACTGGGGGTCGGCATGCTCGCCCTCGCGTTCACCCACGATCTGCCCGAGAACGTGGCGTGGTTCATCGCCGTGGCGATGTTCCTGTCCGTGGCCAACGGTATCGGCAGCGGATTGCTGATGACCCTCGGCGCCGACCTGGCGCCGGCCGGCGGCCCGGCCCCGTTCCTGGGCGCCTGGCGGTTCACCGCCGACTTCGGCAGCGCCGCCGCTCCCCTGGCCGTCGCCGCCATGATCGCACTGTTGTCGCTGTCGGTGGCCAGTGCTGTGATGGGAGTGGTGGGCCTGGTGGGAGCCGGCGTGCTCTGGCGCTACATTCCGTGGTACGCCCCGCGCCACCCCCGTTTTCCCCCGAGAGAAAGATAGCCAGCATGCCCCTGCACGGAGAGTACGAGCCCAGCCCCGAGAAGTGGGTCCGCGACCAGGTCGAACTGTACGAGACCTCCGCCGGCACCAAGGGCACCACCATGCGCGGGATGCCCGTGATCGTCCTGAGCACCCTCGGCGCCAAATCCGGCAAGATCCGCAAGGCTCCGCTCATGCGCGTCGAACACGACGGCCGTTACGCCGCCGTGGCGTCGCTCGGCGGCAGCCCGAAGAACCCGGTCTGGTACGCCAACGTGCTCGCGCATCCGCTCGTCGAGGTGCAGGACGGTCCGGTGCGACGCGACATGCTCGCCCGGGAGATTACCGGCGACGAGAAGGCCCTTTGGTGGGAGCGGGCCGTTCTGGCGTACCCCGACTACGCCGATTACCAGGTCAAGACCGACCGGGTCATCCCGGTGTTCCTGCTCGAACCCGTCGCCGAGCCGGCCTCCTAGTGGCCAAGCCACCGGCCCGGTCGAAGCGGCGCGGACCCCAGCTGGACCGGATCCTGCTCGAGAACCTGCTCGACAACGACGGCGCGCTGGTGGGCCGCGGTGACGACCGTGAGGCCGAACGCTACAGCCGGGTGGACTTCTCCGGCCGGGACTTCACCGGCACCCGGTTCGCGGAGTGTGAGTTCCACGGCGTTGACCTGAATACCACGGTGCTGCGCGGCAGCACCTGGAACGAGTGCGTCGCCACCGAACTGCACGCGGCCGTGTTCAGCGCGCCACGATCGAGCTGGCGGGACGTGCGCATCGAGCACTCCAGGCTCGGCTCGGTCGAGCTCTACGACTCCGGCCTGCGCAGCGTTCAGCTGGACGGGTCGAAGCTGGACTTCATCAACCTGCGCAACGCCACCCTCACCGACGTGCTCATCTCCAACTGCATCATCGACGAGCTCGACCTCTCCGGGGCCACCGTGCAACGGCTGGAACTCCGCGACTGCCGGATCGGCACCCTCGACGTGGCCGGCGCACGGCTGACCGACGTGGACCTGCGCTCCAGCGACTTCTCGGCCATCCACAGCCTGGAAGGGCTCAGGGGCGCCACCATCGACGACGCCCAGCTCGCGCTGCTCGCTCCGTTGCTCGCGGCGCAGCTGGGCATCCTCGTTGAATAAAAGTAGGGCTCTCTAGAGCCACTTCTCGGCAAGGTGCTCCGCCACGACCCGGCGGATGGTGCCGGTACTGCCGCGCAACACGATGCTCTCGGTGCGGATCTTCGGCCCCATCTTGCGCACCCCGCCGACCAGCTGGCCGTCGGTGACGCCGGTGGCGACGAAATAGGTGTTGTCGCTGGTGACGAGGTCGTTCACGCCCAGGATGCGGTCAAGGTCGTGGCCGGCGTCGATGGCCCGCTGTGCCTCGTCGTCGTCCTTGGGGTGCAGCTTCGCCTGGATGAAACCGCCCAACGCCTTCAACGCGCAGGCGGTGATGATGCCCTCCGGGGTGCCGCCGATGCCGACGCACATGTCGATCCGGGTCTCGGTGATGGCCGCGTTGATGCCGCCGGCCACGTCGCCGTCGAGCATCAACCGGGTGCCGGCGCCCGCCGCGCGCACCTCTTCGATCAGGCCGGCGTGCCGCGGCCGGTCGAGGATGGCGATGGTCATGTCGGACACATCCTTGCCCTTGGCCTTGGCCAAGGCGCGAATGTTCTCGCCGATCGGCTGGCGCAGGTCCACGACGTTGTGGCCCTCCCATCCGGTGACGATCTTGTCCATGTAGAACACGGCACTGGGGTCGTACATGCTGCCCCGGTCGGCGACCGCGATCATGCTCAGTGCGTTCTGACGCCCGTTGGCGGTGAGTGAGGTGCCGTCGATGGGGTCCACCGCGATGTCGCAGGAGGGCCCGCGCCCGCTGCCGACGTGCTCGCCGTTGTAGAGCATCGGCGCGTCATCCTTCTCGCCCTCGCCGATGACGACGACGCCGTCGAAATCGACAGTGCCGAGGAATTTGCGCATCGCGTCGACGGCGGCACCGTCTGCGGCGTTCTTGTCGCCGCGGCCGATGAACGGCACAGCGCGGATGGCGGCGGCTTCGGTGGCCCGCACCAGCTCCATGCCGAGGCTGCGGTCGGGGTGGAGGTAGAGAGAATCGTGTTCAGTAGTCACTGTGTATTGGTGTCCTTCGAGGTCGTATGTGGGTTGCTGAGGGACGCGCCGGAACTACGCCGGTACGGGGCCAGCATACCCAGCGTGCCTAGAGCGGGACCTTGTACCCCGAGCGCTCACACAGAAGCCCTCGCTAGACTTGCCGGACACCCCCGCTCGATTTCGAGGAGAAGCAATGCCCATCGCAACCCCAGACCAATACGCCGAAATGCTGAACAAGGCCAAGTCGAAGGGGTTCGCGTACCCCGCATTCAACGTCTCCTCCTCGCAGTCCATCAACGCCGTTCTCCAGGGCCTGACCGAAGCCGGCTCTGACGGCATCATCCAGGTCACCACCGGTGGCGCCGACTACTTCGCCGGTCACACCGTCAAGAACCGTGCCGCCGGCGCCCTCGCGTTCGCCAAGTTCGCGCACGCCGTTGCTGACAACTACCCCGTCACCGTGGCCCTGCACACCGACCACTGCCCCAAGGGTGCGCTGGACGACTTCGTACTACCCCTCATCTCGGCCTCCGAGACCGCCGTCGCCGATGGCTTCAACCCGATCTTCCAGTCGCACATGTGGGACGGCTCGGCCATCGCGCTCGACGAGAACCTCGAGATCGCCAAGGGCATCATCACCCGCACCAAGGCGATCAACGCCATCCTCGAGGTCGAGATCGGCGCCGTCGGCGGCGAAGAAGACGGCGTTGAGGGCGACATCAACGACAACCTGTACACGACCTTCGACGACACCGTCAAGATGATCGAGGCCCTCGGCCTCGGCGAACAGGGCCGCTACATGGCCGCCCTCACCTTCGGCAACGTGCACGGCGTCTATAAGCCCGGCAACGTCAAGCTGCGTCCGGAGCTCCTTGCGGAGATCCAGGCCAGCGTCGCCGCCAAGTACGGCACCAGCGCACTGCCCCTCGACCTCGTCTTCCACGGTGGCTCGGGATCGACCGATGCCGAGATCGCCGAAGCCGTCGCCAACGGTGTCGTGAAGATGAACGTCGACACCGACACCCAGTACGCGTTCACCCGCGCCATCGCCGACTACATGCTGAAGAACTACGACGGCGTGCTCAAGGTCGACGGTGAAGTCGGAAACAAGAAGCTGTACGACCCGCGCGCCTGGGGCAAGGTTGCCGAGACGGCCATGGCCGCTCGCGTTGCCCAGGCCACCCGCCAGCTCGGTTCCGCCGGGCACTCCAACAGCTAGTTCAACAGAAAACACCGGATGACGATGGCAGAGAACGCTTCAGACCAGACCCCGGCGGTCACCCCGCCGGTGGACTACCGCCCCCAGCCCCGCTACGGCGAGCTGGCTCCGGAGGGCTGGACCTGGACGCCGCCGCAGGACGAACCCGTTCCTGCGGCCTCTGCCGCCGCATCCACCACGGTGACGCCGGCCCGGGCGACGCGGGGATCGGCCGAACGGCCGGCCTCCGCGGCGCCAGGTGCGGTGCCGGGAACGGCGCCTGCCTGGGACCGACCCCTCACCATCAGCCTGCTGGTCTTCGGGCTGCTCGGCGCCTACTTCACCATCTCGATTCTCGGCAGCCTGCCGCAGGCCCTGGCGATGCTCTATTCGCAGGCCGAGCTGGGTGAGTACACCGTGACGGACTCCGTCAACGCGATCATCACCGGCGGCAGCATCGGCCAGGCCGTCGTCTGGGTGGCCGCGGCCGTCTCGTCGATCCTGCTGCTGCTGCGCGGACGACGCGCGTTCTACGTCCCGATCATCGGCGGCGTCGTCGCGTTTGTCCTGCTGGTCGCGGCCGTGGCCGTCGTGCTGGCCGGCGACCCGGCGTTGCTCGAGTACCTCAGCCAGCCATAAGGCCCGGCCAGCCGCCGACTACTCCGGTCGACTGACCCTGCCCCCGAGCGCACGCGCGTCGGTCTTGCCCTGCAGGTCTTTGCGCAGCTCCTTGGGCAGCGAGAACAGCAGGTCTTCCTCGGCGGTCTTGATCTGCTCCACGTCGCCGTAGCCGGCGCCGGCCAGGTCGCGCAGCAGTTCCTCGACGAGTTCCTCGGGCACGGATGCTCCGCTCGTGACGCCCACGGTGTTCACGCCGTCGAGCCACTCCTGCTTCACTTCGTTGGCGTAGTCCACCCGGTAGGCGGCCTTCGCGCCGTACTCCAGCGCCACCTCCACCAGGCGTACCGAGTTGGACGAGTTCGCCGACCCCACCACGATCACCAGATCGGAGTCGCGGGCGACCTTCTTGATGGCCACCTGACGGTTCTGGGTGGCGTAGCAGATGTCGTCGCTGGGCGGGTCCTGCAGGTTCGGGAACCGGGCCCGCAGCCGGCGCACCGTCTCCATGGTCTCGTCAACGCTCAGCGTGGTCTGCGACAGCCAGACCACCTTGTCCGGGTCGCGCACGACGATAGTGTCGGCCTCGTCCGGGCTGCCGACGAGCGTCGTGTGCTCCGGCGCCTCGCCAGCGGTGCCCTCGACCTCTTCGTGGCCTTCGTGGCCGATCAGCAAGATCTCGAAGTCGTCGCGGGCGAAGCGCACAGCCTCGCGGTGCACCTTGGTGACGAGCGGGCAGGTGGCGTCGATGGCCGACAGGCCGCGGGCGGCAGCGGCGTTGACCACCGCCGGCGACACGCCATGCGCGCTGAAGACGATATGCGAACCGGTGGGGACCTCATCCACTTCTTCGACGAAGATGGCGCCCTTCTTCTCGAGTTCGCTCACCACGTGGGTGTTGTGCACGATCTGCTTGCGCACGTAGACGGGCGCCCCGTACAGTTCGAGGGCCTTCTCCACCGCGATGACGGCCCGGTCCACGCCGGCGCAGTAGCCGCGCGGGGCCGCGAGCAGCACCTTTTTCGGCCCGACCACCGGGGTATCCTTGAGCCTGTTGCGCAGGCTGGGAATTCTGGGCATGCCAAGGCCGATCACGGGCGCATTAGTACTGGTACTCACCCGAACAGTCTAAGCGGGCATGTCTGAACGGACCGTGCGAGCCCTCAGCAGACCAGGAGACCCATGAACGCAGTCACGATGCCCGCCGCGGGCGACGAGCCGCCCACCGTCGACGCCCCCTGGCCCGTCGCCGTGCTCTCCAACAAGATCCGCGGCTACATCGAACGGCTCGGCACCGCCTGGGTGGAGGGCGAGATCGTGCAGTGGGGCACCAGCGGCGGCAACGTCTACGGCAAGCTCAAGGACCTCTCCGTGGATGCGACGGTGAGCTTCACGGTCTGGTCGTCGGTGAAGGCCCGCCTGACCGGTGACTTCAAGCAGGGCGACAGGGTCATCGCCCTCGTCAAGCCCAACTACTGGGTCAAGGGCGGCTCCCTCACGATGCAGGTCTTCGAGCTGCGCCACGTGGGGCTCGGCGACCTGCTGGAACGGCTCGAACGCCTGCGCGCGCAGCTCAAGGCCGAGGGCCTCTTCGACGCGTCCCGCAAACGATCGCTGCCGTTCCTGCCGCACCGCATCGGGCTGGTCACCGGCAAGGACTCCGACGCCGAGAAAGACGTGCTCCGCAACGCCCAGCTGCGCTGGCCGGCCGTCGACTTCAGGGTGGTGCACGCCGCCGTGCAGGGCGACCGGATGGTCGGTGAGGTCACCGCGGCCATCAGGGCGCTGGATGCCGACCCCGAGGTGGACGTCATCATCGTCGCCCGCGGCGGCGGCGACTTCCAGAACCTGCTCGGCTTCAGCGACGAGTCACTCGTGCGCGCCGTCGCGGCCTGCACCACCCCGGTGGTCAGCGCCATCGGCCACGAGGCCGACCGGCCGCTGCTCGACGATGTCGCCGACCTCCGCGCCTCGACTCCCACCGACGCGGCGAAGCGGGTGGTGCCCGACGTCTCCGACGAACTCAACAGGGTGCAGCAGGCACGGGCGCGGCTGAGCAGCCGGCTCACCGGTATCCTCGCCACCGAAGTCGACAGGCTCGGCCAGTTGCGCAGCCGACCGGTGCTCGCCGGCGCGGACTGGATCATCGACAGTCGTTCGCAGGACCTCACCCGGTACGTGGCGCGCGGCACCGAGCTGATGCACCGTACTCTCGAACGCGCCGGTTCCAGCGTGGTCGAGTTGCGCTCCCAGCTGCGCGCCCTCTCCCCCCAGGGCACCCTCGACCGCGGCTACGCCATCGTGCAGCTGCCGGACGGCCACGTGCTGCGCTCCAGCGACCAGGCCCCGGCCGGCACCGAGCTGCGCATCACCGTGGGCGTTGGCACCGTGCCCGCGGTCTCGAAATAGATGGAAAGAAATAGGATGGATGACATGACTTCGTCCGCAGCCCCGACTCCGACCACCGCCGGCACCGTCCCGGCGGTCGACTCGCTCAGCTACGAGCAGGCCAGGGACGAACTGATCCGTGTCGTCTCAGTGCTCGAGCAGGGTGCGTCCACGCTCGAGGAATCCCTGGCGCTCTGGGAGCGGGGCGAGGCCCTCGCCACCCGCTGTGAGGAATGGCTGATCGGCGCCAAAGCACGCCTGGATGCCGCCCGCGGCGCGGCCACCGCGGAATGAGCCGCAGTCCCCGCCCACCGCGCGTCGTCGCGGAGCTCGGCCGCCCGGAGACCGCCGAGGAACGCGCTAGGCGGCTGGCAACCAACTCCAAGAACTACCGGTCCCGCAAGACCATCAACAACCTCGTCTACTCGCTGTTGGCGACCCTCGGCGCGGTCATCGTGCTGGTGCTGATCGTGCCCCGCAGCGACACCCCGATCAATCGCGAGGTCGACTACACGAGCGTCGCCGAACAGGCGCAGTCCGGCGTCGAGGAACCGCTCGTCGTGCCCGTGCTCCCACCCGGCTGGAGTGCCAACGCCGCCCAGTGGCGCCAGGGCGGCAACGACGGTGTTTCGAGCTGGTACCTCGGCCTGCTCACCCCCGAGAATGAGTTCATCGGGCTCACCCAGGCCGTCGACGCCAACCCCACCTGGCTGGCCGACCAGCTCGAAGACGTCGAGCCGACCGACACCATCACCATCGCCGGTCTGGACTGGGCTGTCTACCGCAATCCCGCGCCGGCCGCCGACCGGGGCAACTTCGAATCCGCCCTCGTCACCGAGGCCGGCGACAGCAGCTATCTCCTGATCGGCACCGCCACCGACGAAGAGCTGACCGTGCTCGCCGCCGCCGTGGCCGAGCAGATCAGCACCGAACAGAACGGCTCCAGCGAATGACCGACACACCGACTCCGACTCCGACACCGGCCCAGGTCTGGAACGACCTCGCCGCGGGCAACGAACGCTTCGTGGCGGGCACACCGCAACATCCCCGGCAGGACGTCGACCGTCGCGCCGAGACCGCGTTCGTGCAGAACCCCATGGCCGCCCTGTTCGGCTGCAGCGACTCCAGGCTCGCCGCCGAGATCATCTTCGACAAGGGCCTGGGAGACCTGTTCGTCGTGCGGAACGCCGGCCAGGTCATCTCCGATTCGGTGCTCGGCTCACTCGAGTACGCCGTTGCGGTGCTCAAGGTGCCTTTGATCCTGGTGCTCGGCCACGACAGGTGCGGCGCGGTACGAGCCGCCATCGACTCGCAAGCCGAAGACGCCGAGGCCCTGCCGCCGCACATCAACAGCATCATCGAGAAGATCGTGCCGGCGGTGCGCCGCGTCAATGGACCCGAAACCGGTCCGCTCGACCCCGACGATGTGGACGCATCCGCCGTGGGCCGGGAACACCTGCGCGACACCGTGGCGGAGCTCGTGCAGCGCTCCGAGATGATCAGCGCCGCGATCGCAGAAGGTACATTGGCTATCGTCGGTGCGAACTACAGGCTCCTCGAGGGCCGCGCAGATCCTGACCTCGTCGTCGGCGTCGTCTAGGAACTCTCGACACCGACCGGCAACCCGCATGAATCGAAAGGTATGACACACCGTGGTGGACATTTCAGCTGAAACAGAATTCCGGATCGAACACGACACGATGGGCGAGGTCCGGGTTCCCGCCGACGCGCTCTACGGTGCGCAGACGCAGCGGGCGGTCGAGAACTTCCCGATCTCCGGATCCGTGCTCGAGTCCGCCCAGATCGCGGCCCTGGCCCGCATCAAGAAGTCGGCGGCCCTCGCCAATGCCCGTCTCGGCGTGCTCGACTCGAACATCGCCGACGCCATCGCGGCAGCCGCCGACGAGGTCATCACCGGTCGATACGACGCCCAGTTCCCCATCGACGTGTACCAGACCGGCAGCGGAACCTCGTCGAACATGAACATGAACGAGGTGCTCGCCACCCTCGCCACCCGCCGCCTGGGCAGCCCGGTGCACCCCAACGACCACGTGAACGCGTCGCAGTCCTCCAACGACGTCTTCCCCACCTCGGTGCACATCGCCGTGACCAGCGCCCTCATCGACGACCTCATCCCGGCCCTGGATCACCTCGCGGTCGCGTTCGAGGCCAAGGCCGAACTGTGGGCGACCGCGGTCAAGGCCGGCCGCACCCACCTGATGGACGCCACCCCGGTCACCCTCGGCCAGGAATTCGGCGGCTACGCCCGCCAGATGCGCCTGGGCATCGAACGGGTGCGCACCGCGCTCCCCCGCGTCGCCGAGGTGCCGCTGGGCGGCACCGCCGTCGGCACCGGCATCAACACGCCGGCCGGTTTCCCGCAGCTCGTCATCGAGCTGCTCTGCGACGAGACCGAGCTGCCGATCACCGAGGCCATCGACCACTTCGAGGCCCAGGCCAACCGTGACGGCCTGGTCGACGCCTCCGGTGCTCTGCGCACCATCGCGGTTGGCCTCACCAAGATCTGCAACGACCTGCGCTGGATGGGCTCCGGCCCCAACACCGGCATCGGTGAGCTGAGCATCCCCGACCTGCAGCCGGGCTCGTCGATCATGCCCGGCAAGGTCAACCCGGTCATCCCGGAGGCCGTGCTCATGGTCTGCTCCCGCGTGATCGGCAACGACGCCACCATCGCCTGGTCCGGCGCCTCCGGCGCGTTCGAACTCAACGTGGCCATCCCGGTGATGGGCACCGCGCTGCTCGAGTCGATTCGGCTGCTCACCAACGGCGCCCGGGTGCTCGCCGACAAGACCGTCGACGGCCTCGAGGCCAACCTCGACCGTGCCCGCGCTCTGGCCGAATCATCGCCGTCGATCGTCACCCCGCTCAACCGGGTGATCGGCTACGAAGCCGCCGCCAAGGTGGCCAAGCACTCCGTGGCGCAGGGCCTCACGGTGCGCGAGTCGGTCATCGACCTGGGCTTCGTGGAACGCGGCGAGGTCACCCTCGAGCAGCTCGACACGGCCCTGGACGTCCTGAGCATGACCCGGCCGCCCCAGGCGCGCTAACCCGTACCGCGAAAGCGGCGAACCGGTTGCTTCAGCTTCGCTGAGGCAACCGGTTCGCCGCTTTCGTGGCCCTATGCCAGCTCGTTTCCCTCCAGCATCTCGGTGACCAGGGCGGCGATGGCGCTGCGCTCGGACCGGGTGAGGGTCATGTGGGCGAACAAGGGGTGGCCCTTCAGCGTTTCGATCACACTCGCGACACCGTCGAAGCGACCCACGCGCAGGTTGTCGCGCTGGGCCACATCGTGGGTGAGCACCACCCTGGAGTTCTGTCCGATCCGGCTGAGCACCGTCAGGAGCACGTTCCGCTCCAGCGACTGCGCCTCGTCGACGATCACGAAGGCGTCGTGCAGGCTCCGACCACGGATGTGGGTCAGCGGCAGCACCTCAAGGATGCCGCGCTCGACGACCTCCTCCAGTACGTTCTCGCTCACCAGTGCCCCGAGGGTGTCGAACACCGCCTGGCCCCAGGGACCCATCTTCTCCTGCGCGTCACCGGGCAGGTAGCCGAGCTCCTGGCCGCCCACCGCGTACAGCGGCCGGAACACCATGATCTTGCGGTGCTGCTGCCGTTCCAGCACGGCTTCCAGGCCGGCGCAGAGGGCGAGCGCCGACTTCCCCGTCCCCGCTCGACCTCCCAACGACAGGATGCCGATCTCCGGGTCCAGCAACAGGTCGATCGCCAGGCGTTGCTCGGCCGAACGGCCGTGCAGGCCGAACAGGTCGCGGTCCCCGCGCACCAGGCGCAGCTCGCCCCGCCCGGTGACCCGGCCGAGGGCCGAGCCGCGGTCGGAGTGGATCACCAGGCCCGTGTTGACCGGCATGTCCTGCACCAGGCGGGTCTGCAGGGACTCCTTGTCGTAGAGGTCGTTGACCTGCTCGGCGCTCAGGGTGATCTCGTCCATGCCCGTCCAGCCGGAGTCCACAGCCAGCTCGTGCCGGTACTCGTCTGCGGTCAGTCCGATCGAGGCGGCCTTCACCCGCAACGGCAGGTCCTTGGACACCACGGTGACGGCGAGTCCGTCGTTGGCCAGGTTCATGGCCACCGCGAGGATGCGCGAGTCGTTGTCGCCCAGCTGCAACCCGGAGGGCAGCACCGACATGTTCGAGTGGTTCAGCTCGACCCGCAGGCTGCCGCCCTCCCCCACCGGGATGGCGAAGTCGAGTCGTTCGTGCTTGACCCGCAGTTCGTCGAGGTAACGCAGCGCCTGCCGGGCGAAGTAACCGATCTCCGGGTCGTTGCGCTTGGACTCCAGTTCGGTGATCACCACCACCGGCAGTACGACGGAGTGTTCGGCGAACCGGAAGATCGCCTTCGGATCGGACAGGAGAACCGAGGTGTCCAGCACGAAGGTGCGCTCGGTTTGGTCGACCCCTGACGATGTGTGTTCTGCGTTCAGGTAGTCGGTTCGATTAGCGGTCACAACCACTCCCACCCCGCACCCGGGGGTGCGGATTTGTTGGCGAGCGGCCACAAGCTTTTTCTCGAGCCGTACTTATGTGGCCGTCTCGATCAGGTGCCATACCTGATGAGATGAACGTACGTCGAGTGGCTGGGAATTGGAAAAGCGACACGCCCAACGTCACGAGACGTTAACGTTCGTCGGACGGGTGCCGGCTAGGTCAGTATCCGGCGGCGGCGGCGTACGCCGTGAAGGCGCCGCGCAGCATGTCGACGGTCTCGTCGGCGAGGTGCGCGTGCACGCTGAGCCGCACCGTGCCGCCCCGGGTCGTGACCGTCACGCCATGGTTGTGCAGCGCGGCACCGAGCGCGGTGAGACGTTCCGCGGGCGGTACGAGTACCACCAGGCCGGCCCGTTCCCTGGCGTCCCTGGCGGAGAGCACCGGAATGCCGAACTGGTCGGCCAGGTCGATCAGTCGCTCGACGTTGGCGCACACCAGGGCCTCGATGGCGGGCAGGCCCGCGGCCTGGATCTCCTCCAGCGCCGTCGCGAACCGGGCCTGGGCGATGCCGTCCCCGTTAGTCACCCCGAACGCCGACGCCGCGTGTGCCGGCGGCGGCACCTGGTCCCACGGCTCGGTGACCTCGGTGCCGGTGAATCCGGAGACAACCGGGGTGAGCCGTTCCACGGCGCGGTCGCTCAGGGCGAGGAAGCCGGTGCCCCAGCCGGCCCTGACCCACTTCTGGCCGCCGGAGGCGACGACATCGGCCGCCTCGTAGGCGGCATCCACGACCCCGAAGCCCTGGATGGCGTCGACGATGAGCAGCCTGTCACCGATGACCTGCCGGATGCCTTCCAGGTCGGCCCTGAAGCCCGTGCGGGAATCGACGAGGCTGACGGCGACCGCGACGGTGGTCGGTGTCAGCTGGTCCCGCACCTGCCCGGGAGTGACCGCTCCGGCGCTGTTCTCGCCGCCGTCGGTCGTGAGCCACTGCGGCGTCGCCACGTGCAGGGCCTCCGCGGCACGGCTGGCCGCGAACGGCAGGCTCGGAAAGTCCGCCGGTGACAGCAGCACGTCACCGGTCAGGCCGAACATGGCGTGCATGAGGCCCATGCTGGTGTTGGGTTGGGACACGATCTGGTCGGCCCTGAACCCCAAGCCCGCGGCCACGGCGGTGCGCATCCGTTGATCTTGCTCGCCGAAGTGGCCGAGGCTGCCGTGTCGGGCCCTGGCCAGGATCTCGGTCTGGCCGCGCGTTTCGGCGACGACGGCGCTGGACATGGGGCCGATACGGCCGTAGTCCAGGTAGCCGGGGTCTTCGGTGAAGCCGTTCAGGTAGGCGGCGAGGGGCGTCTCGACCGCGCTCACCCGCCGAACCTGCGGTGCCGTTTGGCGAAGTCGCGCAGGGCCCGCAGGAAGTCGACCTGGCGGAGGTCGGGGCCGAGGGCCTCGACGAAATAGAACTCGCTGTGCGCGCTCTGCCAGAGCATGAAGTCGCTGAGTCGCTGCTCGCCCGAGGTGCGGATGACGAGGTCGGGGTCGGGCTGGCCGCCCGTGTACAGGTGCTGGCCGATGAGTTCGGGGGTGAGGGTCTCGGCGAGGTCCTCGAGAGTGCCGCCGTGGGCATGGTGGGTGGCGACAATGCTGCGCATCGCGTCGGTGATCTCGGTGCGGCCGCCGTAGCCGACGGCGAGGTTCACGTGCAGGCCCGTGTTGGCGTGCGTGCGGGCCTCCGCAGCGGACAGGGCGCCCTCCAGGGGCCCGGGCAGGCACTTCTTCGACCCGACCTGCTGCACCTTCCAGTCGCGGTAGTGCGACAGGTCCTCGGCGAGGTCGGCGATGATCTCGAAAAGGGCGTCGAGTTCCTCGGTCGGACGCTGGGTGAGATTGTCGGCCGAGAGCAGGTACAGCGTGACGACGGAGATGCCGAGATCGTCGCACCACTCCAGGAATTCGCGCATCTTCGCGGCCCCGGCCCTGTGGCCGTGGGCGGCGGAGTCGTAGCCGAGCTGTTTGGCCCACCGGCGGTTGCCGTCGATGATCATGGCCACGTGCCGCGGCAGGACCGCCGCGGTCAGCCCGCGACGCAGCCGACGCTGGTAGACCCTGTAGAGGAGTCCGCGTCCGAGGGAGAATTGCCGCATCTGCACACAGTTACGCTAGCTCAATCCGGCCCGCGTTCGCGCCGCGGCGCCGCCGAGGCTGCCGTATCCTGACAGCATGGCCGCTACGGATGACATCCCGAATCTCCCCCTCCTCGAAGACGAGATCGAGCATCCGGTTCCCGAAAAGCCCACCTGGCGGGGCTGGATCCACGCCGGCACGTTCCCGGTCACCATCGTCGCCGGCATCATCCTGCTGCTCGCGGCGGACGGCCCGGCTGCTAAATGGAGTTCGGCGGTCTTCGTGGCCAGTTCGATGCTCCTGTTCGGCAACTCGGCGCTCTACCACCGCTTCAACTGGCAACCGCGCACCCGCATGGTGCTCAAGCGCATCGACCACGCCAACATCTTCCTGCTGATCGCCGGATCGTACACGCCCATCACGGTGCTGGCGCTGCCGCCGGACAAGGCAGTGCTGCTGCTGACCCTGGTCTGGGGCGGCGCGATCCTCGGCATCGCGTTCAGGGTGTTCTGGATCAACGCCCCGCGCTGGCTGTACGTGCCGCTCTACCTCGCGCTGGGCTGGGGCGCGCTGATGTTCATCGTCGACTTCTTCCAGGCCGATGCCCTGATGATGACCCTGATCATGGTCGGCGGACTCTGCTACTCGGTCGGCGCCGTCGTCTACGGTCTCAAGAAGCCCAACCCGATTCCCGGGGTGTTCGGCTTCCACGAGATCTTCCACTCGCTGACCGTGGTGGCGTTCCTCTGCCACTGGTTCGCGATCCTGATCATCGCCACGCATCCGCTGTACCCGTAGGCGGGTACCCACGAACTCAGGCTTCCGGCGTGTCCTTCTTCTGGGCGGCCAGCGCGTCGCGTTCGGCGACCTCGGCCTGCAGCCGTTCCTGCATCTCCGCACGGTACGTGGTGCGGCGGATGCGGCGGGCCAGGTCCATGCCCAGCAGCAGGGTCACGGCCGCGACGAAGAAGATCGCGAAGAAGCCCCACGGACCCGGCGTGACGGTGTCGGGGTTGAACTCGGGCGCCGGGGTGTTGGACAGGATGAAGCTGACCACGGGAGAGTACATCCCGCTCACGCGTCGTCCCTCACACCACTGAAAAGATCGGATTCGGGCATGTTCGTGTCAACTTTCGATTCGACGAGTTGGAAGTCCTCGTAGGGCCAGGCCTTGCGCACCATGTCGTTGGGCCAGAAAAAGAAACTGCTCGTCGGCGACACCTGGCTGGCGTGTGACCGCAAGGCATCATCGCGCACCTCCAGGAAGTCCCCGATCGGCACGTGCGTCGTGGCCAGGTTCGGGTACTCGCTCATCCGTTCCCTGGCGCTGGCCAGCGGTTCGAGCAGATCGGAGTCCGGTTCGGTGATGCTGAGCTCGAGGTACATGGCGTCCATGCGCTCGAGGTTGAAGATGCGGTCGTAGTACAGCTTGTCGATCTGCCACGGCGCGCCGGCATCGGGATACCGGTCGGCGTCGGCCGCGGCGCGGAACGCCTCGACAGAGACCTGGTGGCAGCGAATGTGATCGGGGTGCGGGTAGCCGCCGTTCTCGTCGTAGGTGATGAGCACCTGGGGACGGAAATCGCGGATGATGCGCACCAGTGGTTCGGCCGAGTACTCCAGCGGCACGTCGGCGAAGGAGTTCTTGGGCACCCCGCCGTCGTCGGCCATGCCGGAGTCCTGGTAGCCCAGCCACAGGTGTTGGATGCCCATCGTCTGCTGGGCCGCCGCCATCTCCAGGCGGCGGAGGCCGGCGAGGTCGCGCTCGGCCATGGCCACGTCGGCCAGGTCCTCGTTGAGGATGCTGCCGCGTTCACCGCCCGTGCAGCTCACGATGAGAACCTCGGCGCCGAGGCTTCGGTAGTACGCGTACGTCGCGGCGCCCTTGCTCGACTCGTCGTCGGGATGGGCGTGCACTGCCAAGAGCCGCAGGGTCATGAAACTCCTCAGAAATGCCAGCTAACCTAAGGTACAAGCCTAATCGTTGAACCGTGAGTGTGGAGTCTGAGTGGCCGTGAGCAGCAACCTCGACGAACGCTATGGGCGAACCCCCGGAAGCACCCGCCGCGACCGCCGGGTGCTGTGGGTCGTTGCCGGCCTCTTCGCCCTGATCCTCACCGGATGGGTCGTCTGGGCCGGCCTGGACGGCGCGGGCCCGGAGATCGAAGCCAGGGACACCAGGCACCAGATCATCGACGAGAACAGCATCAGCGTGACCTTCGAGGTGTCGCTGCCCCCGGAGAACGCCGCCAGCTGCGCTGTGCAAGCGCTCAACGAGTCGTTCACCGTGGTGGGCTGGAAGGTCATCGATCTGGCGCCGTCCGCCGACTACACCCGCTCGTTCACCGAGATCGTGAAGACGACCGAGTTGAGCAACACCGGATTGATTTACCGCTGCTGGTTGACCTAGACTGATGTATTCGCCCTGACAGAAGTCGGGGCGTCCGCTGTATGTCGTGACGTACTAGGCCGCGATGTTCTAGGACGTGACGTGTCAGGCCGTGACCTGCCCAGCGACGAACGGCCGCTTCCTGCGGCACCATCGGCGCACTATCTGCCGGCGCACCACCGATCAGCACGAGAAGGAGAGAACCATGACTACCGAAACCTCGGTCACCTGGCTAACCCAGGAGGCCTATGACCGCCTCGCTGCGGAGCTGGACACTCTCAGCACTGTTGCTCGGGTGGACATCGCCAACAAGATCGAGTCCGCGCGGTCGGAGGGCGACCTCAAGGAGAACGCCGGCTACCACGCGGCCAAGGAGGAGCAGGGCAAGATGGAGGCGCGCATCCGCACCCTCACCCTGCTGCTGCGCACCGCAGAGGTGGGCCACGCCCCCGAGAGCAAGGGCGTCGTCGAGCCCGGAACCGTCATCACCGCCACCATCGCCGGTGACGAGAGCCGGTTCCTCATCGGCAGCCGGGAGATCGCCGGCGACAGCGACCTGGACGTGTACAGCGAGAAGAGCCCCCTGGGCGAAGCCATCATCGGGCTCAAGGTCGGCGCGAAGACGAGCTACGAGACCCCCAACGGCAAGCAGATCGCCGTGGAGATCCACCTCGTGGAGACTTTCACCGGCTAACTGCCCCTGTTGACACGAACGGCCGGCTGCTCACGCAGCCGGCCGTTTTTGTGTGCCCGGTCTAGTCGGTGCGGGGATCGTACCCGGCGGCGCGCAGGGTGTCGACGACGTGCTGGCGGTGTTCGGGGCCGCGGGTCTCGACGCTGATGTCCAGCTCGACCTCGCTGATCTGCAGGCCGGCGCCGTGGCGGGTGTGCAGGACCTCGATGACGTTGGCGTGCGCCTCCGCGAGCAGCTCGGAGATCCGGGCGAGCTGGCCGGGACGGTCGGGCAGCATGATCCGCAGCTTGAGGTACCGGCCGGATGCAGCCAGGCCGTGGCTGATCACGCGCTGCATGAGCAACGGGTCGATGTTGCCGCCCGAGAGCACCGCAACGGTGCGGCCGGTGTTCGTGATCTTGCCGGCCAGGATGGCGGCGACCGAGACGGCTCCGGCCGGCTCGACGACGAGCTTGGCCCGCTCGAGGAGCACCAGGATCGCCCTGGCCATGTCGTCCTCGCTGACGGTGACGATCTCGTCGACGGCGTCGCGGATGATGGCGAAGTTCAGCAGGCCCGGCTTGGCCACGGCGATGCCGTCGGCCATGGTCGGGGTGATGTCGATGGCGAGGGCCTCCCCCGCGGCGATGGACGGCGGATACGCCGCCGCGTTCTCTGACTGCACCCCGATGACCCGGATCCGACGGTTGTGCCGTGCCGAGTACTGCTTGAGCACACTGGCCATGCCGGAGGTGAGCCCGCCGCCGCCGATCGGCACGATCACGGTCTCGAGGTCGGGCATCTGGTCGAGGACCTCGAGGCCGAGGGTGCCGGCGCCGGCCACCACATCCGGGTGGTCGAACGGGGGAATCAGGACCGCGCCGGTCTCGCGGGCGTACTCGGCAGCGGCCAGGAGCGGCTCCGCGACCGTGTGCCCGCGCAGGATCACCTGGGCGCCGTAGTCGCGAGTGGCCTGCAGCTTGGGCAGCGCGACGCCGACGGGCATGAAGATGGTCGCCTCGATGCCGAGCTCTCTGGCGGCGAACGCCACCCCCTGGGCGTGGTTGCCGGCGGAGGCGGCGACGACGCCGCGAGCCTTCTCCTCGTCGGTGAGCTTGGACAGCCGGTGGTACGCGCCGCGGATCTTGTACGATCCGGTGCGCTGCAGGTTCTCGCACTTGAGGAAGACCGGTGCACCGAGGATCGCCGAGAGGTAGCGGGAGCTTTCCATCGGCGTGACATCGGCCACCCGCGACACCACGGTGCGGGCGGTCTCGAAGTCGTCGAGGGTGGGGCCGGCCAAGGTTGTGTCGGCACGGGCTGCGCCGGCGAGAACTGCGGGGGTGTCTGTCATGGACGGGTCTCTCTTACTCTGCTCTCGGTGACGGCGACTGTGCGCTGCGGCCGGAAGCCCGGCCGCTGCGGAATCGTCTGCCACAGAATGGAGCCGGGTGCAGCGCCGGCCGGCGGCACTCCCCCGCGCCAGGCACCGCTATGGATGTAGCTGATCATAACGTTCAGCACGGCAGCGACGGGAACCGCGAACAGGGCGCCGGGGATGCCGGCCAGCAGCGCACCGGCCGCCACGACCAGCACCACGCCGAGCGGATGCACCTTGACGGCGGTGCCCATGATCAACGGCTGCAGCACATGGCCTTCGATCTGCTGCACGAGCAGCACCACCCCGAGCATCAGCAGGGCCACGAACCAGTCGTTGAAGATCAGCGCTATCAGCACGGCCACGGCGCCCGTGGCCACGGCGCCGACGATCGGGACGAACGAGCCCAGGAACACCAGCACGCCGATCGGGATGGCCATCGGCACGCCCAGGATCGCGGCTCCGGCGCCGATGCCGATCGCGTCGATCGTGGCGACCAGGATCTGCACCCTGGCGAAGTTGCCCAGGGTCGTCCAGCCGGCCGCGCCGGCTCCGGCGACGGCAGGTCGCGCCCGGCGGGGGAAGATCCGGACGATCCAGTTCCAGATGCCCTTACCGTCGATGAGGATGAACAGCAGACTGAACAGGGTGAGGAGCGCACCCGTGGCCAGGTGCCCCAGCGACGACCCCAGCGACAGGGCGCCGCTGATGAAGATCTGGCTGTCGGCCTGGAGGGCGTCGACGGCCTGGCTGAGATAGCCATTGATCTCTGCGTTGCTCAGCTGCAACGGCGACGCCGCCAGGACCTCCTTGAGGTTCGCGTACGACGCCGCGAACCGGGCGCTCAGCCCCACCGAACCGGCGGCGATCTGCGTGACGGCCAGCGTCACGAGACCGGCGATCACCGCGAGGGTGCCGACCAGAGCCGCCGCGACGGCGAGCCCCTTGGGCCAGTGATGCCGGGTGAGGAAGCCAACCAGCGGTACGAGCAGGGCGGACACCAGCACCGCCACGAGCAGCGGGATCACGATGAAGCGCAGCTGCACGATGAGGTACAGCAGCACGGCGATCACGGCGGCGATCACGAGAAGACGCCACGCCCACGCGCCGGCCAGGCGGATGCCCGCCGGGATGTTCTCGTCCACGCCGTTGGTCTCCGGCTGCACCGGCGTGAGGACCGCCGTGATAGGCGCGGTCGAGGGGGTCGTTCGGAGTTTACGCCGGCGGCCGAACCAGCCGGGACTTCCCGTGGGTGTGCTCACCGAACCAGTCTAGGACGGCGTGGGAGCGCGGCGGCGAGGTCCTGCACAGCTTCCACCGGGACGGGTGCGCCGGCAAAGCGCACCAGCACGCTCTCGCCCACCTGATGGCGGTCGCGGACGTCGTGTTGCACCACGACGGTGCCGCCCTGCTCGAGTTGCACGCTGGTGCGGCGCAACGAGCCGAGGAAGCTGGAGACCAGCACGGTGCCGGCCAGGCTCATGCCTGCCAGAGCATCGCCTGGCGTCCCGGCCGTGACCAGCGTCAGGTCCTCTGGACGCACGAAGACCCGCACCGGCCCATCCGCGTGGGACGGGTCCAGCAGCGGCAGGACCACCCCGTGCACCTCGGCGAAGCCGTGCCGCACCGCTCCGGGCAGCCGGTTGCTCAGCCCCACGAAATCCGCGATGAACGGCGTCGCCGGCCTGGTGTAGAGCTCCTCCGGCGTGCCCACCTGCTCGATCCGGCCGTCCCGCATCACCGCGACCCTGTCGGCGACGGCGAGGGCCTCGTCCTGGTCGTGCGTCACGAAGAGGGTGGTGATGCCCAGTTCGGTCTGGATGCGCCGGATCTCATCGCGCAGCTGCACCCGCACCTTGGCGTCCAGCGCCGAGAGCGGTTCGTCGAGCAGCAGCACCCGGGGCCGGGTGACCAGCGCCCTGGCCAGGGCCACCCGCTGCTGCTGGCCGCCGGAGAGTTCGTGCGCGAACCGGCCGTAGTGGGCGTCCAGGCCGACCAGGGCCAGGGCCGCCGCCGCCCGTTCGCGGCGCTCGGCGGCCGGCACCCGGCGCATTCGCAGTCCGAATTCGACGTTCTCGCCGGCGCTCAGGTGCGGGAACAGCGAGTAGGACTGGAACACCATGCCCATGTCGCGGCGGCTGGTCGGCAGCCCGGAGACGTCGTCGCCGTTGATCAGGATGCGTCCGTCGTCGCAGCTCTCCAGGCCAGCCAGCACCCGCAGCGCCGTGGTCTTGCCGCTGCCGCTGGGGCCGAGCAGGGCCACGAGTTCGCCGGGCTGCAGGGTGAGGTCGAACTCGGTCAGCGCCAGGTGGCTGCCGTAGCGCTTGGCCACGCCGGCGAACTCGACGACGGTCTTCTGCTGAACTGGGGGCGTTTGGATGTGACTCATGACTGGTCTCCGCCGGAGGTCGGGGTGGTCGGGGTGAGGGTGGTCGGGGTGCGGGCCGGCCGGCGACGTTCGGTGCCGAGCCGGCCGATGGCCAGCAACAGCAGGAACGCCGCGAACAGTGCAAGCAGCGAGAGGATCACGGCGCTGTACGGGTCGTTCTTACTGACCACGACGAGCGCGGTCTGCAGGTTGACCCGGCTCAGTAGCGACGCGATGGTGAACTCGCCCAGCACCACGGCCACGGCGATGAACGCGCCGGCCAGGATGCCGCGGCGGAGGTTCGGCACGAGCACCCGCACCAGCACACTGGCCCAGCCGGCACCGAGGGTGCGCGCCGCCTCGCTGAGCGTGCGCACGTCCACACCATCGAGGTTGGCCTGGATCGCCCGGTAGGCGAACGGCAGCACGGTGATACCGTACGCGAATGCCAGCGTCCAGACGCCGCTGCCCGCGAACCGGGCCAGCACGCTGAACACCGGGGCCAGGCCCACCACGAGCACGATCGCGGGGATGGAGATGGGCAGGATGCACACGATCTCCAGCGTGCGGCGCAGCCGGGGGAACCGGATGTGCACGAGCAGCATCGTCGGCACCAGCAGCACCAGCACGATCACGACGGTGCCGACGGCCAGACCCACCGAGTTGCCGAGGGCGACCAGAACCGGGGCGTACTCGCCGGTCAGCCCGTTCTGGAACAGCTCGATCCAGCGCTGGAAGTCGTAGCCGCCGACCAGGCCGCGTCGCAGGGTGAACTCGATCATCGCGAGGATCGGCACCGCGAAGACCAGGCCGACCCCGCCGAGGATCAGCAGCCGGGTGAGCCGACCGGGCGCGTGCGCGACGCCGCGCACCGACCGGAGACCCGCCGTCATCGCTGCCACCTCGCGGCGCGGGACGCCAGCTTGGAGTAGCCGAACATCACGACGGTCATCACCAGGATCATGCCCAGCGCCAGCGCACCGGCGAGGTTCTCCCGGCCGAGCATGGTCTCGCTGGTCAGCGCCGACCGGATCTGCAGCGGCACGATCTGCGCGCCCTGGCTGGTGAGGGTGGCGGCGGTGGCGTACGAGGAGAACGCGTTGGCGAACAGGAGCAGCAGGCCGCCCAGGAATGACGGCGCCAGCACCGGCAGGCCGATGCGCAGCCAGTAGGTGCGCGTGCTGCCGCCGAGGGTGGCGTTGGCTTCCGCCCAGGTCGGCTTGAGCGACGCGAGCGCCGGCATGAAGGTGATGATCATCAGGGGCACTTGAAAGTAGATGTACGGCAGCACAAGGCCGGGCAGTTCGTAGAGCCAGACCCCGTCGGCGAAGATGTCGATGCCCAGACGCTCCTGCAGCAGCAGGGTGACCATGCCCTGGATGCCGATGGTCGCGGTGAACGCGAAGGCGAGCATGGCGCCGCCGAACTGGGCGATGACGCTGCTGAGGGAATCGACGGTGGAGCGCAACGCCCCGTCCGGGCGGGCGCCGAGCAGGGCGTAACAGACCAGGGCGCCCACGACGGCGCCGATGATCGCGGTCAGCGCCGACAACCAGATCGAGCTGCCGAAGGCGGCCAGCACCACGGGGTCGCCGAGCGCGGCGACGGTGTCGAGGGTGAAACCGCCGTCGTTGCCGATGAAGCCGGTGCCGACGGCGATCAGGGTCGGCAGGGCCAGGAAGAGCAGCACATAAACCGCGAACGGCAGCAGCCCGAAGGCTGCTGCCGGCACACGGAACCTACTGGACAGCCGCGGCCCACTTTTCGCCGAGCAGCGTTGCCGCGGCTTCGCTCTGCGCGGCGGTCGGGACCACTGTGGTGTCCGGCACGGCGGGCAGGGCGTCGAACAGATCGGCGTCGATGGTGCCTTCCGCGGCCATGGCGTCGGCGCGCGCCGGGCGGGCGCCTCCTTCGAGCCAGAGGTTCTGCGCTTCGTCGCTGTAGAGGAATTCCTGCCAGAGGCGCGCGGCGGCCGGGTGCGGCGCATCCACGTTGATCGCCTGGTTGTAGTAGCCGGCGTAGCCGGTGCCGGGGAAGACCACGACCTCCCAGTTGCGCTCACCCTCCAGCTGGGCGCCGTAGCCGACGTTGAGGTAGTCCCAGTCGAAGACGACGGGGGTCTCGCCCGAGGCGATGGTGGCGGGGGTCGGGTCGACCTTCACGAAGTTGCCGGCGGCGTTGAGGTCACTGAAGAAGTCGATGCCGGCCTGGAAGTCGTCCACCGAGCCGTCGTTCTGGACGGCGGCCATGCCGACGGCGGCGAAAGCCGCTCCGGCCTGGGTCGGGTCGCCGTTGATGGCGACCTTGCCCTTGTAGTCGGCGCCGAGCAGGTCGGCCAACGACTCGGGTGCGGGAACGGCGTCGGGGTCGTAGCCCACAGCCATGTATCCGCCGTAGTCACCCACGTACAGGCCGCTCTCTTCCTTCAGCGCGTCGGGGATGTCGGACCAGGTGGCCACCTGGTAGGGGGCGAACTGGTCGGTGTTGGCCAGGGCAACGGCCAGGCCCAGGTCGAAGACGTCGGGGGCGGTGTCCTGGCCGGCCAGGTTCTCGGCGGCCTGGATTTCCTCGGCGCTGGAGCCGTCAGGGGCGGCCTCGGTGATGGTGATCTCGGGGTACTTCTCGGCGAAGAGGTCCAGAACAGCGCCGTAGTTGGCCCAGTCCCGCGGGAGGGCGATGACGTTCAGGGCGCCCTCCTCGATGGCGGCGGCCTCGAGGCCGGCCAGGTCGCCGAAGGCGGAGATGCTGGTGGCGGTGGCCGCGTCGACGGAACCGTCGGTGCCGGTCGCCTCGGCGGTGCCGCTCGCGCAGCCCGTGAGGGTGAGAGCGACGATGGCTGTCGCGGCGAGGGAAGCGGCCAGGGTGCGGGTGGTAAGCAAGGGTCCTCCGTATGAGAGAGCAGGGTGATGACCGGCTGTACCGGTCGCTGCGAGACTAGAAGCGGCGGGTTGCGCAGGCACACCGCAGGGTTGAACGCGGCGTGAACGTCGGATGTCGCCGGCCGCCGGTAGGGTCGAGGCGTGCTCCAGACGATCTCGCCCGCCCTCGCCCGCCGTGTCGCCCTCGCCGCGCAGGGCTTCGGCCGCCCGGCCGCGCCCACTCCAGGCATCCGCCAGCTCGGCGCCCTCGTGGAGCGGCTCGGATTGCTGCAAATCGACTCGGTGAACGTCTTCGAACGCAGCCACTACGTGCCGGCGTTCAGCCGTCTCGGCCCCTACGACAAGGCCCAGCTCGACAGGTTGAGCACCGGCGCCAAGCCGCGGCTCACCGAGTACTGGGTGCACGAGGCGTCGCTGATCCCGGTGGATGACTGGCCGCTGTTCCGCTGGCGGATGCAGGCGTACAGGGACAAGGCCGCCGCCGACGACACCCACTGGTCGCAGGAGAACGCCCCCATGCTGGCCTGGCTGCGGGCCGAGCTGGCCGCCAACGGCCCCATGCGCGCCAGCGCGATCGAGCACGACGCCAACAAACGCAGCGGCCCCTGGTGGGGCTGGTCGGATGTGAAGATCGGCCTGGAGACGCTGTTCCGCTGGGGCGACGTGGTCAGCGGCGGCCGCCAACGGTTCGAGAGGGTCTACGCGTTGCCCGAGCAGGTCTTCCCGACCGCGCTGCTCGACCGCGAGGTGCCGGCCGCCGACGCGCACCGTGCGCTCATCGCGCAGGCGGCCCGGGCCCACGGCATCGGCACTGTGAAAGACCTGGCCGACTACTTCCGGTTGCGCACCGAACCCGCCCGCGCCGCCATCGCCGAGCTCGAGGATGCGGGTGAGCTGATTCCGGTCGAGGTTCCCGGTTGGGGCCGGGGCGGGGCCGCCGGCACCGCCTGGTTGCACCGGGACGCCCGGCTGCCCCGCCGGCTGGACGCCGCGGCGGTACTCAGCCCGTTCGACCCTGTGGTCTGGGAACGGGCGCGGGCGCTACGACTGTTCGGCTTCCGCTACCGCATCGAGATCTACACCCCCCAGGAGAAACGGCAATTCGGCTACTACGTGCTGCCGGTGCTGCTCGGCGACACCATCGTGGGCCGTGTCGACCTCAAGAACGACAGGCAGGCCGGGGTGCTGCGGGTGCAGGCCAGCTGGGCCGAGCCCACCGCGCCCGCCGACACCGCCGCACGCCTGGCCGAGGTGCTGCGGAGCACCGCGGCCTGGCAGGGTCTGTCCGACATCGAGGTGGTCCCCCGCGGCAACCTCGCGGCCGCTCTCGCCGCGGAGATCTAGCGCCTGGGATCTAGCGCCTGAGATCTAGGCCTTAGAAGGTGCTGCCCATCGCGTGCAGTCGCTCGATGCGCTCGGTCAGTGGCGGGTGGGTGGCGAAGAGCTTGTCCATCACGCCGGGTTTGAGCGGGTCGGCGATCCACAGGTGCGCCATCGAGGTGTTCTGCTTGCGCATCGGGCGGCCGTACTCGCCCAGCTTGGCCAGGGCGCTGGCCAGGGCATCCGGCTGACGGGTGGTCAGGGCGCCGGTGGCATCCGCCAGGTACTCGCGCTGCCGCGACACGGCCAGTTGCACGACCGAGGCAATCAGCGGGGCCACGATCATGGCGACCAGGCCGAACACCAGCACGATCGGGTTGCCGTTGTTGTTGTTGCCGCGGCCGAAGAACGCCATTCGCAGGAAGATGTCGGAGATGAAACCGACGGCCACGACCAGGCCGAACACGATCATCGAGACGCGGATGTCGTAGTTGCGCACGTGCCCGATCTCGTGGGCCATGACGCCCTCCAGTTCGGCGTCGTCCATGATGTCGAGCAGACCGGTGGTGGCGGCCACGATGGCGTGTTTGGGGTCCCGGCCGGTGGCGAAGGCGTTGGGCGCCGGGTCGTTGATGATGTACACCTCGGGCATCGGCGTGCCCGTGGTGATCGACAGGTTCTCCACGATGCGCCAGAGCCGGGGGTGATCGGTGACGCTGTTCACCCGGATGCCCCCGCTCATGGCGATCGACTGCCGACCGGCCGCGAAGTACTGGATCAGCGCGTAACCGCCGGCGATCACCAGGGTGAGGATGAGCACGCCGGGACCCTGTACGCCGTAGGCAAGACCGGCAAGCCAGCCGAGCCCGGAGATGATCACCACGAACAGCACAATGATGAAGACGGTGTTGCGCTTGTTACGCGCGATCGCGCTGTACATGGGTCCTCTTCGGGGCTGCGGTTACAGGTGTGGCGGCTAGAACTGCACGCGAGGCGGTTCGGCGATGGCCGCGGAGTCGCTGACCTCGAAGAACTCGCGCTGGCTGAAGCCGAGGTTTTTCGCGAACAGGTGGTTCGGGAAGACCTGGATCTTGGTGTTCAGCTCGCGCACGCCACCGTTGTAGAACCGGCGGGAGGCCTGGATCTTGTCTTCGGTGTCGACCAGCTCGCCCTGCAACTGCAGGTAGTTCTGGCTGGCCTGCAGCTGCGGGTACGCCTCGGCGACCGCGAAGATGCTCTTCAGGGCCGTCTGCATGTGGTTCTCGGCCGCGGCGGCGTCCACCGGGCCCTGCGCGGAGAGAGTCTCGGCGCGCGCCTTGGTCACGTTCTCGAAAACCGACTTCTCGTGAGCCGCGTAGCCCTTGACGGTTTCGATCAGATTGGGGATGAGGTCGGCACGACGCTTGAGCTGCACAGTGATGTCGCTCCACGCTTCATCCACCCGCACCTTGAGGGTGATGAGCGAGTTGTAGGTCGCCCACAGGTAGATACCCGCGATCGCAACGAGTGCGACGACGATGAGGACCGGGATGAGCCATTCCATGGCAGCGTCTCCTTGCGATTTGACCTGGGCGATACGTGTTCGAGCCCCATCATAACGAAGCCCGCTGGGGCTCCCATGTGCTTCCCATCACACTCCAAGGAATCATCCCGCCCGGGTCCGCGAAGTGTGAGAAAAGCACCCATCCGGGCCGGTTTTCGGGGCTTGTCTCACACCTCGCGAACCTATCTTGCGCTGAGGACTTCCTGGAGCCAGCGGTAGGAGAGTTTGGGGGTGCGCTTCCGGGCGGGGTCGGTGAAGTCCACGTGGACCAGGCCGAAGCGTTGGGTGTAGCCGGCCGCCCATTCGAAGCCGTCCAGCAGCGACCAGATCAGGTAGCCGCGAAGGTCAACCCCCTCGGCCGGTCCGCCGGGCGCGACGGCGTCCACGGCCGCCACGAGGTGCTCGGCCAGGTAGTCGATGCGGGCCAGGTCGGTCACCGCGCCACGGACATCCGCTGTGTCGGGATAGCTCGCGCCACCCGCGGTGAGGTAGACCGGCGGCAGGGCCTCGCCGTAGCGGTCCTGCAATTCGGCCAGCAGCACCGGCAGGTACTCGGGTGCGTTCGGCCAGCCGAACCCGGTGACCGGATGCTCGCGGAACTCGGTCAGGTGGAACGGCAACCGGCTGCTCATCGGGCGTTCCTCAGCGGGACGGTCCTCGGGCGCGCGTACCGGTTTGGCCGCTCCGGCCGCCACCCGGCTGGGCTGGAAGTACTCCACGCCGTAGAAGTCCAGCGGCTGGTGGATCGTGCGCAGGTCGTCGGGTTCGATCTCGTGCAGGTAGCGCAGCTCGTTCTCGAACACCCCGACGGGGTCTGGGTAGCGGCCGAGCAGCACCGGATCGGCGAAGAGCCGGTTGCGCAGCAGGTCGTAGAGGGCCGCGGCGTCGCGGTCGGCCTCCCGGTCGGTGGCGCTCTGCACCGGCGAGTGCACATTGGCGAGGCCGATCCCGCCGCGCACGTCGGCGGCGCGCAGCCCCTGCACGGCGAGGCCGTGACCGAGCAGCTGGTGGTGGCCGGCCGGTAACGCGTCGAACAAGAGGGCCTGGCCCGGGGCGTGCACGCCGATCATGTAGCCGTTGAACATCACCGTCGCCGGGTCGGCGATGGTGACCCACCGGTCGATGC
Organism: Cryobacterium sp. TMN-39-2; assembly: GCF_004402745.1. Taxonomy (NCBI): domain Bacteria; kingdom Bacillati; phylum Actinomycetota; class Actinomycetes; order Micrococcales; family Microbacteriaceae; genus Cryobacterium; species Cryobacterium sp. TMN-39-2. Next base: position 190,903 of record NZ_SOFX01000020.1, read on the forward strand.
GGTCGCCGAAGACCGCACCCATCTCGTGGGCGTAATCGCCGAATCTCATCGCGGTGTCACGGTTCAGCCAGCCGCCACGGAGCGCAGCGGGGGTGTCCCAGTGCGACAGGGTTGCCATCGGGCTGATGCCGTTGCCGAGCAGCTGATCGAGCAGCCTGTCGTAGAACGCCAGACCCGACCGGTTCAGCGTCCCACGACCGTCGGGTTGCAGGCGCGGCCAGGCGAAGGAGAACCGATAGCTGTCTGCGCCCAACTCCCGCAGCAGGGTGACGTCCTCGGTCAGCTTGCCGATGTGGTCGGCGGCGACCGACGCGTTCTGGCCGTCCAGGATGCGGCCGGGCTCGCGGGTGAAGGCATCCCAATGGGATTCGCCGCGGCCGCCGTCACGCGCGCCGCCTTCGATCTGGAAGGCCGAGGTGGCCGTGCCTATCTGAAAACCGGTGGGGAGCCGATCGCCCAGTTCGGCGGCCCGGTGCTGCCAGGCGCGGGACGCCGGGGTGTTGCTGCTCATGGCCCAAGAACTCTTTCCAGGTAACGGTTGGTGAATCGACGCTCCGGGTCGAGCCGGTCCCGCACGGCGAGGAAGTCGTCGAAGCGCGGGTAGACCTGGCGGAGCGTGTCCGCGTCCAGGTTGTGCATCTTCCCCCAGTGTGGGCGACCGTCGTGCGCGCGCATAATCGCCTCGACGTCGGCGAAGTACTTCTGCGGGTTCTCGCGGAAGTACCTGTGCACGGCGATGTAGCCGGTGTCTCGTCCGTAGCCGGTGGAGAGCCAGATATCGTCGGCCGCGCTCGAGCGCACTTCGAGGGGGAAGGAGATGCGCCAGCCGCGCTTCTGGATGAGGGCGCGCACCTCGCGGAGCGCGTCCGGCACCGCCTGGCGCGGCAGCGCGTACTCCATCTCGTGGAATCGCACGGTGCGGTTCGTGACGTAAACCCGATGCGAGTGGTCGGTGACGTCGCGGCGGCCGGTGAGCCGTTCCACGAGGCGGTTGACCCTGGGCACCAGCGGCGGCAGGACCACTCCCGCCGCGCAGGTGGCGCGGAACACCGCGTTGCCGAGCAGTTCGTCGTCGACCCAGCGGTTCAGCCGGCCCAGCGGGTCCCGGCCGGTGCGCGGCGGCAGCCGGGTGTTGGTCTTGGTGAGGGCGGTCTCGGTGTGCGGGAACCAGTAGAACTCGAAGTGGTCGGCCGAGGTGCTGCGCTCGAGGTAGCCGTCCAGAACGGCCTCGAACGGCTCCGGTGCGTCGACGGCGTGCAGGAGAAAGGCCGGCACGCACTGGATGGTGAGGTCCACGAGGATGCCCAGGGCGCCGAGCCCCAGTCGCACCGCGGGTAGCAGCTCGGGATTCTCGGTCTCGGTGACGCGCAGCACCGAACCGTCGCCGGTGACCAGCGTCACGGCGACGATCTGGGCGGCGAGGCCGGCGAAGGCGCCGCCGGTGCCGTGCGTGCCGGTCGAGGTGGCTCCGGCGATGGTCTGCCTGTCGATGTCGCCCATATTCTCCAGGGCGAGCCCGTAGGGGGCCAGCAGCGCGGGCAGTTGGTGCAGGCGGGTGCCGGCGGCGATGGTCACCCTGGCCGTGGCCTCGTCGACGTCGATCAACCCGCCCCAGGCCAGGTCCAGTTGCACGCCGGGCGAGACCGCGATGCCCGAGAAACTGTGTCCGGAACCGACGGCCTTGATCCTGACGCCCGATTTCACGGCGGCGAGCACGGCGCGCTGCGTGGCGGCCGCGCTGGTCGGCCGCTCCACCCTGACCGACACGACGGACTCGCTGCGCGCCCAGTTCTGCCAGCGGGCGCCGCTGGCCGTCACAGGAAGGCCTTGCCTTCGCCTCGGTAGGTCGGCAGCATGTCGACCACGATACCGTCCTCGACCAGCGCGAATTCGTTGAGATGTTCGCTGAGTTCGCCGGACTTGGTGTGCCGCAGCCAGACACGCTCGCCGACCCGCAGGGCGGCGGCGGCAGAACCGGTGACCGGTGACTGCACCTCCCCCGCCATCTCGCGCGGCACCAGGCTCAGACCCTCCGGCCAGACCAGGCGCGGTGAGCGATCCGCCCCCGGCGGACCGGAGGCGATCCAGCCGCCGCCGAGCAAGGCCGCCGTCTGCGCGGTGGGCTTCCGCACAACCGACAGGGCGAAGGCGGCGGCCGGTGCCGGCCGGAAGCCCGAGTAGCTGTCGAACAGGTGGCCGCCGAAAAAGCCGCTCCCGGCCGCGATGTCGGTCACCGAAGTGTCGGCGTGGGTGCTCTCCAGCGAGCCGGTGCCGCCGCCGTTGACGAATTCCAGGTCGGCGACCTGCCGCACCGCGGCGACCGCCGCGGCGCGCCGGGCCGTGATGTCGACGATCGACCTGTTGCGCACCCACCGGTTCAGCCCGCCCTGCACGGGGTGGCCAGGGGGCCTGTCGCCGAGACCGGCGATCTGCGCCTCATACGCCATCAGCCCGACCAGCTCGAAGCCGGGCCTGGAGACGATGGCCAGGGCCAGGGCCCTGGCGTCCTCCGGCGTGTGCACGGGCGAGCGCCACACCCCCAGGTGGCCGAGCACCGGCGCGTTCCAGGACGCGTCCAGTTCGAGGCAGACCCGGATGCGTTCACGCTGCGACGGCGCGAGCACGGCGTCGACGATGTCGAGGTGGTCGATCGAGTCCACCATCAGGGTCACTCGGGCGGCCAGGTCGGCCGAGCGGGCCAGCGTGTGAAGCGCCGCCCTGTCGACGCTGGGGTAGCCGACCACGATGTCGTCGTGGGTCTGGGCGAGCCAGAGGGCCTCGGCCAGGGTGAAGGCGAGAATGCCGCGGTAGCCGGGCAGGGCGAGCACGGCGTCGAGCACGCCGCGTACCCGCAGCGACTTGCTGGCCACCCGGATCGGGGTGCCCTGGGCGCGGCCGAGCATGTCGTGGGTGTTGTGCCGCAGGGCCCCGAGGTGCAGCGCCCCCACGGGGGTGTCCAGGCCCCGGGTGGCCTCGGTCAGGTCCGGCCAGTACTGCTGCGGGTCGAGCCAGGGCGTGGCAGCCGGACCGGTCGGCCGCGGTGAGAGGTCGAGGCTCATGCGGGCCGGCCCAGCGCGGCGACGGAGTCCGCGGCGAAATCGAGCAGGGTGGCGGTGGCGGTGTCATTCCGATCCACCAGCCAGGCGATGGTGAGGCCGTCGGTGAGGGAGACGAGAAGGCGGGCCACCTCGCCGACGGGATGCAGCCAGACCGAGCCGCTCCGCCGGGCCGCGGTGTCCAGCGCCTCGGCCGCGAGGGCGTGGTAGCGCTCGTACTGGGCCACGGCGAGGTGGCGCAACTCCGGGGACCTGAGGGCGTACTGGGTGAGTTCGAGCATGGCCTTCTCTCTCAGGGGGTCGCGGCTCATGTGATCGGCGTAGCGTTGCAGTCCGTCGCGCAGGATCTGCCGCAGCGACTGGATGTCGTCCTGACCCTGCGATTCCGTGCTGGACGGCTCAGGTAGCACGGCGGTGGCTTCCTCAGCCACGACGTACCTGATGAGTTCGACCATCAGCTCGTCGCGGCTCTGGAAGGCGTAGTGGAAGCTTGCCAGCGACATACCGGCCTCGGCGACGATGGCTCGAGTGGTGGCCTGGGCCACGCCCCGGTCGGCGACGACCCGTAACGCGGCACGCACCAGGGCGCTGCGCCGGTCCGCGGCGGGGATGCGTGTCACCTGATCACCTTGTCCTGCGTCGTTAACGTCGAATAGTGGGGCAGTTGACCCAGTGCACATTATGGCGCAGGATCTCCTCGGTCGGGCGCGCCACATTGACATTCCTGGCCATGGCCCATGGAATGGTCTGAGGGAGTCCATTGCAGAGGTCACGCCGTTTCAGCGCGCACGGGTCGAACACACGAACCGGTCGGGGTCTTCGGCGACCCACACGCACGCGGGCGGCCTCGTTCGGGATCCTGCTCGCGGCTCTGGTCGGCACCGTGCTGATCGGCCCGCTCGCCGGTGCGGTCCCACCGGCCATGGCCGTCACGATCGAGACGGCGCCTGCCACCGCGACCGAACCGGCACCCGCCGAAACCACGACTCCCGACGCCTCGCTGGCGCCGTCGGAGTCAGACTCGCCGTCAGAGCCACCAGCGGAGACGCCGTCCGAGTCGCCGGCTCCGCCCGCCCCCGCCGCGCCCACCATCGACAGCCCCGGCGCCAACGCCTTCGTGGCCGGGAGCGTCACCGTCTCCGGTACCCGTGACCCCACACACGACATTCAGCTGCTCTCCCCCACCGGCGGCGCTCCGCTGTGCACCGTCGCCACCGACGGGTCGTCCACCTGGCAGTGCCCCGGAGTGGTCCTGCCCAGCGGACCCGCCGTCGACCTGCGGGCGGAGGTGCCCGGGGACTCCGCCCTCGCGGCGGTCCACACCGTACGGGTGCTGCAGGCCCCGACGGTCACGGGCGGCTCGACCGGCCATTCCTCCTCGAGCGGGATGGTGCGCGGCACCGGCTATCCCGGCGCCACCGTCACCGCCACTCTCGCCGCGGGAGCGAGCTGCTCGTTCACCGTCGACACCTCCGGGGTGTGGGCCTGCCTGCTGGAGGGCGCAGTGTCGAGCGGGGCGCAGCAGATCACTGCCTCACAGCAGACCTCGTTCAGCGCCCCGGAGTCGTCGCCGGCAAGCGATCCGATCAGCCTGACCTTCGACGTCGACGCCCCGGCCGCGCCCGTCGTGACGAGTCCCGCCGCCGACGCCACGCTGACCTCCGCCGCCGGGCCGTTCACCGGGCGGGGCGAGAACGGGGCCACCGTCACGGTCTTCGCCGGCGCCTACTCGGTCTGCAGCGCCGTCGTGTCCGGTGGCACCTGGTCGTGCACAGGGTCCGGCATAGCGAACGGCTCGTACGACCTGCGCGCAGTGCAGCAAGATGCCGCCGGCAATGTGAGCCCCGGCAGCTCGGCGATCCGGGTGACCTTCGGTGCCGTGACCGCGGCGCCCGCACCGGCCCCGACACCGACCGCCGCCCCGCCCGTCGTGCCTGCCCCGACGGCGACCGCACTGGCGACCCCCACGGCCACACCGGGCAGCGGTTCGCCCAGCCCGCTACCCGCCGCCCCCGACGACGGCGACGCCGCCGCACCGCCCGAGCTGACCGTGCCAGGAGGCGGCTGGAACGACCCCACCCAGTTCAGCACCGCGGTGATCCCGCCCTGGACCGTGGCGCAATTCCCTTGGCTGCAGGCGGCGATGCTCACGCTGGGAGCCCTGCTGCTGCTCGTGATTCCGGCCCGGCTGCTGGCCGGCACCATCACCCGGGCGCGAGACGGCCGGCCGCTCTTTCGCGGCCACCAGCTCGCCGGCCGCAACCGCGCCGGTGAGGAATTCGAGGTCGCCCCGACCCTGCAGGTCAACCGCTGGGTGGCCTACGGCGGCACCGTCGTCGCCGCCGCCGTGTTCGTCCTGTTGTCTGGCCCGGTGTCCGCCACGCCGGCCTATCTCCGGCTGCTGCTGGCCGTGGTTCTCGCCCTCGTGGTGGTGAACGCCGTAGCCGCCCTGGTGCCGCAGTGGTGGGGGTCCAGGGCGCTGCACATCGAGGTGACCACGACGATCCTGCCGCGGTACCTCGCGGTCGTCGCCGTCACCGCGCTCGCCTCCAGGCTGTTCGAGCTACAGCCCGCCCTGCTCTTCGGCCTGCTGGGCAGCGTCGTCGTTGGCGCGGGGCCCGGCCTGGCCCAACGGGGCCAGCTGGCCGCCATCCGGGCCGGCAGTTTGTTCGCCCTGGGACTGGCCTCGCTGCTGGTCGTCGGCACCCTACCGGCGGCCGACGGTTTCCTCAGCACCCTGGCCGCTGAGGTCGCGAACACCGTCGTGCTGGCCTCGATCGGCTCGGCCGTGCTCGTGCTCATTCCGATCGGGAATACGAGTGGACGCAGCATCCTGGCCTGGTCGCCGCCGATCTGGGCCGCCCTGACGGTGCCGGCCTTCCTCACTCTGTTCACGCTGCTCTCGCCCATGCTTCCGCGTTGGACGGGCACCGGCGCCGCGATGCTGCTCTGGGTGGTGGCGACGGGCTTCGCCGTGGTCAGCGTGGCCGCCTGGGCGTGGCAGCGCTTCGTACTGCCAGGCCGACGCTGAGACGCGCCGCGCCGGGTGATTCCTGGTGCCCCCGCTGGGATTCGAACCCAGACTGTGACGATTTTAAGTCGCCTGCCTCTGCCGGTTGGGCTACGGGGGCACGCCCGGTCTAGCCGGGCATCACGAGCGGATGCCGCACCGGGGTGCGGCATCCACCGGTGACTTTACGGTGCTGCGATGGTCTCCGTGCCTGATTCGGCAGCGGCGACCTCGACGACGGGCTTCTTCACCGGGGCCTTGCGCGGTGCTCGCGGGGCCTTCACCGCGGCCGGGGCGACGACCGCGGGTGCGGCTGCCGGCGGCTTCGGGCGGGACGCGAACTCCTGGAACACGGCGCGAGGCGTCTGCACGGCCTCGAGCGACACGATGTCGCGGCCCAGGAAGAAGTTCAGGACCCAACCTCCGACGACGCGGATCTTGCGCTCCCAGCTCGGCATGGCCAGGCCGTGGTAGCCGCGGTGGGCGATCCAGGCCGGGAAACCCTTGAGGGCGAATTTGCCGGACTGGAATGCGCCGACGCCGACGCCGAGGCCGGCCACGGCTCCGAGGTTCTTGTGGTTGTAGTCCGCGGGGCCCTCACCGCGGAGGACCGCGACGATGTTCTTGGCCATGAGCTTGCCCTGGCGCACGGCGTGCTGGGCGTTCGGCACGCAGAAGCCGCCGACGCCGCCGCCGGAGAGGTCGGGAACCGCGGTGATGTCACCGGCGGCCCAGGCGTCGACGACGATCTCGTCCTCGGTGCCGACACGCAGGTCGGCGCGCACGCGCAACCGGCCGCGCTCTTCGACCGGGAGGTCGGTGTTGCGCACGATGCCGGGGTTCGCCATGACGCCGGCGGTCCAGACGATCAGGTCGGTCTCGAAGGACTCCCCGGTGGAGAGCTCGATCTTGCCGTCGACGGCAGAGGTGAGCTGGGTGTTCAGGTGCACCTCTGCACCACGCTCGGCGAGGTTCCTGATGACCCACAGCGCGGTGGTTTCGCTCACCTCCGGCATGATGCGACCCATTGCCTCGATGAGGTGGAAGTGCGTGTCCTCGAAGGCGATCTGCGGGTACTTGGTGAGCAGCGAGCTGGCGAAGGAGCGCAGCTCGGCGAACACCTCGATGCCGGCAAAGCCGCCACCGATGACCACGAAGGTCAGCAAGCGGTCGCGCTCGGGGCCGGCGGGCAGCTGGGCTGCCTTGTCGAAGTTGGTGAGGACGGTGTCGCGGATCGCGACGGCTTCCTCGATGGTCTTCAGGCCGATGGCCTGGTCCGCGACCCCGGGAATCGGGAAGGTGCGCGACACGGCGCCGGCGGTGACCACGATGATGTCGTAGTCGAAGACCCACGGTTCGCCGACCGGCGGCGTGATCGTGGCCTTCTTTTCCGCGTGGTTCACGTTGGTGACCTTGGCGGTGAGCACATTGGTCTTCTTGAGGTGGCGACGGTGGGCCACGACCGAGTGACGCGGATCGATGGATCCGGCGGCCACCTCGGGGAGGAACGGCTGGTAGGTCATGTACGGCAGCGGATCGACCATGGTGACCTCGGCCTCGCCGGGACGCAACCACTTCTCAAGCTTCCAGGCGGTATAAAAACCCGCGTAGCCGCCACCGACGATGAGAATTTTGGGCACGATTAGAAGGCCTCCTACAGGGATTGGATACGCGAAAGTTTAGAGATGAGAACGAATTCGCTTGAAATGCCGCGTGGCCCCAATGCCGAACAGCGTTACTAGGATAGCAAAACCCACCAGGACGGCGAGCGGCACGCTGACATAGGTGAGGGTGAGTGGGCTGGGCAGCCAGCCGGCGGCGCTGTTCTGCTCCGGCAGGGGCGGGTCGGCATCCGGGACAACGGGCACCGGAGTTCCCGGTGTGGCGGGCGTCATCGGCGCGGCGTCGGCGCGGCGGTGCAGGGTGATCCACTCCTGCAGGAGCTCGGCGGGCGTGGCGGAGGTGGACTTCGGCACGTACGCGGAGACCGCGGCGGCGGCGTCGATCAGGCCGTTGCCGTAGATCGGGCTCGGTACCGTGTGCCCGTTCGGGTTCGCGGTCTCGATGATCCGGTTCATCACCTCGGTGGCATCCAGCTTCGGGTAGGCCGAGCGCACCAGGGCCACCAGCCCGGAGACTATCGGCGCGGCCGCGCTGGTGCCGTTCCACTCCATGTAGCCGCCGCCGGGCGCGACACCGACGAGCTTCTCGCTGGGCGCGGCAACGGCGATGGTGATGCCCTGCGAGGAGGCGTCGAAGCTGGCCTCCTTGGACTGGTCGACACCGGCGACGGTGAGTACGCCGGGAATGGTGGCGGGGGCGCCGACCTCGGTCGTTCCGCTGCCCCTGTTGCCGGCCGCAGCGACAACCACGACGTCGTTTTCGAACGCGTACATGAACGCGTCATCCCAACTGGTCGGCCAGTCGAGAGTGTTGCGGGTGAGTGACATGTTGATCACGTCGGCGCCGTTGTCGACGGCCCACCGGATGCCCGCGGCGATCTGGTCGTCATTGCTGAGCACGGCGTCACTGGTGCCGAACGCCACCGAGACGGCGAGGATGGACGCCTCTGGCGCCACGCCGATCAGGCCGCCGCCGGTTGGCGTGCCACGGCCGGCGAGGAGGGATGCCACCAGTGTGCCGTGTTCGTTCTCGGCGCCGACCGGGGTCTGGCCGTTCGACGAGCCGACGCCGGAGACGTCGGTGCCGCCGACGACGGCGCCGTTGAGCTCGGTGATGCTGCCGTCGACACCGGTGTCGATGACGGCGACGGTGACGCCGGCTCCCTTGGTGGTGGTCCAGGCTTGGCTGAAGCCGTAATCATTCAGCCAGTATTCGAGGTCGCGTACCTGGTCGGCGCGGGCGACGGAGGTGTCGCCGACGACGCCCACGACCGCGACGGCTGCCGCGAGGGTGATCGCGACGCCGGTGAGGATGCGGCGCGCGGCGCCGGTCACGCGTCGGCCGGCGGGACCGCCGGCGGAGCGTAGTCCAGGCACTCGCACACCTGGGGCGACCAGGCGGCCCGCAGCAGGGCCAGGTCGCCGATCGGGTTGACGCCGGGACCGGCCGCCAGGGCGTGCGCGGCCAGGGCGTGCAGGCACTTGACCCGCACCGGCATCCCGCCGGAGGAGACGCCGGCGAGCTCGGGGACCACGCCGATCATCTCGCGATCGGCCAGGAAGCTTTCGTGCGCGGCCCGGTAGTGGGCGCGCAGGTCCTCGTCGTCGGCGAGCATCTGGTTGTACTCGTTCATCACCTGGGTGGCTTCCAGGAACGACAGCGCGGCCGTGGCGGCAGGGTGCGATAGGTAGTACAGGGTGGGGAACGGGGTGCCGTCCTCCAGCCGCGGCGCCGTGGCCACGACGGTGGGCGCGCCGCAGGCGCAGCGGGCGGCGATGCCGATCACGTTGCGGGCGGGGCGACCGAGCTGCGCGGAGACCGTGGCAATGTCGGCCTCGGAGGCGGGGTCGAAGGGCGGTCGGGTCATTGTGCTGCCTCCTGGGGGGCCAGTGCGGATGTCATCACCGATCGGAAGACGGAGTCGACCCAGTCGACTTCGGTGTCCTGGATGGCGGTACTGATGGGTGCGGTGTCGGCGGCGTCGTCGACGCTGGCTCCGCTGTCGTTGATCACGAGAAAACTGATGTCACCGGGCAGCACGTAGGAGAGCCGGTCCCGCGCCTGGGTGGTCACGAAGGTGCGGTCGTTCCACCGTTCCCGCTCCGCCTTGAGGTCGTCGACCGAATCCTGTTGCGCTGCGACGGTGTCGCTCAGCTGGTCGATCTGTTTGCGCTGTTCGGCATAGGTGCGCACACTGGGCGCGAGCACGACGACAGCGAGCACCAGAAGACCCATCATCACGAAGGAGAATCCGCTCAGCCGCAGGCCACGGAGCCAGCTGCGCACCGCTGTCTCGTCTGTGGCGAGTTTGACCGCCCTCTGCTTCGTCCTGCGGGGCTCGGTCCGGCGGGGCTCGGTTCCGCGAGGCTCGGTTCCGCGGGACTCGGTACTGTGCGGCTTCGCCCGGCGCGGTTTGGGCAGGCGCGGTGGGGTCATGCCAGAACCGGTGAAGGTCACGGTGACTCCCGTCGGGTGCTCGGTGGGTGATGCTCGCCGGGGCACACAGAAATGCCCCGGTTCTAGAGTGCCAGATCTTTCGGCCCGCACCGTTCGCCACGGCCCGCGAACCCGGATCCTGTGCAAACCCGCAGCCTGGCGGTGGCGCACGCCCCAAAAAAAAGGCTCCCCGCCCCGGACGATGTCCGATGAGCGGGGAGCCCTGGTGGTTCAGAGGGGATTAGCCCTTGAAACGCGGGAACGCGGAACGGCCGGCGTAGACCGCGGCCTCGCCGAGTTCTTCTTCGATGCGCAGGAGCTGGTTGTACTTGGCAACGCGCTCGCTGCGGGCCGGGGCGCCGGTCTTGATCTGGCCGGCATCCGTGGCGACCGCGAGGTCGGCGATGAAGGTGTCTTCGGTCTCACCGGAGCGGTGCGAGATGACGGTCGTGTAGCCGGCGCGCTGGGCGAGGGCGACGGCGTCCATCGTCTCGGTCAGGGTGCCGATCTGGTTGACCTTGATGAGGATGGAGTTCGCTGCCTTGATCTCGAGGCCCTTGGCCAGGCGGATCGGGTTGGTGACGAACAGGTCGTCTCCGACGATCTGAACCTTGTCGCCGAGCTGAGCGGTGAGGTGGACGTAGCCTTCCCAGTCCTCTTCCTCGAGCGGGTCTTCGATGGAGACGAGCGGGTACGCCTCGAGGAGTTCGGCGTAGTAAGCGACGATCTCGGTGGAGGTCAGTTCCTTGCCCTCGAAGTGGTAGACGCCGTCCTTGAAGAACTCGGTGGCTGCGCAGTCGAGCGCCAGGCCGATGTCGGTCCCGGGCGTGTAGCCGGCCAGCGTGATGGCTTCGACGATGAGGTCGAGCGCCGCACGGTTGCTGGGCAGGTTGGGGGCGAAGCCACCCTCGTCGCCGAGGCCGGTCGCGAGGCCCTTGCTCTTCAGCAGGCCCTTGAGGGCGTGGTAGACCTCAACGCCCCAGCGCAGGCCCTCGCTGAAGGTGGGGGCGCCGAGCGGGACAACCATGAATTCCTGGATGTCGACGTCGTTGTCGGCGTGCGAGCCACCGTTGATGATGTTCATCATGGGAACGGGCAGGGTGTGCGCGTTCGGGCCGCCGAGGTAGCGGAAGAGGGGCAGGTCGGCCGAGCTGGCGGCGGCCTTGGCGACGGCCAGGCTCACGCCGAGGATGGCGTTGGCGCCGACGCGCTCCTTGTTGACGGTGCCATCGGTCTCGTTGAGGACCATGTCGATGATGCGCTGGTCGGCGGCGTCGAGGTCCTCGACGGCCGGGCCGAGCTCGTCGGTGACGGAGCCGACGGCCTTGAGCACGCCCTTGCCCAGGTAACGCTTCTTGTCACCGTCGTGCAGCTCGTAGGCCTCGAAGGCGCCGGTCGAGGCGCCTGAGGGTACGGCGGCACGGCTCAGCGTGCCGTCCTCGAGCAGAACCTCGACCTCGACGGTCGGGTTGCCCCGAGAGTCGAGGATTTCGCGTGCAACAACTGCGTCAATAAGAGCCACAACTATCTCCTGTGTCTGTCTGTGTATCGATTTTTGGATTCTAAGTCCGTGTGGATTTTGAGGAAGACGCCGCTGTGTTCCAGTCCGTAGAACAGTCTAGTGACCGGTTCGCCGGCCCGCTCAGGACTGAAGTCCCGTTCACCGCCGGAACATCAACCGTTCAGCGGGTGCTCGGTTCAGCCGGCCAGCGGCTTGAAGACCAGGTCGTCGGGCTCGACGGAGTCATCGGTCACGAACGCGAACCGGCCGTAACCCGCGGCACCGGCCCGTTCGAGTAGAGCCTTGAGGTTCTTGGTGCGCTTGTCCAGCCGCACCCGGAGGCCCTCTGCCACGAGGGCGGTCTTGAGCGCGACGAGGGCGGCCGGGTCGGCATCCTTCTCGTGAACGAGCAGGACGGCGGACTCGGTGTCGTCGTCGGAGCCGGCGAGCAGGTCGACGATGCGTTCGAACCCGATCGAGAAGCCGCAGGCGGGCACATCGGTGCCGAGGAACCGGCCGATCATGCCGTCGTAACGGCCGCCGCCGCCCAGCGAGTAGCCCAGGTCGGGGTGCTTGATCTCGAAGATGGTTCCGGTGTAGTAGCCCATCCCGCGCACCAGGGTGGGGTCGAACTCGAGCGCAACTCCGGGCAGCGCGGCCCGCAGCGCGGAAAGGTCGGCGTACGCGGCGGCGTCCAGCCAGGCCGGCGCATCCTGCGGGTCGGGCCAGCCGGCGTCGCTGAACCCGGCGAGGGTGTCGGCCAGGCCGGTGGTGTCGATTCCGAGGCCGCCGAGCTCGGTGACGACGCCGTCCACACCGATCTTGTCGAGCTTGTCGAGGGTGATCAGGGCGCGTTCGGTGAGGTTGCCGGCCACGCCCCAGGTGCTGAGCATGGCGGTGAGGATGCGGCGATCGTTGATGCGGATCGAGCAGCCGGTCAGGCCCAGGTTGTCCAGGGCTGCGACGGTGGCGGTGATCAGTTCGATCTCGGCAAGCGGGCCGGCCTCGCCGATGATGTCGATGTCGCACTGCACGAACTGGCGGTAGCGGCCCTTCTGCGGGCGTTCGGCGCGCCAGACCGGGGCGATCTGGATGGAGCGGAACACCGTGGGAAGCTCGGCGCGGTGGCTGGCGTAGAACCGGGCCAGCGGCACCGTGAGGTCGAAGCGCAGGCCCAGGTCGGCCAGGGAGAGCAGGTCGTCGGCCTCGGCGGCCGTCACAAGGTCGGCCGGGCCGATTCCGCGCTTGAGGACGGCGAAGCCGAGCTTCTCGTTGTCGCCGCCGAGGCCGGAGTGAAGCCTGATGGTGTCCTCCATCACGGGCGTTTCGATCTCGTCGAAACCGTGCGCGGCGAAGCTGGAGCGGATGATGCCCAGAGCCCGTTCGCGGGTGGCCTTGTCGGCCGGGAGGAAGTCGCGCATGCCGCGGGGAGGGGTCACTGCTGTTGCCATGCCCCAATTCTGTCAGGTCGCCCGGCCCGACCCCGCCGCGGCGCTAGATCGCGCCGCCGGCGGCTCCGGGCGCGCCGGCGTCGCCGCCGGCGTCACCGACCTGCTCGCGGGCGATGAAGTTCTCGATGTCGAACAGGTTGTCCTTGGCGCGCTTGGCGATGGTCAACAGGGTCGACATGGAGGCGACCTCCTCGACCTGCTCCTTGAGGAACCAGAGCATGGCCTGCTCGCCGAGGGCGTCGCCGTCGGTGCGGGCGGCCTTGAAGAGCGCCTCGATCTGAGCGGTGACCTGCTGTTCCTGCGCGAGGGCCAGCGCGATCGGTTCGACGATGTCAGCGAAACCGTTGATCACGGCGGGGATCCCGGGGATCACGACCTCCAGGCCCCGGTCGAGCCGGTACTGCACGAGCATCATCGCGTGGTTGCGCTCTTCTACGGACTGCCGGTAGAAGTGCGCGGCCAGCTGGGGCAGGTCCTGGCTGTCGAACCAGGTGGCGATGGCGATGTACTGCTGGGACGCGGCGAACTCGTTGCCGATTTGCTGGGTGAGAAGCGCGTTGAAGGTCGTTTCGGTCATGCTGCGACGTTAGCGGGCCGCACCGCCTGGCGCTATGCGGTGGGGAACGCGATAACGCCGGCGTCGGCCGGGTCGCCGTCGGCCACGCCGAAGGACCCGTCGCCTATCTCCTGCTCCGCCGCGCGGATCTCGTCCTGCAGGTCGCGGAGCGCGGTGCGCAGCGCCCGCTCGGAGTCCAGCCCCTGGGCCTTGGCCGCGGACACGATGGCAAGCAGGATCGGGCCCAGCTCGGCCTCGCTGTCGATGGGCAGCAGGGCGGGCGCATCCGTCTCGAGCAGGCCGATCTTCTGGGCCCGGCCGAGCACCTTGTCGGCCAGCGCCAGCGCCGGCATGCCCTGCGGTATGCCGTCGAGCACGCTGGTGCGGTGCGGCTTCTCGGCGGCCTTCACGTCGTCCCAGCCGGCGATGACCTCGTCGGTGGTCTTCTGAGCGCCGCTCTCGGCGAAGACGTGCGGGTGCCGGCCGACCATCTTGCGAGTCATCCGGGCGGCCACCTCCTGGATGTCGAAGTCCTCCCCCGGTGTCTCGGCGGCGATGCTCGCGTGGAAGACCACCTGGTAGAGCACGTCACCGAGCTCTTCCAGCAGGTCGTCGCGGCTGCCGCTCTCGATCGCCTCGATCAGCTCGTGAGTCTCCTCGGTGAGGTACTGCACGAGCGACGCGTGGGTCTGCTCGGCGTCCCACGGGCAACCGCCCGGCGCACGCAGGCGGGCGACCGTGGCGACGAGCTCGTCGAAAGCGGATGGCGTGGGCTGGGCGTATTCGGTCACACTCCATCGTAGGCGGCGGGACTAAACTGAACGCTGGTGTGCCGGGAAGTCTGGTCGGCGGGCGAAGTGTTTCGCTCACGACGTACGACCGACCCGCTTTGACCGTGGGTGGACAGGATCTCCATGACTTTCATCCGTTCCGAACGCTACGCCGCCGGGTTCCTGCTTCTCGCCGGTGTGCTCGGCCTGATCATGGCCAACCTCGCCTTCGGTCCGGCGCTGATCGACGCAGCCAACGAACATCTTCACACCGGCCTGTTCGGGCTGGACCTGTCGGCCAAGCACTGGATCAGCGACGGACTGCTGTCGATCTTCTTCTTCCTCATCGCCATCGAGCTCAAACGCGAACTGGTGATCGGCGACCTGAACAGCTTCGGCAAGGCGGCGCTGCCCGCCCTCGCCGCGCTCGGCGGGGTCGCGGTTCCCGCCGGCATCTACCTGCTGCTCACCCAGGGCTCGGGGCTGGCCGCGGGCTGGCCGGTGCCCACGGCCACTGACATCGCGTTCGCGCTGGGGGTGCTGGCGGTGTTCGGCCGCGGGATCCCGACCCGGGTGCGGGTGTTCCTGCTGGCCCTGGCGGTGCTCGACGACCTCGTGGCGATCCTGATCATTGCGTTTTTCTTCACCCAGGACCCCGAGCTGCAGTACATCGGCTTCGCGGCGATCACGGCCACCCTCTTCGGGGTCACCAGCCGGCTGCTCAAGCCGCGTTCGCCGTGGGTGCTGGGCCGGAAGCCGGTCTGGCCGATCATCGTCCTGCTGATCGTCCTCGGCGTGGCCACCTGGTACTTCACCTATCTCTCCGGCGTGCACGCCACCATCGCCGGCGTGATCCTCGGCCTGGTGATGGCCCGGGTGCCCGGTGGCCGCACCCACCACGTGCTCGAGCCGTACTCCAACGCGGTGATCCTGCCGCTGTTCGCGTTCTCGGCGGCCCTCGTGGCCATCCCGCAGGTGAGCCTGGCCGAGCTCAGCCCGGCGTTCTGGGGCATTCTGGTGGCCTTGCCGGTGGGCAAGCTGATCGGCATCACCCTGGCCGGGAGCCTGGGTAGCCTGATCTCCCGGCGCCCCAACGGGTCCAGGTCCGGGCTCAAGTTCATCGACATCGTGATGGTCGCCTGCCTGGGCGGCATCGG
Source organism: Cryobacterium sp. TMN-39-2 (assembly GCF_004402745.1). Taxonomy (NCBI): domain Bacteria; kingdom Bacillati; phylum Actinomycetota; class Actinomycetes; order Micrococcales; family Microbacteriaceae; genus Cryobacterium; species Cryobacterium sp. TMN-39-2. The sequence goes on from NZ_SOFX01000020.1 coordinate 206,463, forward strand.
CTTCACGGTGTCACTGCTGATGGGCGCGCTCGCCTTCGCCGGCAGCGTCGAGGTGGTCGACGAGGCCACCCTCGCCGTGCTGCTGGGCTCGGGCTTCGCGATCCTGGTCTCGGCCGTCGTGGTCAGTGCGCGGGCACGGCAGTATCGACGGGCCGCGGAAACACCGCGTCCAGCAGCGAGCCCGTCCACGCTATAAGGGCGGCGTCGGCCAGCGGCTCGCCGTTCAGGCGCGGCAGCGGCACGATCATCGACCCGGCCGCGGCCGAATACTTAGCACCCGGGTACATCCGCTGCACCCGAACCTGCATGGAGTCGGCCAGGTCGACCGGCGCCACCCGCAGGTTGGAGCCCATCGCGACGACCTCACCGAGGCCGGCCTGTTGCGCGTGCCTGCGCAGCCTGGACACGGCGATGAGGTTGGTGACGGCTTCGGGCGGTTCGCCGTAGCGGTCGGTGAGCTCCTCGAGCACGAGCCCGATCTGGTCGTCGGCGGCCGCGAGCCCGCTGGCGCCGGAGAGCTTCTGATACGCCTCCAGGCGCAGCCGCTCGCTGTCCACGTACTCCTCGGGGATGTGCGCGTCCACGGGCAGCTCCAGCCGCAGCTCCGTCTGGCCCTCGGCCACGTCACCGCGGAAGGTCGACACGGCCTCGCCGATCATGCGCAGGTAGAGGTCGAAGCCGACCCCGGCGATGTGACCGGCCTGCTCCCCGCCGAGCAGGTTGCCCGCACCGCGGATCTCGAGGTCCTTCAGCGCCACCTGCATGCCGGCGCCGAGTTCGTTGTTGGCCGCGATGGTTGCCAGCCTGTCGTGCGCGATCTCGGAGAGCGGCTTGTTCTCGTCGTAGAGGAAGTAGGCGTATGCACGCTCCCGGGCACGGCCGACCCGGCCGCGCAGCTGGTGCAGCTGGCTGAGTCCGTACTTGTCGGCCCTGTCGATGATGATGGTGTTCGCGTTGGCGATGTCCAGGCCGGTCTCGATGATGGTCGTGGAGACCAGGATGTCGAACTTGTTCTCCCAGAAGTCCACCACCACCTGTTCCAGCTGCGCCTCCGGCAGCTGCCCGTGCGCCACGGCGACGCGGGCTTCCGGCACCAGTTCGGCCAGCTGCGCGGCCACCCGGTTGATGCTGGAGACGCGGTTATGCACGAAGAAGATCTGGCCCTCGCGAAGCAGTTCGCGGCGGATGGCGGCGGCCACTTGGCGGTCGGAGTACGGCCCGACGAAGGTGAGGATCGGGTGCCGGTCCTCCGGCGGGGTGGCCAGGGTGGACATCTCCCGGATGCCCGTGACGGCCATCTCCAGGGTGCGCGGGATGGGCGTGGCGCTCATGGCGAGGATGTCGACGTTGGTCTTGAGCTTCTTGAGAGCGTCCTTGTGCTCGACACCGAAACGCTGTTCCTCGTCGATGATGACCAGGCCGAGGTCCTTGAAGATCGTGTTCTCCGACAACAGCCGGTGGGTGCCGATGACCATGTCGACGGTGCCGTCGAGCATGCCGGCCACGGTCTCGCGGGATTCCTTGTCGGTCTGGAACCGGCTGAGCGCCCGCAGGTGGATGGGGAACCCGGCGAAGCGCTCCTGGAAGGTCTCCATGTGCTGGCGCACGAGCAGGGTGGTCGGCACGAGCATGGCCACCTGCTTGCCGTCCTGGATGGCCTTGAACGCTGCGCGCACGGCGACCTCGGTCTTGCCGAAGCCCACGTCACCGGACAGCAACCGGTCCATCGGGATGGGCCGCTCCATGTCGGCCTTGACCTCCTCGATGGTGGTGAGCTGGTCGGGCGTCTCCGCGAACGGGAACGCCTCCTCGAGCTCACGCTGCCAGGGGGTGTCAGGGCCGAAGGCGTGACCCTTGCTGGCCATCCGTGCCGAGTAGAGCTTGACGAGTTCGACGGCGATGTCGCGCACCGCCCGCCGGGCCTTTGTCTTGGCGGCCGACCAGTCGCTGCCGCCCATCTTGGACAGCGCGGGTGCCTCGCCGCCGACGTAGCGAGAGACCAGGTCGAGCTGGTCGGTGGGCACGTAGAGCTTGTCGCCGCCGTGACCGCGCTTGGACGGCGCGTACTCGAGCACCAGGTATTCGCGGGTGGTCTTGACCGGGTTGCGGCCGCCGCTGGAGACCTCACGCTGGGTGAGTTCGAGGAACTTGCCGATGCCGTGGGTCTGGTGCACGACGTGGTCGCCGGTCTTGAGCTGCAACGGATCGACGACGTTCTTGCGCCGACTGGCGAGCTTCTTGATCTGGCGGGCGTCGTAACCGACGGTGCGGCCGTAGAACTCACTCTCGCTGACCAGGGTGAGCTTGGTCTCCGGGATCTCGAACCCGTGAGTGATAGAGGCCTTGATCAGGTAGGCGATGCCCGGTTCCGGGTTCGCCGGGAACTCCTCCACGATGCGGGCGGGCAGTTCGGCGCCGGAGAGGACGTCGGCGGCGCGGTCGACGAGGCCGGCGCCCTGCGCGACCACGGCGACGGTCCAACCGTCCTTGAGGCGCGTGGAGAGGTGCCCGACGGCGCCCTCGACGCTGCCGGCGAAGCTCGGCACGGCGTCGCCCTCGATGCGGATGGTGAGCAGTTCGTCGATCTCGCGGTGTTCGGGCAGCACCGGGATGTCGGTGGGCGCGGCCTGGAAGGAGCTCAACGTCCACCAGACCCGTTCGCTGGCCCCGGCGCCGGGGGCCGAGTACCGCACGGCGTCGCGCAGGGTGCCCAGGGTGAGGAAGTCACCGCTGGCGAGGTCGATGGGGGCCTCGGCGCCGGCGGTGGCGGCGTTCCAGGCGGCGGAGAGGAACTCCCGGTTGGTCTCGGCGAGGCTGATGGCGCGGGAGGCGACCCGTTCCGGCGAGATCACGGCGACGGCGGCCTGGCGGGGCAGGTAGTGCGTGACGGGCACCAGCCTGTCGACGAGGGCGGGCGCGAGGCTCTCCATGCCCTCGACGGGGATGCCCTCGGCCACCTTGGCGAGCAGACCCGCCAGGCTGGGGAACTCGTGTTGCATCTCCCGGGCGCGCTGGCGCACGGCGGGGCTGAGCAGCAGTTCGCGGCTGGGCGGCAGGGTCACCGACTCGATGGGTTCGGGCATCGAGCGCTGGTCGGCGACCGCGAAGGCGCGGATCTGCTCTACCTCGTCACCGAAGAACTCGATGCGGTACGGGTGCGCGGCCATCGGCGGGAACACGTCGAGGATGCCGCCGCGCACGGCGAACTCGCCGCGCCGGGTGACCATGTCCACTCGGGCGTACGCCACGTTGACGAGGTCGACGGCGATGGCGGCGAGGTCGTGGCCGCGGCCGCCGGCGGTGAGCTCGAGCGGGTCGTAGTCGGTGAGGTTGTCGGCCACAGGCTGCAGGGCGGCGCGCACCGAGGCCACCACGATGAGGGGACGCCGGGTGGCGGCGTCCGTGGCCTCCCAGTCGCGCATCCGCCTCAGGGCGTAGAGGCGGCGGCCCACGATCTCGGCGCTGGGGCTGAGCCTCTCGTGCGGCAGGGTCTCCCAGGCGGGGAACTCGACGATCTCGGCGTCGTCGGAGAAGCAGCCCAGGTTCTCCCGCAGCGCCTCGGACTCACGGCCGGTGGCGGTGATGATCAACAGCGCCCGGCCCTTGTCCAACCTGTCGCGCTGCTCGAGCAGCGCGGCCAGCAGCGGGGCGCGGAGGCCCTCGGTGAGCGAGAAGTCGGCGTCACGGGCCGCAAAGGCGAGGGCGGCATCGAACGTGGAGGCACGCGAAAGCGCCGGAATCAAGCCCTGAAGAATCACCGCACAAGTCTACGGGTAGTTTTCTACGCGGGTGGGGCGTGGAACTTCTGCTGGGCGGCGGTGACACCCTCTGCGGCGATCATCTCGATCGCATCCGCAGCGTCCTCGAGCATGATCCCCAGGGTGGTGCGTTCGGTGCTGGAGAAGTCGTGCAGCACGAAGTCGGCGGCGTTCTGCCGGCCGGGCGGGCGGCCGATGCCCATCCGGATGCGGGTGAACTCGTTGCTGCCGGTGGCCGCGATGATGTCGCGCAGCCCGTTGTGACCGCCGTGGCCGCCGCCCACCTTGATCTTGAGGGTGTCGAAGGGCAGGTCCAGCTCGTCGTGCACGACGATGAGGCGGGAGACGTCCAGGGAGTAGAACCGGAGCAAGGCCGCGACGGGTCCGCCGGAAAGATTCATGAAGCTGTTCGGCTTGGCCAGGATCAGCTTGGGACCGCCGGGGAAACTGCGCCCCTCGGCGACGGCGGAATTCGCCTTGTGGTTCTTGAAATTCGCGCGCATCCGGTCGGCGAGCACGGCCGTGACCATGTGGCCGACGTTGTGGCGGTTACCGGCGTAGCCGGGCCCGGGGTTACCGAGCCCGACTACGAGCCAGAGATTCTCGTCCAGGGGGTTCCTTTACAAAAAGTTTCTGTCCGGCGTTGGAGGGGGAAGACTACTCGGCGGCAGCTTCCTCGGCGGGAGCTTCTTCGCCCTCGACGGTCTCCTCTTCCTCTTCTTCCTCGGCCGGCAGGTGCACGCCGACGACGACCATCTCGGGGTCGGAGATGAGCGACGCGCCGTCGGGCAGGGTGATCTCGCTGGCGTGGATGAGGGTGCCGTCTTCGAGGCCCTCGACGTCGACGCTCACGCTCTGCGGGATGTTGGTGGCTTCGACCTCGAGCAGCAGGGTCTTGGCGTCGAGGTCGGCCGTGGTGCCGGGGGCGGTCTCACCGATGACGTGCACGGCGACCTCAACCTGGACCTTCTCACCCTTGCGGATGACGATGAGGTCGAGGTGCTCGATGATCTGGCGAACCGGGTCCTTCTGCACGTCCTTGACCAGGGTCAGGTGGGTGGTTCCTTCGACGTCGAGCTCGAGCACGGCGTTCGCGCGACGCAGCAGCAGGCCGATCTCGTGAGCCGGCAGGGCCACGTGCACGGGCTCGGTGCCGTGGCCGTAGATGACGGCGGGGATCTTGCCCAGCACGCGCAGCTTGCGGGCCGCGCCCTTGCCGAAGCTGTTGCGTGCGTCTGCGGAAATCTTGTTGTTGCTGTTCTTGGCCTCGGCCATGATGTGTCTCCTTGCGGGCCTCGTGTGCCCGTATTGGTGTTGCGGGCACGGGGCCCGCAGTACGGATGCTGGTTCAACTCGAACGCATGTCAGCGTGAGGAAAGGCCTGAGAGGACTTTTCGCCGCGTCGATTACGGATTTCGCAGGCACCGGTTTCCCGGCTGGCGCGAATCCCTCGCCGAAGTTCAACTCAACAGTCTAGGCGATAAAGTGACGACCATGCCGCCCAGCTTGCACACCCGAGTGACCGAAGACGTCGGACGGTCCATCGTCGATGGGACGGTTCCAGCGGGAACCGTCCTGCTCTCCGACGAGATCGAGCGCCGGCAGGGGGTGAGCCGGTCGGTCATCCGGGAGGCCATCCGGGTGCTGGGGTCGATGGGCCTCGTCGAGTCCGTCAAACGGGTCGGCATCAGGGTTCTGCCACCGTCCAGCTGGAACGCCTACGACCCGACCATCATCCGTTGGCGCCTGCTCGGCCCCGGCAAGGGCGAACAGCTGCGCTCACTCACCGAATTGCGCTCCGCGGTCGAACCGATGGCTGCGGAACTGGCCGCTCGGCACGCGGCGGCCTCGGTCGCGGCCGAGCTGATGGACGTGGCCGACCTGATGCGGGCCGCGGGTGACTCGGGTGACCTGTCCTCGTTCCTGGAGCTCGACATCCGGTTTCACCGGCTGGTGCTGCGGGGCTCGGGCAATGAGATGTTCGCCAAACTCGACGGAGCCGTCGCCGCGGTCCTGTCCGGCCGCACCGACCTGGGCCTGCAGCCAGACCGCCCGCACGAGAACACCCTGCAGTTGCATGCCGAGGTCGCCGAGGCGATTTCGGGCGCGCAACCGCAGAAGGCTCGGGAGGCGATGGAGCGGATCATGCGCCGCACCTACGCCGAGGTGCAGCCCACCTGGGCCGCCGATCCGACCTCCGCGCTATAAATATGATTACATGGGCTATGTAAGCCACTAATCTTGAACATGATCACAACTCACAGATCTAAGGGAGAACACGTGTCAGAAACCGGTTCAGCAAATATCGGCGTTGTCGGACTGGCGGTGATGGGCTCCAACCTCGCCCGTAACCTCGCCAGCCGCGAAGGCAACACCGTGGCCGTGTACAACCGTTCGCCCGAACGCACCCGGCTGCTCACGGATGAGCACCCCGAGGCCGGTTTTGTCGCCTCCGAGACCATCGAGGCATTCGTCGCCTCGCTCAAGACCCCCCGCACCGCGATCATCATGGTGCAGGCCGGTAAGGGCACCGACGCCGTCATCAGCCAGCTGACCGAGCTGTTCGAGCCCGGCGACATCATCGTCGACGGCGGCAACGCCCTGTTCACCGACACCCTCCGCCGCGAGAAGGCCGTGCGCGAGACCGGTATCAACTTCGTCGGCGCCGGCATCTCCGGTGGTGAGGAAGGCGCCCTCAAGGGTCCCAGCATCATGCCCGGCGGCTCCGCTGAGGCGTACGTCACCCTCGGCCCGATCCTCGAGTCCATCGCCGCTGTCGTCGACGGTGAGCCCTGCGTCACCCACGTCGGCACCGACGGCGCCGGCCACTTCGTCAAGATGATCCACAACGGCATCGAGTACGCCGACATGCAGCTCATCGGCGAGGCGTACGACCTCATCCGTCGCGGAACCGGCAAGACCCCGGCCGAGATCTCCGAGATCTTCACCGAGTGGAACAAGGGCGACCTCGAGAGCTACCTCATCGAGATCACCGCGGAGGTCCTCAAGCAGGTCGACGCGGAGACCGGCAAGCCGCTCGTCGACGTCATCCTCGACCAGGCCGGCAGCAAGGGCACCGGCGTGTGGACCGTGCAGACCGCGCTCGACCTGGGCATCCCCGTGTCCGGTATCGCCGAGGCCGTATTCGCCCGCTCCGTCTCCTCCAAGCCCGCGCAGCGTGCCGCTGCCGCAGCTCTCCCCGGTCCGAGCATCAACCCCGTCGAAGACGTGGATGGCTTCATCGAGGGTGTCCGTCAGGCGCTCTACGCGTCCAAGGTCATCGCCTACTCGCAGGGCTTCGACGCCATCGTCGCCGGTGCAGAGCAGTACAACTGGGACATCAAGAAGGGCGACATCGCGAAGATCTGGCGCGGTGGCTGCATCATCCGCGCCCGCTTCCTCAACCGCATCACCGAGGCGTACACCGAGAACCCGGGACTCGTCTCGCTCGTGACCGCCCCGTTCTTCACCGATGTCGTTGCCACGGCCCAGGACTCCTGGCGCAACGTTGTCGCCGACGCCGCCCACGCCGGCATCCCCGCGCCGGTTTTCGCGTCGTCGCTGGCGTACTACGACAGCCTGCGTGCTGACCGCCTTCCCGCTGCCCTCACCCAGGGCCAGCGCGACTTCTTCGGGGCGCACACCTACAAGCGCGTCGACAAGGAAGGCACCTTCCACACCCTGTGGTCCGGCGACCGTACCGAGATCGTCACCGAGGGCTCCTCGCACTAGAGGCTCCTCCCCCGGAGTTCCTCGCTCCCGCAGCACCCGCCCGGCAACTGTTGCCCGTGCGGACATTTGCGCCCGGCACGCCGGGTCCAGTTGTCCGTACGGGCAACAGTTGTTTGGTCGTTGGGCTGCCTGGCGAGCGGCACTCATCGGGTCCCGGACAACCCGGCAGCGACCAGAAGGCGACTCAGCGAACCCCGGTCGGCGAGCTCGCCAGGGCCCCACCGCACCACCCGGAATCCGTCGGCGCGCAGGTGGTCCTCGCGCACCTTCTCGGCGTAGACGACATCACCCGGTGCGCGCCCACGTAGGTACTCGTCCTTGAGGTACTTGCCCCGTCCGTCGAACTCCCCGATCAGCCGAAAACGCGGCCACTCGAAGTCGGTGTAGTACCACCCGCCTCGCGGATTCGGGTGCCGGCACTGCAACTCGGGATCGGGGAAGCCCAGCGAGAAAATCGCGACGCGGCTTATCGACTCCCCCGGATTGTCAGCGTTTGGACGCGCGAAGGCTATGGCCCGCTGCGCTTTGGTACTGCCACGCAATGACCCACACCGGGCGAGCATTTCGGACAGGTCGTCCGAATAGACGAGCACCTCCGGGGTGGCCCGCCGAGGATTGATGCCGTGGTCGAGTGCGACAACGGCATCTTCGAAGCTTGCCGTTCTGGCCAAGTCGAGCAGGGTGCGAGCCGGGCTGGTCACGAGCACGCCGTCGAGTTCGACGACCTCGGCCCAGTCGAACGCGGTGCGATGCACGAATACGCCGTTCTTGCTGCGCACCCGTGCCGCCGGCACCGCCAGGACATGCACGGCTTCTGGCCAAGCGCCACCCAGCGGGATACCCCACAGCGCCGCGGCGGACTGGTGGCTGACGACGGGGTCGTGCCGCCTGGTCGCCACAACGGCACGGATGTGGTCGACGTATCGGTCCCGTGACGCCAAGCCGCCCCAGCGGTCCATCGTCGTGAAGACCCCGCGGCGCAAGCGGGTGCCCTGCCCCCGATCGACAGATCGTCGAAACTGCCGGGCATCCGTGTCGGTCACACCGATGTTCTTGACAAGGAACAGGCCCGTTCGTGGGTCCAGCCGGTCATCAGTCATGTGGCGAGACTCTCAACCACCGTGTCAGCGATACCCGGCACCCACCCACCTGTGCACTCCTGACCCGGTGCCCCGACTGGGGAGGGACGGTGCCGCCAACTCGCTTCTGTTACCCCTGCGGACATGTGCACCCCGCGTGCCGGGGCCATATGTCCGCACCGGGACCATTTGGGGCGGGGCGGGTCAGGGGCGGGGGCGGCGGGCGGAGCGGGACAGGCGCAGGGCGCGGCCGACGAGGCCCAGCGCCAGCCAGCCGAACGCGGCGACGACCCCCGGCCAGGGCAGGGTCAGGGCCAGGAGCAGGCAGCCGGCCACGCCCAGGTACTGCACCCAGCGCGGCAGCCAGCGCTGCTCGCCCGGCTGCCGCAGCGCGGCCAGATGCGCGATTGCGTAGTAGACCAGCACCGCGGAGGCCGAGAAGCCCACCAGCCGGGCGGCATCCAGCAGCAGCACGCCAAGCACCGCGACCAGGCCCATGGCCACCTCCGCCGACACCGGGGAGTTCAGGGTCGGCGACACGCGGCTGAGTGCGCCCGGCAGGTCGCCTTCCCTCGCCATCGCCAGCCCGGTGCGGCTGAGTCCGGCCAGGATGCCCGCCAACGAGCCCAGGCAGGCGATGGCCGCCAGCACCCGGACGATGACGGTCCACGGCTCCGCACCGCCGACGAGGTCGGCCAGCGGCGAGACTGAGTCCGCCAGGCCCGCCGGTCCGAGCACGAGCACGCAGAGCACTCCGATCACCGCGTAGACCACCAGGGTGACGCCGAGGGCGGCCACGATCGCGCGGGGCAGGGTGCGGCGGGGGTCCCGCACCTCCTCCCCCAGCGTGGCCATGCGGGCGTAGCCGGCGAACGCGAAGAAAAGCAGGCCGGCCGACTGCAGGATGCCCGCCCCGCCGCCGGCCAGCAGCGACCCGGTGTCGAACGAGGCCGTGAGCGACCCGCCGGCAAGCCCGGCAGCCACCACGACCACCAGCACGAGCAGCCCGCCGAGCACCAGGAACACCACCGCGGCGCTGAGCCTGGCGGTGCTGCGCACACCCGCCAGGTTGACGGCTCCGAGCACCAGGATCGCCAACACGGCCACCGGCCGGGCCTGCTCCGGCCACAGGTAGCCGCCCAGGATCGAGGCGATGGCCGCGGCCGAAGCGGTCTTGCCGGCCAGGAACAACCAGCCGGCGGAGAACCCCCACCACGGGCCGAGGGTCGCCCGCCCGAACACATAGACTCCCCCGGACACCGGATGGCTCATCGACAGCTGCGCCGAGCTCAGGGCATTGAGCGAGGCGACCAGCCCCGCCAGAACCAGCCCGATCAGCAGACCGGAGCCGGCCGCGGCGGCCGCGGGCACCCACACGTAGAACACCCCGGCGCCGATCATCGCGGCCAGGCCCAGCACCATCGCCCCGACGGTACCGAGGTGCCGCTGGAGGGCACCCTGGCCCTCCCGCCGATCCGTAGCGTGCATGCGGCAAGGATACGGCCGCAAGGTGAACCGCAGGCATCCGCGATCGGGCGCCCTCAAGCCGGCGCGATCTGATTTACTGGAGGGCACTCATGAGCGATTTTCACCCCGAACTCTCCGGTTACGAACCGACGGACTCCTCCCGGCCCCTCCGCGGCCGGCGGATGGTGCTGCTCATGCGCATCACCGTGATCCTCGGCCTCGTGGCCCTGCTCGTGCCCGGCGTGCTCACCACCATGAGCATCGCCTCGGCCACCGCCGCCAGGGCCTGCGCCGCGGCCGTGACGCGCTACTACCCGCTCTCCGAGGGCATCGACGCCAGGTTCGAGCTGGTCGGGGCGGGCGGCTTCGGCTGGCAGTGTTACGCAATCGACCAGAACGAACGCCAGACCTTCGTCATACCGCTGGGCATCATCCCGGGCCCGTTCCGCCCGCCGGCCGCCGGCGTCACGACCTAGTCCGACGAAAGGCGCCCGATGGGACCCACCTTCACCTTCACGACGGCACTGTGGAACGCCGAGAGCATGAACGCGTGGGTGTTCGTCTCGCTGCCCGCCGACCAGTCCGACGAGATTCGGGAGCTCACCGACGGACTGCGGGTCGGCTTCGGCTCACAGCGAGTGCGGGTGGCTATCAACGGCTCCAGGTGGGCCACCTCGATCTTCCCCGAGAGCGCCACGGGCCGGTTCGTTCTGCCGGTGAAGAAGGCCATCCGCGAGGCCGAGAAGATCGGCGTGGGCGACACAGCGACGGTCACCGTCGAACTCGTGCTCTGAAACGCGAAAAGGCCGGCCCCGAAACGGGACCGGCCAACCGCGAAAGTGCTGAGTGCGAGCCTTACGCGGCGCCCTCGAACATCGATGTGACGGATCCCTCGTCGAAGACCTCGTGGATGGCGCGCGCCAGCAGGGGCGCGATCGGCAGCACGGTCAGCGTCGGGAAACGCTTGTCCTCGGGGATCGGCAGGGTGTCGGTGACGACGACTTCCTGGATGGCGTCGTTCTGCAGCAGCTCGAGCGCGGGCGGGCTGAAGACGGCGTGCGTGGCGGCGACGACGACACCGATGGCGCCGGCGGCCATGAGCGCCTCCGCGGCCTGCACGATGGTGCGGCCGGTGTCGATCAGGTCGTCGACGATCAGGCAGACCCGACCCTTGACCTCTCCGACGATCTCGTGAACGGTGATCTGGTTGGGCACCAGGGGGTCGCGGCGCTTGTGGATGATGGCCAGCGGGGCGCCGAGCTTGTCGCTCCAGATGTCGGCGACGCGCACACGGCCCATGTCCGGCGACACGATCGTGAGGGTGGACGGGTCCAGCTTGGCCCGGAAGTGCTCGAGCAGCACCGGCATGGCGAAGAGGTGGTCGACGGGGCCGTCGAAGAAGCCCTGGATCTGGGCGGCGTGCAGGTCGACCGACATGATGCGGTCGGCGCCGGCCACCTTGAACAGGTCGGCGACGAGGCGGGCTGAGATCGGCTCGCGGCCGCGACCCTTCTTGTCCTGACGGGCGTACGGGTAGAACGGCGCGACCACGGTGATCCGCTTGGCCGACGCACGCTTGAGCGCATCCACCATGATCAGCTGTTCCATCAACCACTCGTTGATGGGGTTGGTGTGCGACTGGATGACGAACGCGTCGGCACCGCGCACACTCTCGTCGAACCTGGCGTAGATCTCGCCGTTGGCGAAGGTACGCGCGTCGGTGGGGATCAGCTCCGAACCAAGTTCTGCGGCGATGTCGATCGCGAGTTGTGGGTGTGCTCGCCCCGAGATGAGCACCAATTTCTTCTCGCCGCTGCTCTTGATTCCAGGCACCTAGTCTCCGCTCTGTGACGCGGCTGTCGCCGCATCTGTTCCCGGCCGGTTGGTCTCTACCCAACCGACCATATTGCGTTGCGGAGCCACGTTGATCGCGAGCGCCCCGGCCTGCACGTCCTTACGGACCACAGTTCCGGCGCCCGTGTAGGCTCCGTCACCGATTCTAATCGGCGCGACGAACACGTTGTGCGACCCGGTGCGCACATGGGACCCGATCACCGACGGGTTCTTGGTCACGCCGTCGTAGTTCGCAAAGATCGTGCCGGCACCGATGTTGGAGTGCACCCCGACCGTGGCGTCGCCCACGTAGCTGAGGTGCGGCACCTTGCTGCCCTCGCCGATGACGGCGTTCTTGGTCTCCACGAAGGTGCCGATCTTGCCGTCGGCGCCGAGCCAGGTGCCCGGCCGCAGGTAGGCGAACGGGCCGACGGTGGCGCCGGCGCCGATCACCGCGAGAGTGCCGTCGGTGCGCTTGACCGTGGCCCCTTCGCCGATCTCGCAGTCGAGCAGGGTGGTGTCCGGGCCGACGATCGCTCCGGTGGCCACCGTGGTGGAACCGAGGATCTGGGTGCCCGGCAGCAGGGTCACGTCGTTCGCGAGCGTGGCCTTGAGGTCAATCCAGGTGGTGGCCGGGTCCTGCACGGTCACACCGGCCAGCTGCCATCCCCGCACGATGACGGCGTTGAGCTTGGCGGCGGTGTCGCTGAGCTGGGCCCTGTCGTTGATGCCTGCAACGAGCCAGGCATCCGCCACCGGCACGGCGCGCACCTCTGACCCGGCGGCGCGCAGCAGACCGATCACGTCGGTGAGGTACTTCTCGCCCTGCACGTTGTCGGTGGTGAGTCTGGCCAGCTGGTCGCGCAGTTCGGACAGGCCGAAGATGTACACGCCGGCGTTGATCTCGTCGACGGCGCGTTCGTCGTCGTTGGCGTCCTTGTGTTCCACGATCCGGTCGAAGCCGCCGTCGTCGCTGCGGATGATGCGGCCGTAGCCGGTGACGTCGGTCGGGAACGCCGACAGCACGGTGGCGGACACCTCCGCGCGTTCGCGGTGCGCCTCGATGAAGTTCGCCAGGGTCGCGGCGTTCAGCAGCGGCACGTCACCGCTGATCACGAGCACGTCACCGTCGAAGTCGGCGGGCAGCGCTGCGACGGCCTGCTCCACGGCGCGACCGGTTCCGGGGATCTCGTCCTGGTCGACGAGCAGGCTCTCCGGTAGGTCGAGGGCGACGAGCTCGGCCAGGCGCTCACGCTCGTGCCGGAGCACCGTGATCACGTGCGCGGCATCGAGGGCACGGGCCGTGGCCAGCACATGGCTGATGATCGGCAGTCCGGCGAGCGGATGCATGAGCTTGGGCAGGCTGGACTTCATGCGGGTGCCCTGGCCGGCGGCCAGCACGATGATAGCGAGGCGGGAATCGGTCACTGTGGTCCTCTCAACTGTGCTCTCACACATGAGCTCCGCCGCCAGGACTCGAACCTAGACCTAACAGCTCCAAAGGCTGTCGTGCTGCCATTACACCACGGCGGATTGCATCGGCTCGGGGCCGGGCAACGGAGTCAAGTCTGCCAGATGCGCGGACGCCCCGCGTCATCCGCGGTTTCCGGGGTCGATGAAAACCGGATAATGGACGGATGCCTGCTCATGACGAAGTCGACCGGATCGTTGATGCCTGGTTGCGGGAGCGCCCCGACCTGGATTTCGCGCCCCTTCAGGTGTTCTCCCGCGTCGCCCGGCTGAGCAAGCATCTGGACCGTGCCCGCCGCACCGCGTTCTCGCGGTCGGAGCTGGACTCCTGGGAATTCGACGTGCTGTCGGCGCTCCGCCGGGCCGGCGCCCCGTTCGAGCTGAGCCCGAAGCTGCTGCTGCAGCAGACCCTGGTGTCCAGCGGAACCATGACCAACCGTATCGACAGGCTGGTCGAACGGGGCCTGGTCACCCGCCGCACCGACCCCAACGATGGCCGCGGCATCTTTGTAAGCATGACCGCCGGCGGATTGACCCGGGTGGATGCCGCGATCACCCGTCTGGTAGACGCCGAGGCCGCCCTTCTGGCCAGCCTGCCCTCAGCCGACCAGGAGCGCCTCGCCGCCCTCCTGCGCAAGCTCAGCCTCGACTTCGACTGAGCCCACGCCGGCTATCCGAACCGGCCGTTGACGTAGTCCGCCGTGCGGCTGTCGATCGGGTCGCCGAACATCAGGTCGGTCGGCCCGTGCTCGACGATCCCGCCGGGGGTGCCCTGGGCGGCGAGGAAGAACGCACAGTTCTGGGAGACCCGCTGGGCCTGCTGCATGTTGTGGGTGACGATGACGATCGTGACCTCGTGGGCCAGCTCGAGCATGGTCTCCTCGATCACCCGGGTCGACGTGGGGTCCAGGGCCGAGCACGGTTCGTCCATCAGCAGGATCCGAGGCGTCACCGCGAGGGACCTGGCAATACACAGGCGCTGCTGCTGCCCGCCGGACAGCCCGCCGCCGGGGGCACGCAACCGGTCCCGAACCTCGGTCCACAGCCCGGCCTTGGTCAGGCAGCTCTCGACCAGATAGTCCTTCTCGTCGTTCGAGGCACGGACGCCGGTGAGGGTGAGCCCGGCAATGACGTTGTCGTAGATCGACATGGCCGGGAACGGGTTGGGCTTCTGGAAAACCATGCCGATGTGCTTGCGGGCGTCGACGAGTTTGCGTTCCGGATCGTAAATGTCCTCTCCGTCGAGCAGTACCTCGCCGGCCAGGCTGGCTGACGGCACGAGCTCGTGCATCCGGTTCAGGATGCGCAGGAATGTCGACTTTCCGCAGCCGGATGGGCCGATCAGGGAGGTGATGACGCCCGCCGGCATGGTCAGGTTCACCCTGTCGAGCACCTGCCGCTCGCCGAACCAGGCCGACACGTTGCGCCCCTCCAGGGTGGCCAGCGGTCGCGGCTCCACCGCGATGGGCAGCCCGACGGTCGGGGTTCGTGTGCCCATGCGGGCCGGAAAGGCGAAACCGCGGGACCGCCGCGCCCGACGGTCTGGCTGAGCCCGGTCGGCCGGGTGAGCGGGGCGAGGGGCCGTCGTCACGGCCGGCAGCACCTGCGTCAGCTCGGCATCCTGGGTGGACTGGGTCATGAGGACTCGTTTCGTTCGCTAGAGCAGGTTGGGGAGGAGTCGAACGGCCTGGTCGGCGACGAAAAGCCCACCGACTGCCACGACCGGGATAAAAACCGTCCAGGCCTTCTGCAGGCCGACGCGGCGGAAGGACCAGATCATCGCCAGTTCAATCAGGAGGAAGAATTGGAGAGCGAAGGCCAGCGCCCACACCGTCGTGGTGTCGGTTGCCAGTTCCTTGTGCGATGCCGGCAGGGTGACATAGCTGGTCTGGCGGATGCCCGCCGGCTGTGTCTCGCTCGTCAGAACGGCATCCACCCTGGCCACGCCGCCCGGCACGAAGGCCGCCCCTCGCGCGGTCTCGAGGATCAGACGGCTCTCCCCCGCGGCCAGCGGGGTCGGTGCCGGATCTCCGGCGTAGCGCACCCCGATCACTTCGAAGGTCTGCTCGCCCTGGCCGGTGAGCACGGTGAACACCTGGCCGGGCGCCAGTTCCTGGATTCGCGCGAACGGCCCGCCGTACGCGGCGGCCCGGCCCATGACCACGCTGATGCCGGCCTGGCCGGGCAGCACAGTGTCGCGGCGGTGCCCGGGACCCAGGCGGGTGGTCCCGGAATCGGAGCCCTCGACAATAACCTCGTGCAAGCCGAGCGAGGGGATGTCGATGATCGCGAGCGGGGCGCCGTCGGCCAGGAGCACCTTGTCAACGGTTCCCTCGCTCACCGGCGCCGTTCCCTGGGCCAGTTCCACCCGCAGCGTGTCGGTGAGCTGCTGCTGGGAGACGAGGTGCTGCAGGTTTCCCAACACCGTGAGGTTGGCGAGGAAGCCGAAGATCAACGCGGCGACGATCGCCAGGATGGTGCGCAGCAGCAGGTCGGCCGGGGTGAGGACAAGCACGGTCGGCGGTGCCGGCATGCGGCGCGGCGGTTTCGGCGGCTGGCGCGGGCGCCATCCCCTGGGCGGCTGTGATCCGACGGGCGTTGGAGCGTCAGGCTGTTCGTATGACGGCTCAGAAGCCCGGCCTGGCTTCCAGCCGCGCGGCGGCCTGGTCAGGGTCACGATGCGGTTTCCGCGACGCTGACGGGAAAGAGCCTCTTGGTGAGGAGCGCATAGCGAGCGGCAACGGACAGGCCGACGACCAGAGCGGCTACCAGCAGTACGAAGTACGGCGGAACCAGAAGCAGTGCGTCCCGGGTGACCGGAGTCAGCGCGGTGCCGTCGACACTGTCCGGCGGGGTCAGGGTCACGTGGCTGTTGAAGACGCTCCACTGGCTCACATCGGTGAAGGTCGTGGTGACGGTGCGGGTTTCACCACCGGGCAGGTCGGTGAGCGAGGCGTCATCCGCGGCACGGATTTCTAGGCCGACGGCGTTGTCCACCCAGAACCGGAGGGACGAGCTGATCGGATTGTCGGTGAGGTTTTTCACCGTGAACGTGAGCACGATGTCCCCGCCGTCGGGACCCGCGGTCGGGTGTGCGGTCGCGGTGAGCCCGCTCACGGCGAGGACGCCGGCCAGCACGACGGGATCCGCTCCGAGGGCTGCCGTGGCCGCAGCGCCCACCGTGGTCACCTGGGTTGTTGCCGGGATGACCGGTGTGGTGGAAGCGCTGCTCGCCCGGTTGGTCGCTGCCGGGCTGGGCGATGCCGTGGAGCCGAGGACGCTGACAGTGAGGCCCACTCCGTCCGGATCTTCGTTCGCCGAGGCGCTCCCGGAGAGCCCCATCAAGCCGAGCGCGGGAACCAGTGCGCAGAACACGACGATCAGGAGGCGCCGCGTGGGGCGGGAGGTGAGCACAGTCAAGTTAGTCTGTTCCGGTTTTCTCTGGGCCAAAGCACAGGCAAACGACAGGCGAACGCGCCGGAAAGAACTGGCGTTGCCCGCGCGGATGACCGACCTCGGGAGGACTTTATCGGGATGAATGGATGGGGAGTGGTATCCAGTGGGGCGGAGCGTCCGCGCTCAGGCGGTCGCTTCGTCGCGGGCTTGGCGCCGGGCTTCCGCCTCGGTGTAAGCGATCCAGGCCGTGGCTCGCGCCGAGTCCCTGGACCGGCCGAGCCGCACAACAAGCAGGGTGAAGCCGATGAGGACAAGAAGGATCACGAATGCCCAGGGCACCACGAACATGTCACTGCTGCGCTCCGCGGTGGGCAGGACCCCCGCCTCCAGGGCATCCGGGTCGACCGTGGCGGCGAGGGAGACCTGCGGGTTGAGGTACACCCAAGGCCCCACCCCGGGTACAACGAGCGTCACGGTGCGGGAGCTGCCGGGAAGCATCTCGGGGATCTTGATCTTCGTCAGGCCGGAGAGGGGGATGCCGAAGATGCCGCGCACCTGGGCGACGGTATTGGCGCCCAAGGACACGTTGCCGGTGTTCTGCAGGCTGATGGTGAGGGAGGTTTCGCCGGCGAATGGATTGAGCTCGCCACGGTAGGACGAGACGATGCTGCTGATGGTGAGGCCGGGTTGCAGCTCTCCCTTCACCCGCGCGTAAAGCCGGATGGCCACCCGGCGGTCCACCGATACCTGGCCGGCCGGCGAGAGCGCGGAGACGATGATGCCGCCCGCGTGGTCGCCGGGAACGGCGTCGGCGGGAACGGTGACGGTGAAAGGGATGATTTGGGAGGCACCGGGCGCCAGGTCAACCTGTACGGTGTCAACCCCGCCGTCGAATGCCACCCAGTTGCCGGCGTCGACGGGTTCCGCGTCGCCTTCCAGCAGCGAATAGCTGCCGTCTTCTGCGTTGAAGGCATCGGTGGCGTATACGGTGACGGACTGCGCCGTCGTCCCGGAGTTGCGCACCAGGTATTCGTCCGAGATCTGCTGGCCGGGCTCCACCTGGTAGCTGAACCGGGACCGGGACTGGTCAACACTGCCGTTGGCTGCGGGCGCGGCGGCGATACCGTCCGAATCATCCGCCCAGGCGCCAGCGGCACCCAGGCCCAGGGTCATGCCCAGGGTGACGAGCACACCTGTAATAGCGAGGGCGGAGCGGCGGGAGGTGGTGCGACGGATGATCACGATCGGCGATCTCATTTCTCAGGTGGTGAGGGGCGGGTAGTACCGAGACGCGGCGGGAATCACGCAAGGGTGGGTCGGGGCGGGAGGGAAGGGACGACGCTGAACGCCGCCCCTTCCCCGGTTTGGGCGACTGCTACTTCGAGACGACCGTGAGGGTCAGCGTCGAGTTGTAGGTGCCGGCAGCCTTCGCCTGCGGGGCGACGAAGGTCAGGTCGGCGTTCAGTACGCTCAGGCCCGTGGTGTTGGCCGCGGCACCCGAGGCGAACGCCGCCGGGTAGGTGGCGGAACCGGCAACCTGGGGTGCGGCAGCGGTGACGCCCGTCGCCACGGTTCCGGCCGCCGTGACGGACGGTGCGATGCCCAGCTGGGACTTGCCGATGGTGCTGGTCGGGTCGGCGCTGTTGGTGAAGTCAACAACGTTCGCCGTCAGGTCCCAGCCTTCCTTGGTGAGGAAACGACCGTCGTTCACCGTGACGGCACCCAGGGTGCCGGTGGTGGTGGAGACGTTGTTCACCAGCGTCGGAGTGGCGAAGGTCGCCGCGGCGCCCGTCGGAACCTCGAGGCTGAGTACACCGTTTTCCGGGGCGAGGATGGTCGGGGCCAGCGCGATGTTCTGAACCGTCTCGGATTCCTCGGCCGGGACCTCGGGCACACCCGCGGCCTCGATGGGACTGAAGACGTAGTCGCCGGTACCGGCGGTCACGGTGACCGTGCGGTAGAAGGCGCCAACGACGGTCACACCGTTGTTGATCGTGCAGGCCACCCCGAGGCTGTAGGTTCCGCCTGCAGCCTTGATGCCGGACTGGCCGGGCAGGCCCAGGATCAACTGAATCGGGTTCAGGGTGGCAGCGACGATCTCGACGGTGCCGGGGTTGAATCCGTTGACCCTGAATGCCTGCCAGGCGGCGGCGGTGCGCTCATCGCCGGGAGCAGACATGAACGTCCAGCCCTCGGTGGACTCTGCCGGGCAATACGTCGGGTTCGTGTAGCCGAGCTCGTCTGAGGCGCCGTAGGCGTCTGTCTCCCAGCCGAAGACCGTGGAGCCGTCGGTCACGAACTCACCGTTGGTGTCGTAGATGTACAGCCCGCCATCGGAGCCGTTCTTCTGCGGTTGGACTGCGGCGGACGCGCTCGTGGCACCGGCCATCAGGGCCAGGGACACCACGCCTACGGCAGCGATGCGTAATTTACTGTTGAGTTTCACTTCATATCCTTTTCGAGTTGAAGGTACGGGTGGGCTAGGCGGTCTTGGCGACGCGGTACGCGACGACGCCGGACGTGGGCGCAAGGAAGCCGAACTTCTTCTTGACCGCGCCGGCCTTCGTGATCAGCGTCTGCGAGTTCGTCAGGCTGTTACCCTGCGCGGCGTCAAGGAGCTTGGCGAGGTTGACGTCGTACTTGGCGGAGGCCGAGTTGACGCGGGCGTATTCGACCACGAGGTAGGTGTCGCGGCCCCAGGTGGTGTCCGAGTAATAGGTGGCGTTGGGAACCATCGCGGTTCCGGTGCCGGTGACCGGGGAGGTGCCGGCGACCATCGAGCCGAGGGTGCCGGTACCACGCTTGTCGTAGCTGGCACCGGTGTTCATTGCGATCCAGCGGGACACGGCCATGGGCATGACCGAGTTGGTCGTGAGGGTCGTGGCGTCGTGCTCCTGGCCCTCAACGACGCAGCCGCCTTCAGCGACCGTGCGCATTGCGGTCTCAGAGGAGCCGATCTTTCCGAGCCAGTCCTTGCGGGTGCCCGAACCGTTCTGGGGAATAATCGGGGTGACCGTGACCCCATTCACGGTGGTGACCGAGCACTCGTAGAGGCTCTTCATCTCCGAGCCGGAGAGTGAGGAGATGTCCGTCGCCGTGCCGTTGTAGGCGTAGGCGATGGCGTCACGGCCGAACGGAACGTACATGAGTTCGCCGTTGGCGTTGGCGGTGCCTGCGCTGGACGAACGCGCGATGTCGACCTGGCCTGTGATGACGACGTTGACCGGGCTGCCTGCGGTACCGGAAGTGTACGCTGCGCCGTCGATGGAACGGCTGAGCGCCTTGACGCCGTCGCCCGAGCCGTTGGGACGGCCAAAGCGCACGCCGCTGGACTTGGTGGTGATGTAGGGGGATCCGGTCGCGTCGAACGACCCGATGGAAGCACCGTTGACCGTGGAACGGATGGCGGAGCTCGTGATGCTCGTGCCGTTGGCGAGGGCGCTGACGACATCTTCGAGGGTGTCAGAGCCCACGATGGAGTAGCTGTTCGAGACGGGATCGGCGTGAGCCGGAGCAGCGAGGGCAATGCCAGAGAGGGTGACGCCGACAGTCGCGCAGAACGCAATAGCCTTCTTCGAAATCACTGTGATGCCTTTCGGGTGTGGTGCAAGGAACGGAATCCGGACGGACCCGCTTGTCCCGACGTGCTCTCCCGTGGTCAATGCCTTGGGCGGAACCGTCAAGCTATGGCGCATCAGAGCTGTTTTCTTCTGATGCGCGAGATCATCGGGACCGCCCCGGCGGCCGCGAGGCCCGAGAGCAGCCCGGCCGGTACGGCGAGGGCCACCGGTCCAACCATGGGGTCGTCAGGTGTCGCCGCTCCGAGGAGTGGACCGGCCGCAGCGCCGGTCGCCGTGGGTGCGGTGGCTGCAGCGACAGTTACTGCTGCCGCGGCGACGGCGCCGGATCCGCTTGCCGTCACCGCCGCGCGGGTGGGGGTCACCGGAACTGTCGCCGCAACGGGTGCGGAGGTGGCAGGCGGTTTCGCAGTGGGGCTGATGCCCTGCTCGATGGCCGTGGCCGCGACCAGCGCCTGGTCGATCCAGCTCTGCGGCATGGGGGCGTACCCGGCCGGCAGCTGGCCGAGTTCGGTGCCGGGCTCCTGGCCCGTCGTGGCCGCGTAGCGGATCAGGTTTGCGAACTTGGCGCGCTGCGTGGCGTCGGTCTGCAGGGGATTGAGCGCGGCATAGACCGGCATCGTCAGCGGATACGCCGTGAGGGCGGCCCGGGTCGCGCTGGAGGCCGGGTCGAATTCCAGCACCTTGGGCTGTTGCGCCGTTGGCGTCATCGCCGCGGCCGCGGCGAGCATCGAGTCGGAATCGGGCGACACGTATGCGCCGGCCGGATTGAGCAGGGAGGCCGTGACGTTCTGGTAGCGCGACGCGGCCGCGGCCGTGCTGAGTCCGATGACGCCCTGCTCGCCGACCAGGGCTCGGGTACTCTTGAGGTACTTCGGCGGGGTGCTCGTGGAGTCCCAGCCGCCGAGCTGCAGCCCGTCGCCGCGCAGGGTGAGATAGGCGCCGTTCTCGAAGTCGGAGGTGTACGGCCGCCAGGTGACCAGGTTCACCGGCCCCACGTAGTTCGAACCCTCCGTCGCTTCCGTCTCGACGGGGTCGGCCTTGGGGAAGTTGTCACGGGGCAGTGCGAACGCCGCTCCAGTGGGGTTGATCGCGGCATTGGTGGAGTACCAGGGGTTCACGATCATGCCCCACTCGTCGGGGGTGCCGTCCAGGAAGGCCACGGCGTCGGCATCCGCCATCACATAGCGCCACAGCTGGGTGGCGAGGTCGGAGCGGCCCGACGGGCTCAGGGCATCAGACAGCGAGACGCTGTTGAGGTCCTGGGCGGCCCATTCAGCGTCGTTGATCTCGAGGAAGTCGGGATCGGTGGTGATGTTGCGCGCGTTGTCTCCGGGGTGTTCGAAATCGACGTAGTTGATGTGGGTGAGGTCGGCTCCCGGAGGCAGTGCCGATACGTAGGACGCGGTGAGCAGCTTCGCGATCAGGCGCGGGGTGAGATTGACAGATGTGAATGCCTGCGTTTCCCGGTCGATGTAGTCCTGGTCGATGCCGCCGATGGGCTTCACCCGCCGGTCGATCGCGAAGGAGACGGTGACGCCGGACATCCCGACCGGGGCGTATTGCAGGGGGTCCGCTGTGGTGGTGCTGGCGGGAAACGAGGTGAAAGCGAGCGGACTGGGGACTGTACCGGCGGCTTTGGCCAGGACGTCGGATTCGTTGCCGGTGCTCAGCACGAACGCCGACCCTGTCGTGCCCGCGCAGAGATTCGGCTGCCAGGAGGAGATAGCTCCGGCGATGAGTTCACTGCCGCCGAGCTGGGATTCGGCGCTGCCGATCTCGCAGCGCACGCCGACGGGCTTGAAATGAAGCTTCACGGCGACATGGTGTTGCCAGGCATCCCAGAACAGGCCGGGCCGGATGATCTGGCTCACGCCGGAGTCACCCGTTCCCCGGGGGATGACGACCAGCCAGCAGGACCTGCCGGTGGTGTCCTGGCCGGCAACAACGACGGGCTCGCCACAGCCGAGACCGGGAGACTGCATGGTTGTCTGTACCTCGAACTTGATCGAGCCGGCGCCGGTGTCGTCGGAACCGGCCCACTTCACCTCGTTAGAGGTGTACTGGGTGAAGAACTCATTGCTGTTGACGTCGACGCCCGTGTCGTGCACGAGGACGCCCTCCGCATTGGGCACCACGGAGGCAACGGTGCCGCCGTTGAGGGAGGTGAACGGTATGGAGGTGTATGGCGGGTTCGCGAATCCGGAGCCCGCGGACGTGTACTGCTCGTCCTCTGGAGCGATGTTCGGCGCCAGGCCGGTGTCGGGTTCGTTGGGATCGACCTCGACGTTCGCCTCGACGTTGGAGTCGCGGCCGGCATTCGGGAAAGCACCGTACTGGCAGGTCGTGCGGTCAGGGTGCCCTGGATGATCCGGATCATCGCCCCAGCACTGCGCGATCTGCAGGAAGTTCTCGCCGCCGACGTTGCCCTGTGGCCGCACAGACTTCTTGCCGCCGGTCCAGCTCACCAGGATGCCCTCGGACACGAGGTCGGTGGTTTTGGAGACCGTCACCGAGAGATCGGGAAACGGTGCCCCGGCCGGGTCGAGCTCGTAGTCAGCGGCGGTCACGGTGACGGCACTTGAGTTGTCGGCCACGGCGGGGATAGGGGCCAGTGAGGTGAGCGCGGCAACGCCGACGCCGACCAGAAGGCCCACGACGATGCCGCCGGCACCCGCCCGGGTCCAGAGCGAGGTTTTCACCGTTGCATGGCGGCTCATTTGAGGCCGTCCCTGCCACCGCGCGGAGCCAGGCGTCGCCAGAAGACCGGCGGCAGCACTGCCGCCGCCACCAGGAGGGTCGCGGCCAGGAGCATCAAGGATTGCTGTGTCCCCCAGCCTTCGTCGGCCAGTGCGAAGGGCGTGGCCACGGCAGCACCGGCCAGGGTCGACCCGGCTGCCCCGCCGGAGATCAGGGCGCCGTTTGCGTCGTACACCGCCGCGGCACCCGTCGAGGCGGCGGCGGCGCCGCCGGTCGCGGCGGCCGCCGCCGCGGCGGTCTCCGTGGTTCCACCGGTGGCGCTTCCGCCGGTTCCCGAGCCGGAGACCGGGGTCTCCGCCGGGGCGCCGGCGGTCCCGGTGGTGCACTGGTTGGGACCCACCTTGTCGCAGTCCTGCGGTTGAGCGGCGGTGAGGGCGAGCTGGTTGCTGGAGGGTGAATCCCCGGGTTTGAAGGTGGGGTTGTTGCACTTATTGATGTCCACACCCGACGTGTCCGCCCCCGGGATGCGCTTGATCTGGTCGAACCCGGCCAGCACCAGGTTCATGGGAAGCGGCGAGTAGCCCAAATCGGCGGCCTGCTGCTGGCCCTCGCAGAGCATGTAATTCGCGAACGCGCCCAGGGTGAAGCCCTTGCTGGCCGAGAAGACGCCGCCGACCTCCGTGGGAACGATCATGTACGAGTAACTCGACAGTGGGTAGGTTCGTGCGTCGGCGCTGTTGTACACTCCGTCCAAGATCTGAGTGAGGTAGTTCGGACCGGGGGTCTGGTCGATTTGGGCTGTCGTCAGGGCAACGGCCACCGAAGAGGCAGTGGGCTCGACGTAGTAGCCGGCCTGGTTGAGCACCTTGGCCACGGGAAAGCCGGACTCGAGGGCGTACGAGTACTCGACGTAGGTGATGGCGCCTTCGCCGTAGTCCTGGCTGACGTAGCCGGCCACCCCTGAGGACAGGCTCTGGGCCTTGGCGTTGCCGAAGGTGGGGTACTGGGAGGTCAGCCCGCAGGGTGTTGGACGGTTGACCGAGGTGCAGAATGCGTTCCACAGGTCGGGGTGCTGCTTGGACATCCAGAGGGTGAACTGGGCGGTGGAGCCGGAGCCGTCGGAGCGGACAACCGGCACGATGCCCTTGTCTGGCATGGCCAGGCCGGGGTTGTCAGCCTGGATGGCCGGGTCGTTCCAGTTGGTGATAACGCCGGTGAAGATCTTGGTGACGACCTCGCCGCTCAGCCGCAGGTTGGATACTCGCACCCCGTTGATCTTGAGGTTGTACATGAAGGAGGTGCCTCCAGCCACGATGGGCATGTACGCGTATCCCCTGGTAGGTACTTCTGGTGCCGTACCGTTTTCCGGGGCGAGCTGGAAGGGGACCTCGCTCACAGCGAAGTGGACGACGCCGGCGATGAAGTCGCTGCGACCGGTCGAAGAACCGCCGCCGTTGTAGTTCACGGTCATCCCGTAGTTCGACGCCACGTTGGTGCGCCACTGGTCGAGGGCGTTCTGCGACCAGGTCGAGCCGCTGCCCGAGATCGGGTCGTAGCTGACAGCCTGCGCCGGCAGGGCGCCGGTCAGGCTCACGATCACGACGGCGCTGAGTGCGAACAGGGCGTGGATTACACGAATCCACCGGGTTTTCGGCGTCACGAGGACGACTCCTTCTTCTTTGGGGCAGGCGGGAGCGGGGCAGGCTGGTGCGGATGGCGGAGGTCGCCCCGGATCGTGATGCGCTGCAGGTCACGCAACGAGGCCGCCACCACCCGCTGCTGTTGGCGGCGCGTCAGGTCGCCCGGGCCGCGCCCACCGATCAGCCTGGCGATGGCGAACAGGGCGAGCACCAGCAGGATCAGCACCGCCGCCGCCCCGAAGCCGCGGGCGATCATGTTGGGCTCCGGCGACTTGACGAAGTCGAACACCTGGAGTGGTAGCGAGATCATCGGGCCCTCGAACGGGTTGAGGTTGACGACCGCGGTCACGCCGCTGGTGAGCAGGACCGGGCTGGTCTCACCGATTCCCCGTGCGGTGCCCAGGATCACGGCCGTGGCCAGCCCGGGCCGGGCCGTGGGCAGCACAACGTGCCAGATGGTGCGCCAACGGGTTGAGCCCAGGGCATATGCGGCCTCGCGCAGGTTGCCGGCCACCAGGCGCAGCACGATGTCGGAGGCACGGATGACGATGGGCAGCATCATCACCGTGATCGCCATCGCTGCGGCGAAACCCGACCGCTGGTGGGTGATCAGCACGATGATCGCCGAGTAGACGAAGAGGCCGGCCACGATCGAGGGCAGCGCGGTCATGGCATCCGAAATCGTGCGCACGAACCGGGCGAACCGGCCGCCGACCTCGTTGAGGAAGAGCGCGGTGAGGATGCCCAACGGAACCGTGATGATCAGCGCCATGCCGATCTGCATCAGGGTGCCGAGGATCGCGTGCAGGATGCCACCGACGTCGAGCCCGTCGAGGGGGCCGGCCAGCTCCATGCTCTCGGTGAAGAAGTTGAGGTGGGGCAACGCCTCCTGCCCGCGCACCAGGGTGAAGGCCACGACGAAGACCAGGGCGCCGAAGAGCACAACACCGGCGCTGGAGAGCAACACGGCCATCACCCGGTCCTTCACCTCCTGGAAGTCAGCGGTGAAGCTCACCAGCAGCGCGTAGAAGCCGATGAAGGAGAGGAAGGCGACAATCGTCCATCCGACGCCGCCGGACAGCGGCGTGACCCAACCGAAGATCAGGGTGGCCAGGGCCATGGCCGCGGCGGCGGCGCCCAACACGTTGAAGCGGTCACCCACCCGCGCCGAACGCACCCGGCGGCGTGGACCGATCGCGATTCCGTCGGGTGACGGGATGTGGGTGCTGCGCGCAGCCGGCGTGAGGGTGGTCTCTGTCAGTGTCATGGTCAGTCGCTCTCTGCCCCTGAGCGGGACCTGGCCACAATGGAGGAGGCTGTGAAGTTGATGACCAGGGTCAGCAGGAACAGCACCAGACCGGCCGCCATCAGCGCGGAGAGGCCGAAGGCGCTCGATTCGCCGTAGCGCAGGGCGATGAGCGCCGACACCGAATTGCTACCGGTCTTGAGCAGCTGCCAGTTGATGGTGAAGATCGGCGAGATGATCATGTAGACGGCGATGGTCTCGCCCAGGGCCCGGCCGAGGCCGAGCATGGTGCCGCCGATAATTCCGCCGCGTCCGAAGGGAAGGACGACGGCCTGGATCATGCCCCAGCGGGTCGACCCGAGGGCGAACGCCGCCTCGCGTTCCCCGATCGGGGCCTGGGAGAAGGCCTCGCGCATGACCGAAGTCTGGGTGGGCACCACCATCAGCCCGACGACGATGCCGGCGATGAACGCCGAGGAGGTGAAGGCGCTGGCGTCGGTGAGGGCATCGCCGGACGCATCCGAGACCCTGAAGAACGGGATCCAGCCGAAGTAGGTCGAGATCCAGCTGGCCACCGGGATGACGTTGGCTTGCAGGAAGAAGACTCCCCAGAGCCCGAAGACCACGCTCGGCACGGCGGCCATCAGGTCGACGAGGGTGACCAGGGTGGACCGCAACCGGCCCTGGGCGACCTCGGAGATGAGCAGCGCGGTGCCCAGCGCGAGCGGCACCGCGACACACATGGCGATGAGGGCGATCGTGATGGTGCCGAAGAGCACAGAGGCGATGCCGAAGGACCGGGACTCCGGTGACCATTCCTGTTCGGTAAGGAACGAGAAGCCCGCGACGCCGAGGGCGTCAGAGGCCCGGATCGAGAGGAAGACCCCCACGGCGAGCATGATCGCGACGGTGATGCCACCGGCGGCGAACGCCACCGAACGGAACACGGAGTCCGACACCGACGGCCGGGACACCAGCGTGCGCCGACGTTCCTTCTCGAAGGGGAACGCTTCGGTGTCCGGCGCGGGGCGCGCAGACAGAGAAGCATTGATCGTGCGTGGCATGGGTGTCCTCGGGAGCGACAGGGAGGGAACGGGGCGGGGCCGTGCGGGCCGGGTAAGCGGCCGCACGTCCGAAACATATGTTTGGGTTGCCGGGTGAATTCGCGGAGTCGGTTTCGCTACCGAGCCATGGACACGGTGTGTTGACTTGGCGCCGGTCGACGCTCAGGGCGACGGAGCCGGCGGTGCGCTGTTCGTGGGCGTGGTGCTGGGGCCCGGCGACGACGACGGCGTGGCCGTCGGATGGACCGGGGCCGCGGCGGCCACGGTGATCGTCACGCTCGTTCCGAGGCGCAGCACCGCTGCCGTGTCGGGATGGCTCGCGAGCACCGTGCCAGGCACCGTATCCCCGTCGACGCGGGTCTCGACGACGGCGACGAATCCCGCGTTCTGCAGGGCGGCCACAGCCTCAGCCGAGGCAAGCCCGACGGTGGCGGGAACGCTGTTCGAGCCGGACGCCACCACCAGGTCGACGGTGTCCCCCGCGTTCAGCCACGACCCTGGCCCCGGCTCAAGGGCGAGAACGGTGTCGCCGGTCCGTACCGAATCCGCCGGTGTCAGGCTGCCCAGACGGAGACCGGCGGCCTCGAGGGCAGCGCGGGCCTCGCCGAGCGGCATGATGGTGAGCTCGGGCACCTGGACCGATGGGGATGGGGCCTCGACCGGCGCTGGGGGTGCCGTCGACATGTCGGTGCTGACCTCCGTAGCGGTCGCCGATGGCGTGCTGCTCACGGCCACGAATGACCGGGCAGAGCCACCGGCGGCCGCCACCCAGCCGGCCGCGATCACCCCCGCAACGAGCACCAGGGCGACCCAGCCGCCCGCCCGCCCTCCGCCCTGTCGCCGGCGTCCGGGCCGAGGCACGGCGGGCGATCCGGCCGCCGAACCGGTGGCCGACCCGGCCGTCGCCCCACCCGGCGGACGTTGCGCGGTGCGCGGCAGCACGGTGGTGCGGCCGGGGTCGGTGACGGCGTGGGGCAGCCCGTCAACCCGGCGGTCGAACCGGCGAGTGCGGTCGTCGCCGATACCGGTATCGGTTGGCGCGGGCGGCGTCAGGGCCAGAATGGCGTTCCGCATCTCAGCCGCGGAGGTGAACCTGTCCTCCCGGTGCTTGAGCAGCGCCCGCACCACGATCCGGTCGACGCCCCGAGGGATGCCGGCCCGTACCACCGACGGAACCGGTGGCGGTGCGAGCGCGTGGGCGCGCATCACTGCGGCCACGGTGTCGCGGACATAGGGCGCCTCCCCGGTCAGCGCGAAGTACAACACCCCGCCCAGCTGGTAGAGGTCACCGCGCTCGTCGACGGGAACACCGGCGGCCTGCTCGGGTGAGAGGTAGTTGACACTGCCCAGCACGCCGACGGGCCGGTCCTCATCGGCATCCGGATCGTGGCCGTCTGCCGGTTCGCTGCCCAGCACGTCCGACCCGACCGCCGCCCGGCCGGCCGCATCCGCCAGGCCGAAGTCGAGCAGTCGGACGCCAGCTATATCGAGTCGGCCGTCGCCGCCGGGGGCGATCATGATGTTCGCCGGTGACACGTCGCGGTGGATCAGCCCGGCGGCGTGGGCGGCGGCCAGCGCCTGCAGCACGGCGAGAGCGACCGTTAGGGCATCCGGGACCGGAAGCGGGCCGGTGCGGCCGACGTGCTCGGCGAGGCTCTCGCCCGGGGCGAGATCCAGGGCGATCCAGGCGAGCGGCTCGGCGGCATCGTCGTGCACGCCCACGTCGAGGACGGCCACGATGTTCGGGTGCCGGACCCCGGCCGCCGCACGGGCCTCCCGGAAAAACGCCTCCCGGAGCCTCGGGGAGCTGGACAACACCGGATGCAGGATCTTGAGCGCGATGGTGTCGCCGGAACGGGTGTCGACGGCGGCGAAAACCGACGCGGATCCACCCGTGCCGAGCAGCGCACCCAG
The DNA here is from genome assembly GCF_004402745.1 of Cryobacterium sp. TMN-39-2. Lineage (NCBI taxonomy): Bacteria > Bacillati > Actinomycetota > Actinomycetes > Micrococcales > Microbacteriaceae > Cryobacterium > Cryobacterium sp. TMN-39-2. The sequence continues at coordinate 235,340 of NZ_SOFX01000020.1, forward strand.
CCGGTAGCGCTCGGAGATCAGGCCGGCGACCGGGCCGGACAGCCGGTTCACGGCATCCGCGCTGCGTAGCCGTTCGCCGCCACGGCGACGGAATCGACGTAGCTCTCGACGTGGTTGTACGAGTAGACGGCCGCCCGCCAGGCCGTCGCGGCCGAGAGGTCGCCCATGTCGCAGAGGTACCGGCCGGTCGCCAGCGCGGCGTCGTCGATCTGTTGGGGGTCGGCGGTTCCGTCGCCATTGCCGTCCGCACCCCACCGGTCCCAGGTGGCCGGGATGAATTGGAGCGGGCCGACGGCACGGTCGAACTCGGTATTGCCGTCCCAGCGGCCGGCGTCGGTGTCGACGAAGACGTCGTATTCGGACCCATCCAGCAGCGGCCCGTAGATCCCCGGCGCCGCGACGCCGTCGGCGCCGATCGCTGAGCCGTCGTGGCTGCCGTGGTCGGATTCGATCGATCCCAGCGCCGCGAGGGTAGTCCAGCCCAGGCGACAGCCGGGCTGTTCGCTAGCCAGCCGCAGTGCTGCGCCCGCGTACCCGAGCAGAGCTCTGTGCGGGATGCCGGTGGCCGATGCCGCCGCCCTGGCCCAGTCCGCCGACACCAGGCCGGCAGCGGGGACTCCGACCAGGACGGAAGTGCCGACGGCCACGTTCCCTGGCTGGCTGACGGATGCCGTTGGCGCCGGGGCAGGCAGCAACACTGCCGGCGCAGCGGCACTGCTCGACTCGCCCGCACTGCTCGACCAGGCCGTCCTGTACTCCCCTGGCCCTCCCACCGATTGCAGCAGGGCTCCCCCGACCAGCCAGGCCGTCAGGACCAGGAACAGGCCGAGGGGTACCCAGTCGGCCCAACGCTCGCGGGCGCTCACCAGACGCCGGCCAGTTCGGCGTCGCCACGGGGCCGGCGGGAACGGCGGGCTCCGGGCTCGACCATGCGCCGAGGATCGGCCGTCACCACCGCGCTGCGCAAGGCGGCCAGGGCGCCCGCGCAGGCATCCCGGCTGGCCGACGTCGTTCCGTACCACCGTCCACTCGTCATCACGGCGACGTTGTCGACGGTGACAACCCAGCCGTGGGTTCCGGATACCGGCCCGGTCACGGCGCGCATGGCCATCCGGTCGACCCCCAGCTGCAACGCGAGCACGTGCGCCCGAGCCGTGGCGAAGGACGAATACACCGAGGAACTGCGCCCCAACTCCCGGCTGTTCGACGCGAGGAGACGCCAGATCCCGGAGTGTGCCGACCAGGACCCGTCGGTGGCCGACGTGCCGCGCGCGCCGCCGCGGCGTGGAACCGGCACGATGCGGGCAAGCCCGACCTCGCCCGATTGCAAGTGTTCCCTAAACGACAGCCAACCCTGCAATCGGGGGTCAGCGGCCGAGCTGAAGGCGCAAAAGATCACGCTGGCGCTCGTTGACACGCTGCTCCTCGAAACCCTGGATTGACTCGGTACGAGGACAAACCCAACGGGTGTCGGTGATGACAACGCTGACGTGGCCGGCCTCAGCGAGAACATTCGTGGGGCGAGGTGACCGTAGCCGGTCAGTTGACTGAACGAGCGGTGTACGCTCCCTGACCGAACGCTGTGCTATCGGCGCAGCGCCTTGCGGGCCAGTCGGTTGCCGAGGAACTGCACAACCTGCACGAAGATGACGATCAATAGCACCGCGGCCCAGGTGACGACGGGGTCGAACTGGCGCCAGCCGTAGAGCAACGCGAACGCACCCAGTCCGCCGCCGCCGACGTAGCCGGCTACCGCTGACATGTCCACGAGCGCGACGAAGATGAACGTGTAGCCCAAGATCAGCGGGCCCAGAGCCTCAGGCAGCAGCACCGTGAAGATGATCCGCACGGGGCCCGCGCCCACGCTGCGGGCCGCTTCGATCACGCCGGGCGTCACGGTGAGCAGGTTCTGCTCCACGATGCGGGCCATCGCGAACATGGCCGCGAGGGCGATCGTGAAGATCATCGCGTTGTTGCCGATCCCGGTGCCCACAACGGCGCGGGTGAGCGGTTGCACGGCGGCAAGGAAGATGATGAACGGGATGGGCCTGATGGTGTTGACCAGAACGTTGAGGACGCCGAACACCGCCCGATTGGACAGGATGCTGCCCGCCCGGGTGAGGTAGAGGCCGAGGCCCACTAGCAGGCCGCCGAACCCGCCCAGGAGCAGGGTGAGGCCCACGATGTACAGGGTCTCCCACGCGGCTACCCACAGCTGGGGCAGAAGATCGATGAGTCCGTCCATGGTCAGCGCACCTCGGTGACTGTCGTGAGCGCGCGCACCCTGTCGAGTGCGGCGTCGATGGTCGTGTCGTCGCCGGTCAGCGCGAGGGTGAGGTGCCCGAACGGGCGCCCCTGGATTTCGTTGATGCCGCCGTACACGACCTGGAAGGCGATACCGTCGCGGGACAGTTCGCCGAACACCTGGGTCTGGTCGACGGTGTCGCTGCGGAACGCGAGGGTCACGATGCGGCCGGTGTGCCTGGCGCGGAGCACCTCCAGCTCGGGCTTGGACGGCAGCCCCTTCACCACCGTTGAGACGAAACGAGCGGATGCGGCCTGCTGCGGGTTCGAGAACACGTCGAACACGTCGCCGCGTTCGATGATGCGACCCTGGTCCATGACGGCAACCTTGGTGGCCAGCGTCTGGATGACATCCATCTCGTGGGTGATGACGATGATGGTGACGCCGAACTCGCGGTTGACCCGCTTGAGCAGTTCGAGGACCTCGTGGGTGGTCTCGGGGTCGAGGGCGCTGGTGGCCTCATCGGCCAGCAGCAGCGCGGGCGACGAGGCGAGGGCACGGGCGATGCCCACCCGCTGCTTCTGTCCGCCGGAGAGCTGGTCGGGATGGGCGCCGGCCTTGTCGGCCAGTCCCACGAAGTCGAGCATCTCGGCGACCCGTTTGGTGCGCTCGGCCTTCTCTCGACCGGCCACTTCGAGCGGATACGCCACATTGCGGGCCACGGTGCGGGAGTTCAGCAGGTTGAACTGCTGGAAGATCATGCCGATACCCAACCGGACCGGCCGCAGTTCGCGTTCGGGCAGCTGGGCGACGTCCCGACCGTCGATGAGGATCTGGCCCGCGGTTGACCGCTCGAGCACATTCACCAAGCGCACCAAGGTGCTCTTGCCGGCGCCCGAGTAGCCGATGATGCCGTAGACGTCGCCGGCGTCGATGCTGATGCTCACGTCGTCGATCGCCGTCACATCCGGGGCTCCCTTGACGGTGGCCGGGTACACCTTGCTGACGTTGCGCAATTCGACGAGTGGGGTTGAAACGGTCATGCAGATCCTTCGGTTGGAACGGGGAAAGGCCGGCCGCGCCTCACGGGGAGGGGCGACCGGCCGGGACTGCCTACTTCTGTGCTGCGGTGTCCTTCTCGACCGTGGCCAGGGCGGCCTGCAGGTCGGCGGGCGACGTGGTGGCCAGGACCGCGGAGTTGCCGGAGACCTCGAGCAGGCCGTCGGTGACGGTCGTCGTGGTCTGGAACAGCTCGACGAGCTTGGCGTAGGTCTCGTTGTCCTTGTCGTCGGCGCGCACGGCGAACACGTTCACGTAGGGCAGTGCGGACTCGTCGGAGGGATCGTCCTTGACGAGGGCGTCCTCGAACTTGAGGCCAGCCTTCTCCACGAAGTCGTTGTTGATGATCGCGGCATCCACGTCGGGCAGCGACGTCGCGGTGAGGGACGGCTCGAGCGCGGTGACGGTGACGAGGGACTTCTCGGTGTCGACGTCGTCGAGAGTGGAGAAGATCGTGCCGCCGTCCTTGAGGGTCAGCAGGTCGGCGCTCTGCAGCACGAGCAGCGCGCGGGCCAGGTTGCTGGCGTCGTTGGGCACGGCGACGGTGTCGCCCTTGCCCAGGTCGGCCACGTCTGTGACCTTGGTGGAGTACAGGCCGAGCGGGTAAATGGCCGTCGCGCCGATGGGCGTGAGGTCTTCGCCGCTGGAGACGTTGTAATCGGCCAGGTAGACCAGGTGCTGGAACTGGTTCATATCGATGTCCCCGTTGGTCAGCGCCGGGTTGGGCTGGTTGTAGTCGGCGAAGTCGACGACCTCTACGGTGATGCCCTCTTCGGCGGCGGCCCCGGTGTAGTCGGCCCAGTATGGGTCGCTGGCCCCGACAACACCGATTTTCACGGTCTCGTCGTTGCCGCCGGCGCCACCGGCGCAGCCGGCGAGCAGGGTCACGCTGGCGCCGAGCGCCAGGGCTGCCAGGATGCTCTTCTTCGTTGTGATGTTCTTCACTCTGATGTTCTCCACGTTTCGTTCGCTGTGTGTGCGCCCGCGCACGACGATGCGTTCACAGGCACAGCGCAACCACGGAGTCATCGCGTGGGGGTTCTGTGCCGCAGCGTCGGGTGGCACTCTTCTACGGTAGCCGCAGCTCGGTCGAGCCGTGGGCCGCTCGGACACGAAACGTCACAGGAACTTCGACGAAAGCCGCCCAGTCACAGAATCTGCGAGCTGGGCGGCGGGTCGAGCAACCGGGGGTGCCGGTGGTGAGGGCGGTGACCTATTTTTCGAGCAGCACCGAGAGTTCGACCCACCGGGTTTCGAAGCCGGCGACGGCGTCTTCGGCCGCGGCAACCTCGGCCTGCAGTGTGCCCAGGCCCGTGTAGTCGCTCTGGTCGTGCGCGGCGAGGGCGTTGTGGAGTTCCTTGATCTTGGCCTGCTGCTTGGCGACCTTGCGGTCGATGGACGCGAGTTCCTTCTGGGCGTTGCGCAGCTCGGCGCCGCCGAGCGCCGGCTTACCGGAACCCTTGGCGGTGGCGGACGTCGGAGACGCCGCATCTGCCGTGAAGGAGCCGCCGGCGACCTGGCGCTTGCGCAGCTCGAGGTACTGGTCCACACCGCCGGGCAGGTGGTGGAAGCCGCCGTCGGAGACCGCGTACTGGTTGTCGGTGACGCGCTCGATCAGGTACCTGTCGTGCGAGACCACCAGCAGGGTGCCGGGGAAGGAGTCGAGCAGGTCTTCCATGGCCGCGAGCATGTCGGTGTCCAGGTCGTTGGTGGGCTCGTCGAGGATCAGCACGTTCGGCTCGTCCAACACGATCAGCAGCAGCTGCAGGCGACGCTTCTGGCCACCGGAGAGGTCCTTGACCTGGGTGGAGAGCTGCGCACTCATGAAGCCCATCCGCTCGAGCATCTGGCCGGGCGTGATCTCTTTGCCACCGGCCATGTACGAGGTGCGCTGGCGGGCGATGACGTCGCTGACCCGGTCATTGCGGATGTCATCAAGTTCGAACAGCTGCTGGGTGAGCACGGCGACCTTGATGGTCTTGCCGCGCTTGACCTTGCCGCTGTCGGGCGTGAGGGTGCCGGCCACGAGGTTGAGCAGGGTCGACTTGCCGGCGCCGTTGACACCGAGGATGCCGGTGCGCTCACCCGGCGCGATCAGCCAGGTGATGTTGTTGAGCACGGTCTTCTCACCGAAGGTGACGGAGACATCGACGAGGTCGACGACGTCCTTGCCGAGGCGCTGCATGGCCATCGACTGCATCGACACGGTGTCGCGGGGCGGCGGCTCGTTCTCGATCAGTTCGTTGGCGGCGTCGATGCGGAACTTGGGCTTGGCGGTGCGGGCGGGAGCGCCGCGGCGGAGCCAGGCCAGTTCCTTCTTCATCAGGTTCTGGCGTTTGCCCTCCATCACGGCGCTCATCCGGTCGCGCTCGACGCGCTGCAGGATGTAGGCGGCGTAGCCACCCTCGAACGGTTCGATCAGGCGGTCGTGCACCTCCCAGGTCATGTTGCAGACCTCGTCGAGGAACCATCTGTCGTGGGTGACGACCACGAGGCCGCCGGAGTTCTGGGCCCATCGGTTTTTAAGGTGGCCGGCCAGCCAGGCGATGCCTTCGACGTCGAGGTGGTTGGTGGGCTCATCGAGGAAGACCACGTCGTGGTCGCCGATGAGGACCTGGGCGAGGGCCACCCGGCGGCGCTGGCCACCGGAGAGGTCGTCGACGAGGGTGTCCCAGGGGATGTCGCGCACGAGGCCCGCGATCACGTCGCGCACCTTCGAGTCGCCCGCCCAGACGTGCTCGTCGATGCCGCCGACGATGGTGTGCCCCACGGTCTGGCCGTTGACGAGGTCGTCGGACTGGTCGAGGACGCCGATGGTGACGCCGCGTCGGCGGGTCACCCGGCCGGAATCGGGCTCCATACGACCGGCGAGCAGGCGCAGGAGGGTGGACTTGCCGTCGCCGTTACGGCCGACGATGCCAATGCGGTCACCCTCGTTCAGACCGGCGGTGACGCTGTCGAAGATGACGCGGGTGGGAAATTCAAGGTGCAGGGACTCGGCCCCGAGCAAATGTGCCATAGGGTTCGAGCCTATCCCCCGCAGCTGAGCGCCAGTACCGCGCGGGCGGGCTACGAGGTGAGGATTCGGGCGCCGTGCACGGGGCCGGTGGCACGCACCACGTTCAGGCGGGCGGCGCTCAGCGCCACCGTCAGTTCGAGGCCGGCGTCCAGGTCCGGCACGAGGAACGCCACGGTGGGACCTGACCCCGAGAGGATGCCGGCCAGCGCGCCGTTGGCCTCGCCGAGCTCGAGCACCCGGCCCAGACCCGGCGCCAGCTGCAGCGCCGGGGCCTGCAGGTCGTTGTGCATGGTGTCGGCGAGCATGGCCGGGTCCCCCGCGCGCAGGGCCTGCAGCACGTCGGCATCCACGGTGGGCTGCTGTGAGGCGGGGAAGATGTCCTGGGCGTGCCGGGTGCGGTGCCGGTCGAGCTCGTTGTAGACCGAGGGTGTCGACATGCCGAACTCGGCCAGGGCGAGCACCCAGTGGAAGGTGCCCTTGGCCAGGGCGGGGCTGAGCTGGTCACCACGGCCGGTGCCGATGGCGGTGCCGCCGGTGAACGCGAACGGCACATCCGCGCCGAGGGTGGCCGCGATCTTCAGCAGCTCGTCGCGGCTCAGCTCGGTGCCCCAGAGCGTGTCGCAGGCGAGCAGCGTGGCCGCGGCATCCGCAGAACCGCCGCCCATGCCGCCGGCGATGGGCACGTTCTTGTCGATTTCGAGGTGCACCCCGCCGGTGTAGCCGGTGGCCCTGGCCAACGCACGGGCGGCCTTGATCGCCAGGTTGCTGCCGTCCACGCTCAGATTCGACGTGTCGATGGAGCCGGTGAACTCGACGCTGAAGTCGTCGGAGGCCGTGGCACGCACGTCTTCGTAGAGGGAGACGGCCTGGAACGCCGTGGCGAGATCGTGGTAGCCGTCGTCCATCACGGCTCCCACTTTGAGGAAGACATTGATTTTGCCCGGTGCCCGCGCATGCACAACCGGTGAGGTCGCCGTGTTGGTCATGTTCCTAACCTAGGCCAGCCAGGCCCGGGCGATCGCCAGGAAGTCGTGGACGGTGAGCTGCTCGCCGCGCTCGGTGGGGTCGATGCCCGCCTTGCTGAGCACCTCCGTCGCCTGGGCCGAGTCGCCGAGCACGCCGGACAGCGACTGGCGCAGCATCTTGCGGCGCTGCTGGAATGCGCCGTCGACCAGGGCAAACGTTGCCAGGCGCAGCTCCTCGGATTCGAGTTCCTCTGCACTTCGTTCGAAGGCGATGAGGATCGAATCGACGTTGGGGACCGGCCAGAAGACCTGCCGGCTCACCTTGCCGGCGGTGCGGAACTGGCCGTACCAGGCGGCCTTGACGCTGGGACTGCCGTAGATCTTCGAGCCCGGCGCGGCGGCGAGGCGCTCGCCCACCTCGGCCTGCACCATCACCACGCCGGCGCGGATGGAGGCGAAGTGCTCGAGCAGGTGCAGCAGCACCGGCACCGATACGTTGTAGGGCAGGTTCGCCACCAGGCGGGTGGGGTCGCCGGGCAGCTCGGCGATCTTCAGAGCGTCGGCACGGATGACGGTGAGCGCGGCGCCCGGCTGCATCAGCTGCACGGTCAGCGGCAGCTGCTCGGCGAGGCGGTCGTCGATCTCCACGGCCACGACGGCGGCTCCCACCTCGAGGATACCCAGGGTGAGCGAGCCCAGGCCCGGACCCACCTCCACCACGGTTTCGCCGGGCTTCACGGCGGCGACCTTGACGATCCGCCGCACGGTGTTGCCGTCGATGACGAAGTTCTGGCCGAGCTTCTTGGTCGGGTTCACCCCGAGCATCTCGGCGAGGTCGCGGATCTCGGCCGGCCCGAGCAGGGTGGGCGCGGTCGGTTCTTTGGCTGAGTTGTGGGCAGAGTCGGTCATGCGAGGCCTCCGGCCGGGCTGATGCGGGGGTCTCGGGGGGTGTCGGTCAACACCACGGCTTCCGCGTCCCAGCGGCCGTAGACGAGTTCGGTGTTCGAGGTGATCTGGGCGGCGAGCACCGCGACATCCGTCTGCAGGTGCTCTGCCATGGCGCGCAGGGTGTGCGGCAGCAGGTACGGCGCGTTGGGACGACCGCGGTGCGGGGTGGGCGTGAGGTAGGGCGCGTCGGTTTCCACCAGCAGCAGGGCGCGAGGGGCGACGTCGAGCGCCTCCCGCAGCGTGGCGGCGTTTTTGAAGCTCACCGGTCCGGCGAAAGACATGTACCAGCCCTGGTCGGCGCACAGCCTGGCCAGTTCGGCGTCGCCGGAGAAGCAATGGAAGACCGTGCGCTCGGGGGCTCCCACCCGCAGCAGGGTCTCGACGACCTCGTCGTGGGCGTCCCGGTCATGGATCTGCAGGGCGAGACCGTGTCGTTTGGCGATCTCGATGTGCGCCTCGAAAGACCGGAACTGGGCCGCCCGGCCGTCGGGGCCGGTGCGGTAGAAGTCCAGCCCGGTTTCGCCGATGGCGACCACCCGGGGGCGGGCGGCGAGCTCGTCGATCACCGCGAGGGCTTCGTCGAGGGTTCCGGCCGTCTCCAACTCCGGTGTGTCGTTGGGGTGGATGGCGACGGCGGCGAGCATCCGTGGTTCACGGGCCGCCATCTCGGCGGACCAGCGGGAGGTGGCCACGTCGGTGCCCACCTGGATGACGCCGCGGACGCCAACGCTGGAGGCCAGGTCCAGTTGCTCGGCCACCGAGAGCGGCGTGATTCCGTCTGAGATTTCGAGGTGGGTGTGGTTGTCGTAGACGCCAACGACCAGCGGCACCGGCGCCGGCGGGTAGACCAGGTCGCGGCCGGCGGTGGCCTCGCGCGAGCGGATGTGGGTGCTGTCGGCCGAACCGTTAGCCAACAGTGGCCTCGATGCGCGGGAACAGGGCGGCTAGCGGCGAGACGTGGCTGCCGCCGGTCCATTCCCAGGCCCGGTCGATCTGTGCGTCCTGCACGTCGCCGGTGCCGCCGAGGGCGGCCCATAGCGTCGCGGTGGCCTGCGGGGTCACCGGGGAGAGCAGCACGGCGAGGGTGCCGAGGCCGCGGACCACGGTGTGCAGCACGGTTTCGAGGCGTTCGCGGTCGTCAGGGTTCTTGGCCAGCGCCCACGGTTCCTGCGTGGTGATGTAGCCGTTGAGCTCGTCGACGAGCTCCCACACCGCGGCGAGGGCCTCGTGCAGGGCGAGCCTGTCGATGGCCGCGTCGGCGGCCTTGGTGACCCGGATTTCGGTGTCGCGGATGGCGGTATCCGCATCACGCGGCGTACCGCCGGCCGGGATCTCGCCGTCGCAGTAGCGCACGACCATGGCGATGACGCGGGATGCCAGGTTGCCGAAGCCATTGGCGAGCTCGGACTGGTAACGCGCGGACAGGTCCTCCCACGAGAACGAGCCGTCCTGGCCGAAGCTGATGGCGCGCATGAAGTAGTACCGGAAGGTGTCGGAGCCGAAGACGTCGGTGATCTGGTTCGGGGCGATGCCGGTGAGCTTGGACTTGCTCATCTTCTCGCCGCCGACGAGCAGCCAACCGTGGCCGAAGACCTGGGTGGGCACCGGCAGCCCGGCGGCCAGCAGCATGGCGGGCCAGATGACGGCGTGGAAGCGCAGGATGTCCTTACCGACGATGTGCGTGGCGGGCCAGAGCCGGCTGAACTTCTCATCGTCCTGGCCGTAGCCGGCGGCGGTGATGTAGTTGAGCAGGGCGTCGAACCAGACGTAGACGACGTGGCTGTCGTCCCACGGCACCTTGATGCCCCAGTCGAAGCTGGACCGCGAGATCGACAGGTCGCTCAGGCCCTGCTTGACAAAGGAGATGACCTCGTTGCGGGCCGATTCGGGCTGGATGAAGGTGGGGTTGGCCTCGTACATGGCCAACAGCTGGTCGGTGAAGGTGCTCATCCGGAAGAAGTAGTTCTTCTCGTGCAGCAGCTCGACGGGGATCGAATGGATGGCGCAGACCTGCTGGCCGGTGTATTCGCCGGTGCCGGCCACGAGGTCGCCGGGCTGCTTGTACTCCTCACAGCCCACACAGTAGAAACCCTCGTACTCGCCCGTGTAGATGTGGCCGGCGTCGAAGAGGTGCTGCAGGAACTTCTGCGCGTTCTCCTCGTGGCGGACGTCGGTGGTGCGGATGAAATCGTCGTTTCGGATATCGACGGTCTTCAGCAGCGGCTTCCACGCGGTCTCGACCAGCCGGTCGGCCCACTCCTTGGGGGTGACGCCGTTGGCGGTGGCGGTGCGCAGGATCTTCTGGCCGTGCTCGTCGGTGCCGGTGAGCAGCCAGGTGTCCTCCCCCCGCTGGCGGTGCCAGCGGGCAAGCACATCCGCGGCCACCTCCGTGTAGGCGTGCCCGATGTGCGGGACATCATTCACATAGAAAATAGGCGTGGTGATGTAAAAAGATGAGCCGTCGGACATGCTCATATCTTATGGGGGCCTGCGTAGGCGTCAGACCCTGTTACGCCGCGCGGCAGCCCGGCCCGGCTCAGCCCATTGCTCAGTCCAGCGGCAATTCAGGCTGCGGGGCGGCTTTCTGGCGCGGCGCGGCGGTCCCGGCGGCCTTGCCGGTGAGCGCGGCCTCGTACAGGTCGCGCTTGCCGAGCCCGGATGCGGCTGACACGTCGGCAGCTGCGTCCTTCAGGCGAGCCCCGGCCGCGACCAGCGCCAGAACCTCCTCGACGCCGGTGGCCAGGTCGAGCACCCGCGGCGTCGCCCCGGCGACGACGATGCAGATTTCGCCGCGGACGCCCGCCGCGGCCCACTCGGCCAGCTCGGCGGCGGTGCCCCGCTTGACCTCTTCGTAGAACTTGGTCAGCTCCCGGCAGACCACAACCCGGCGGTCGGCGCCGAGCGCGACGGCGAGGTCGGTGAGCGACGCGGCAAGCCGGTTGGGTGATTCGAAGAAGACCATGGTGCGGCGTTCGGTGGCCACCTCGCGCAGCGCCTGCATCCGCTCACCGTGTTTGCGGGGCAGGAAGCCCTCGAAGGTGAACCTGTCGGTGGGCAGGCCGGAGACGGCCAGCGCGGTGAGCACGGCCGACGGTCCGGGCAGCGCGGTGACGGTCACACCGGCGGCGATCGCGGCATCCACCAGGTGGAAGCCGGGGTCGGAGACCGTGGGCATGCCCGCGTCGCTGAGCACGAGCAGGTCGGTGTCGCGGGCGAGTTCGACGAGTTCGGCGGCCTTGCCCCGTTCGTTGTGGTCGTGCAGGGCGATCAGACGGGGCCGGTTCTCCACGCCGAGGGCCTTGAGCAGGTGCACCGTCACCCGGGTGTCCTCGGCGGCGATGACGGTGCTGGTACGCAGCGCCTCGATCAGGCGGGTCGAGGCGTCCCCGAGGTTTCCGATGGGCGTGGCAGCCAGAATGATCATGGTCCCAGTCTCGCAGCACAGTCTTGCAGCACAGTCACGCAGCAGTGGCTCACTACGATGGTCAGGTGCTCCTCACCCCCGTTGCGACCGCCCGTGTGACCGAGCGTTGGAGTGCCCTGTGGGGCAACCGGTGGGTTCGCCTGGCCGGGCCGGCACTGGTGGTTCTGCTGGCCGCGGGCTTACGGTTCTGGAACCTCGGCCACCCCGGCACCCTGGTGTTCGACGAGACCTTCTATGTGAAGGACGCCTGGAGCCTGTTCAACAACGGTTACGAGTCCACCTGGCCGGATGGCGCCGACGCCCTGTTCGCGGCGGGGCAGAGCAATATCTTCGGTACCGCCCCGTCGTTCGTGGTGCATCCGCCGCTCGGCAAATGGCTCATCGCCCTGGGGATGGCGATCTTCGGCGCCGATAACCCGTTCGGTTGGCGGGTCGTCACGGCGCTGGTCGGGGTGCTCGCCGTCGTGCTGCTCATGCTCATCGCCCAGAAGCTGTTCGGCTCGGTGTTACTGAGTACGATCGCCGGTTTCCTCTTCGCCATCGACGGCAACGCGATCGTGATGAGCCGGGTCGCCCTGCTCGACAACTACGTGATGTTCTTCGCCCTCCTCGGCTTCGGCGCGGTGCTGATGGACCGGGACCACCACCGGGCCAGGCTCGGGGCGTGGCTGAACGAGAAACGGGACAACGAGGTCGACCCCACCTGGGGCCCCGCGCTCTGGTGGCGGCCGTGGGTGCTGGCCGCGGGCCTGGCCTTCGGGCTGGCCTGTTCGGTGAAGTGGTCTGGGGCCTATTTCCTGGCCGCCTTCGGCATCTACCTCGTGGTGGTCGACGCGCTCGCCCGCCGCCGGGCCGGGCTGCCGTTCTGGGCCAGCGGAGCGATCCTCAAGCAGGGGCCGGTGACCTTCCTGCTCCTGGTTCCCGTGGCGGCGCTGACCTTCCTGGTCTCCTGGACCGGCTGGTTCGTCACCCACGGCGGCTACTACCGGGACTGGGCCGATCAGGCCGGACAAGCCTGGACCGGGGCTCTGGCCTGGGTTCCGCACAGCCTGCAGAGCTTCTGGCACTACCAATCGGCCGCCTACGGCTACCACGTTGGCCTGGTGACCCCGCATCCGTACCAGGCGAACCCGCTCACCTGGCTGCTGATGAGCCGGCCGACGAGCATGTATTACCAGGGCTCGTCCCTGGGCGAGAACGGCTGTGGTTATGCCACCTGCTCCGAGGCCATCACCGGCATCGCCAACCCGCTGATCTGGTGGGCGGCGACGGCCGCGATCCTCTATTCGGTCTACAGGTTGGTGCGGTACCGGGAGTGGCGCGTCGGCCTGATCCTGATGGGCATGGTCGCCGGATACCTGCCCTGGCTGATGTACCTGAACCGCACGGTGTTCCAGTTCTATACGATCGCGTTCGAGCCGTACTTGATCCTCGGGCTGACCCTGGTGATCTCTCTGCTGATCAAGAATGGATCCGGTCGGGCGATCGTGGCGGTGTTCCTGGCCCTGGCTACGTTAGTGAGCGCGTACTACTTCCCGCTCTGGACCGGTGCCCAGGTTCCGTTCGCTTTCTGGCAGGCGCACATCTGGCTGCCGAGCTGGCGCTGACCAGCATTAACGCTGTGATTGCAACACATTCCCAGCCCCGAACATATGCCAAAATTGGAATACATCCCCTGTTAAAGGCGTGTGAATTCACGCTATTTTCGGGTCTCGAACCCGTAGGATGGCCGTTATCTGCTTGACGAGTGATTGCTCTACAACCGACTGAGAAGTCCAGATACAAACCAAAGGCCTCATGTCGGAAGCATCTGCCGCACCCACGGTGCGTATTGTCCGCACCCGCAAGGGTGGCGACTCCCAGAACCCCACCACCGAGTACTCCTCCCTGCTGCACACCGTGCGGAATCTCGGTCTGCTCGGCCGCCGCACCGGCTTCTACTGGGGCGTCTTCGCCGCCCTGGTCCTGATCACCGTCGGCCTCGGCGTCGGCTTCGTGCTGCTCGGCGACTCCTGGTACCAGCTGATCATCGCCGGCGTGCTCGGCATCATCCTCACCCAGTTCGCGTTCCTCGCCCACGAGGCGTCGCACCGCCAGGTCTTCCAGTCCGGCCCCGCCAACGACAGGGCCGGCCGTGTCCTCGCCAACCTCTTCGTCGGCATCAGCTACGCCTGGTGGATGACCAAGCACAGCCGCCACCACGCCAACCCGAACGTGGTCGGCAAGGACCCCGACATCGACCCCGACTTCATTGTGTTCCGCGAGGAAGACGCCGCGAAGGTCAACTGGATCACCTCGTTCATGACCCGCAAGCAGGGCTACCTGTTCTTCCCGATGCTCACCCTCGAGGGCATCAACCTGCACATCCAAGGGTTCAAGACAGTCTTCGGCAAGGGCAAGGTCGACAAGCGTTGGCTCGAGATCAGCATGCTCACCAGCCGCATCGTGATCTACCTCGCCGTCATCTTCTACTTCCTGCCGCTGGGCATGGCGTTCGCCTTCGTCGGCGTTCAGATGGCCGTGTTCGGTGTCTACATGGGCGCCTCCTTCGCCCCCAACCACAAGGGCATGCCGCAGCTGCCGCACGAGAGCAAGGTCGACTTCCTGCGTCGCCAGGTGCTGACGTCGCGTAATATCCGCGGCGGCACCCTCATGGACACCTTCATGGGCGGCCTGAACTACCAGGTCGAGCACCACCTGTTCCCGAACATGGCCCGCCCGCACCTGAAGAAGGCGCAGGAGATCACCAAGGAATATTGCCAGTCCAACAAGATCCTCTACACCGAGACCGGCCTGTTCGAGTCCTACGGCATCGTGGTCGCCTACCTCAACAAGGTGGGCCTGGCCGCCCGTGACCCGTTCGACTGCCCGATGGTGCAGCGCTTCCACCACCGCTGACCCTCCTCTCGGACTGAGAGAGAGGCCCCGAGAATTTTCGATTCTTGGGGCTTTTCTCACGCTTCGCGGGCGATGGGTAAAGTTGACCCAATGTGGATCTGGGGAGTGGGCGCGGCCGGGGTGGCCGCGCTGGTCGCGTGGGGCGTGCACGCCGCACTTCCCGCGGTACCGCTGCTGACGGCGGCCGTGCTGCTCGGCATCGTGGTGGGGCAGCTGCCCGTGCTGCGTCCGGCGGTCACCGGGATGCTCGCGCCCGGCCTGACCCTGGCGTCCCACCGGCTGATGCGCCTGGGCGTGGTGTTGCTGGGCCTCAAGCTCAGCCTGGTCGACATCCTCGGTCTGGGCTGGGTCACCATCACCAGCACGGTCCTCATCGTGGTGCTCACCTTCTTCGGCACCCTGTGGCTCGGCCGCCGCGTCGGCCTACCCGGACACCAGCCGTTGCTCATCGCCACGGGCTTCGCCGTCTGCGGCGCGTCTGCGATCGGAGCGATGAGCGGCGTGGTCAAGGCCAAGGACCGGGAGACCGCCACCCCGGTGGCGTTGGTGACCCTGTGCGGCACCCTCGCGATCGGCGTGCTGCCGTTGCTCTGGCATCCGCTGGGCCTGACCGACCTCCAGTTCGGCCACTGGGTCGGCGCCGGTGTGCACGATGTGGGCCAGGTGGTCGCCACGGCGCAGATCGCCGGGTCGGCGGCCCTCGCCGTGGCCGTGGTCGTCAAGCTCACCCGGGTGCTGATGCTGGCGCCACTCGTGGCCGGCGTGGCGGTGTACGAGCGGCGGCGGGCGGGCACCGTCGATCGCACGGTCCGGCGGCCGCCGGTGGTTCCCCTGTTCGTCGCGGGGTTCCTGGCCATGGTGCTGGTGCGCACCTTCGTTCCGCTGCCCGCCACCGTGCTCGAGTCCATCGATCTGGTACAGACGGTGCTGCTGGCCATGGCGCTGTTCGGCCTGGGCACCGCGGTGCGCCTGTCCGAGCTCCTGCGCACCGGCGGCAAGGCCCTCGGCGTGGGCCTGGCCTCCTGGCTGCTGATCGCCCTGCTCGCTCTGGCCGCCGTCCTCATCAGCTGACGGTCGCTGCTGTGCAGGCCGGGCGGAGGTCATGTGGCGCACTGTTACGCCACTCCGCCCGCGGTCCCGCGCCGGGCCGGTAGCGTAACCGCATGGCAGATCGCGAGTACGGCTTCACCACCAGGGCAATCCACGCCGGGAACATCCCCGACGCAGTGACCGGGGCCCGGGCCCTGCCCATCTACCAGACCAGCGCGTTCGTGTTCGACGACACCGCGGATGCCGCGGCCCGGTTCGCGCTGCAGAAGTACGGCAACGTCTACTCCCGGCTGTCGAACCCCACCGTGGCGGCGTTCGAGGAGCGCATCGCGAGCCTCGAGGGGGGCCTGGGCGCCGTCGCCACGGCATCCGGCCTGGCCGCGCAGTACATCACCTTCGCCAGCCTGGCCGGGGCCGGCGACCACATCGTCTCCAGCGCCAACCTCTACGGCGGTTCGATCACCCAGCTCGACGTGACCCTGCGCCGCTTCGGCGTGGAGACCACCTTCGTGCAATCCGCCGACCCGGCCGACTACGCCGCCGCGATCACCGACAAGACCAAGCTGATCTTCGCCGAGACCGTCGCCAACCCGTCCGGTGAGGTCGCCGACATCGAGGGCCTCGCCGCGGTGGCGCACGCCGCCGGAATCCCGCTGATCATCGACTCCACCATCGCCACGCCGTACCTCTGCCGGCCCATCGAGTGGGGCGCCGACATCGTCATCCACTCCGCCACCAAGTTCCTCGGCGGCCACGGCACCACACTCGGCGGCGTGGTCGTGGAGAGCGGCCGGTTCAACTGGCACAGCGACAAGTTCCCGCTCTTCACCGAGCCGGTGTCCAGCTACGGCGGCCTGGAGTGGTCGGGTAACTTCGGTGAGTACGCCTTCCTCACGCGCCTCCGCGCCGAACAGCTGCGCGACATCGGGCCGGTTCTCGCGCCGCACTCCGCGTTCCTGCTCGCCCAGGGTGTCGAGACGCTGCCCTACCGGCTGCAGGCTCACGTGAACAACGCCCGCATCGTGGCCGAGTGGCTGGACGCCGACCCGCGCGTGGACTTCGTCAACTGGGCCGGGTTGCCCAGCCACCCGCACTACGAGCGCGGCCTCAAATACCTGCCCAAGGGCCCCGGCTCGGTATTCAGCTTCGGCGTCAAAGGCGGCCGCGACGCCGGTCGCACCTTCATCGAGTCCGTCGACCTGGCCAGCCACCTGGCCAACATCGGCGACGCCAAGACCCTCGTCATCCACCCGGCCTCCACCACCCACGCCCAGCTCAGCGAGCAGCAGCTCGCCGATGCCGGGGTTCTGGCCGGCCTGGTGCGCATCAGCGTGGGCATCGAGGATGTCGACGACATCATCTACGACCTCGACCAGGCGCTCAGCCAGGCCGCAGCGGGGGGACGCTCATGAGCACCGAGACAGTCCAGCTCACCAACGGTTTGAGCTGCAGCGTTCCCACAAATTCGCCGCTGGCCAAGCTGCTGCGCACCCAGCGCACCTGGGAGGGCCCGGACGCCAAGGCGCGCCTGGGCATCCTGCGGCGGGCACAGTCGATCGCCATCGTGGGTGCCTCCCCCAACCCGGCCCGGTCCAGCTACTTCGTGGGCACCTACCTGCAACAGTCGAGCGACTACAGGGTCTACTTCGTCAATCCGCGTGCCGACACCATCCTGGGCCAGAAGGCCTACCCCGACCTGGCGTCGCTGCCCGAGATACCCGACATCGTCGATGTCTTCCGCAAGGCCTCCGACATCCCCGCCGTGATCGACGACGCCCTCGCCGTGGGCGCCACGACGGTGTGGGTGCAGCTGGGCATCTGGAACCAGGAGGCCGCGGAGTACGGCGAGGCGAAGGGGCTCACCATTGTGATGGACCGCTGCATCAAGATCGAGCACGCCCGTTTCCACGGCGGCCTGCACCTGCTCGGTTTCGACACCGGGCAGATCACGGCGCGCAAGACCATCAGGTAGCCGCCCGCGTACGATAGAGCGGGTGACTGCGTACGTATCGGCTCTCGACCTCTTCTCCATCGGAATCGGTCCATCCAGTTCCCACACTGTCGGCCCGATGCGGGCCGCCCTGGCCTTCGCCCAGCACCTCGCCGAGAGTGGGCGGCTGCCCGAGGTGCGCCGCATCCGCTGCTCGCTGTTCGGCTCGCTCGGCTCGACCGGTCTGGGCCACGGCACGCCCGACGCGATTCTGGCGGGCCTGGCGGGCCTCACCCCGGAGACCTGCGACCCCGCCGAGGTGCGCAACAGCTGGGTCAATCTCACCGACGGGTCCACCCTGCGCCTGAACGGCAGCCACCCGGTTGCTGTGCAGAAGAGCGACGTGGTCTTCGAACCGCGCACCCGACTGCCCGGACACCCCAACGCGATGACGCTGTCGGCCTGGGGGGACGACTCGAGCGGCACCGCGCTGCTCGAGGAGACCTACTACTCCATCGGCGGCGGCTTCATCCGCCGCGACGGCGACCCGGTCCGGCCTGTAGCCACGGTGGTCCAGCCGATGCCGTACGCCTCGAGTGCCGCCCTGCTGGCGCTCTGCGACAGCCACGGCATCGGCATCTGCGATGTCGCGCGCGCCAACGAGGAAGCCATCCACGGCGCCGACGGGTTGGATGCCGGGTTGGATGCGATCTGGGCTGCAATGCACGCCTGCGTCGAGGCGGGCCTGCGCGTGGACGGCACGCTGCCCGGCGGCCTCGGCGTCAAACGCCGCGCCTCCGCCATCCGTATGCAGCTGGAGGAATACGACGGTCTGCAGCAACGCGAGCGGGACACCTCGACCGAGTGGCTGCACGCCTTCGCCCTCGCGGTCAACGAGGAGAACGCGTCCGGCGGCCGCGTCGTGACGGCGCCCACCAACGGCGCCGCGGGCATCATCCCCGCCGTCGCCCACTACTACCTGCGTTTTGTGCCCGGCGCGAGCGCGGCCGGCATCCGTCGGTTTCTGCTCACCGCGGTGGCGATCGGCTCGCTGGTCAAGGCGAATGCCTCCATCTCCGGCGCCGAGGGCGGCTGCCAGGCCGAGGTCGGCTCGGCCTGCGCCATGGCCGCGGGGGCGCTCTGCGCGGTGCTCGGCGGCACGCCCCGCCAGGTGGAGAACGCGGCGGAGATCGCGATGGAGCACCACCTCGGCCTGACCTGCGACCCTGTCGGCGGACTCGTTCAGGTGCCCTGCATCGAACGCAACGCCATCGCCGCGTCGACGGCGGTGTCGGCGGCCCGGCTGGCCCTACACGGCGACGGCACCCATCTGGTCTCGCTCGACACCGTCATCGAGACCATGCGGCAGACCGGCCTGGACATGATGACCAAGTACAAGGAAACCAGCGAGGGCGGCCTCGCGGTCAACGTCATCGAGTGCTGAGCGCCCGGCCGTTCGGCGGGTCAGCGACCGCCGCCGCCACCGCCGCCGCCACCACCGCCGGAGAAGCCGCCACCTGAGGATCCTCCGGAGGAACTGCTGCCGCCGGAGCCCGACCAGGACGACCCCGAACTCGAACTCTCCGAGGGGGTGGTGGCGAAGGAGCCCGTGCCGATCGACCGAGCGAAGCCGGTGAAGTTCTGGCTGAACACGGCGGCGCCGCCGGCACCGGAGAACCAGTCCGGCGACGCATCCGTCGTGTCGTAGTAGTTGCCGAGCTCGCGCGCCCACTCCCGCTCGACGCCCCACAGCATCGCCCACGGCAGCAGCTTCTCGTGAAGCTTCACGATCAGGTCGGTGTCAATCGTGGCGGCGACCCGCTCCGCGCCCTCCGGACTCTGCAGCACCCGGATGCGGTCGGCTTCGGCCAACGCCAGATAGTCGCGCAGGCCCAGGAGGTAGTCGCGGTTCGCAGCGCCCTTCTCGGTCAAGCGATGTGGCATCTGATACATCACACCCAGCAGCACCAGGGCCAGGATGGTGCCAGGCATGAGCCAGCCGACCAGGGTGCTGCTGACCTCGTTCTGGCCGGCCCACCGGGTCACCAGCCAGGCGGGAGCGAGCAGCAGCGCACCAGCGAGCGCCAGATAGCTGGGAATGCGACTCTTGCCCCTGGCGCGGTATCCGGACGAGGTCACCTCGTCGGAGATGCTGCCGCGCAACCGCACAAGCCGGTCACCGAGCTTGGGGTCAGCGGTATCCAGCCGCAGCCTGGCTCCGCCCTTCAGTTTGGGCATCAGCGCAGCGAGGATCTGCCGATCGGCGCTGCTCAACCGGTGCGTGTCCACCACCTCGAGCGCGTATCGTCGGCTGGCCGGTTCGCTGGGCGACTCCACCAGGCGGGCGGCCCGGGTGACGGCGAAACTGATCACCTGCGCGGGCAGGCCCACCTTCTCTTTTCCCAGCATCGCGGCGGCCAGCATGACCGACAGCTCCTCCGGCGGGGTGTACTGCACCACGATGGTTCCGCGACCCCTGGCGTCGCGCCAGACGAAGGTGCGCAGGCCCAGCAGCATGAGCACGAAGACGGCCGCGAAACCCAGAATGAGCCAGGGAGCCACGGTGACGATCCACGATTCCTCCGGGCCGGGCGGCTGGGTGAAGGTGCCGGGGGCGAAGCCGATCGCCACCGACATGTTCTGTCCGGAGACCAGGTTCTGGCTCGTCGAGGTCAGCACGCTGCCGGCAGCATCCGTGCTGGTCTCAACGGCGCAGGTGGCTTCACCGCCGTAGTATCCGACGTAGCAGGCTGCCTCGCCGGTGAGGGCCGCGGTGAGGTCTTCGTCGAGGTGCAGGCGTGCTGTCACCGACCCAAACGGCTGCGCCCAGCCGGTGCCGTTCACGTCCCAGTAGAACTCCTCGGCGGCGGTATCGGCGAAATCACCGATCACGTCGCGCTGGGTGTATTCGAGGACGTAGGTGGTGCGTCCGTGCACGAAGTCGTCGGTGCCGAGGGCGAGTTCGGTGAAGTCGTCCCTGCTGCTTGTCTCGTAGGGCACCGGGGCGCCGGTCTCGTCGGTGACGCTGATGACCTGCACATCCATGTCGACGTACCGGTGGGAATCCGGGATGGCCCGGACGATGCCGCGGTTCTGGTCGGCTGCCGGGAAGTCGGCCACGATGGTCTCGACCGTGCGCAGGGTGGCGCGGCCGTCGGCATCCCGGCCCAGATCGTAGTCGACCGTGAACGAGTCGAAGGTGAAGTCGTTCGCACCGGCGGGTACGGACGCCGCCGGTGCGGCGGATGCCCCGGCCAGGGCCAGGCTCGCGGCCAGGGTCAATGCCGTGGCCAGGGCCGCGGCCAGTGCACGCCGGCGCGGCAGAATCTGTCGGTGTGTCATGGTTCCCCCGGCTCAATGATATCCAGCGGGTACCTGGCGACACGGCCCGGTGTCCCCCGTATTAGGCACAGCACGCCGGCTGCGCCGGGAGAATCCTGACCTAAACTGTCTTCTCGGGGGTACACCATCAACGATCTCACCAGTTCACCGCAGTCGGCCGCGCCGCGCCTCTCTGTTCCGCGCCCAGCTGCACCGCGTCGCACTGCCCAGACCCGGCCGACCCGACGGGCCGTCGTGCTTTCGGTGATGCTGGTCGGTGGCCTGGCCTTGGCCGGCTGCGCCGCCGCGCCCGCACCGGTGGTGACGGCGACTGTCGTGGTCACCCAAACACCGACCCCCACGCCGACGCCCACGCCCACACCGACCCCCACGCCGACGCCGGTGGCCGAGGCGCCCGCGCCGGAGCTCACCGGAAACCCCGAGGTGCCGGCCGAGCCCATTCCGGAGGGCCCCGCCGTTGACCTCGGCGCGATTCCCGGCGCCCAGGCCGCGCCGGAATACGACGGCGCCGGCAACCCGATCAGCTACACGGTCATCGAGGGTGATTCGTTCTTCGATATCGCCCAGCGCTTCGACCTGCCGATGCAGCAGCTCCTCCGCATGAACCCGAAGGTCGCCGGGCTCGGCGAGGACATCTACCTCCGCCAGGTCATCAACCTCGACTGGACCAAGACTGGCTGAGCCCGCGGGCCGGCGGCGACAAGCGCGGGTCAGCGCACGGACGCGTGAATGCGTTCGATCAGCTCGATGGTGTGTGCCGAGTCGACAGCGTTCACCGGCAATGGCGCTCCGCGCAACAGCGCATTCGCCAGGCCCTCGTAGAAGGCCGTGTACTGGCCGCGCTGGGTCGGCACGACCTGGCTGGCGCCGTCGGCGCCGAGCCGCCCCCAGGTGGCTTCCGGTTCGAGGCCGAAGTCAGCGTCGCTGGGCAGGTTGCCAGCCTGGATGGCGGCCTCCTGGCCGTCCACTCCCCATTTGGTGTACCCCGCGGCCGAGCCGAGCACCCTGAACCGAGGGCCGGTCTGGGCCGCGAACGAGCTCACCCAGAGGTGCGAACGCACCCCGGAGCCGTGGTGCAGCGACACGAACGAATCGTCGTCGGCGGCGCCGCCCGGCCGGCGGGTGGACAGTTCGGCGGTGAAGTCATCGACCGGGCCGAAGAGCAGCACGGCCTGGTCGATCAGGTGCGCGCCGAGGTCATAGAGCACGCCGCCGCCCGCGGCCGGGGTCGCCCCGGCCTTCCAGCTGCGCGGGGTGCCGGGCTTGAAGAACTCGAACCTGGACTCGAATCTGTAGACGTCGCCGAGGGCGCCATCGGCCAGGAGCGCTTGCAGGGTGAGGAAGTCACCGTCCCAGCGCCGGTTCTGAAACACCGTGAGCGGAAGCCCCAGGCTCTCGGCCCGGTTCAGCAGCGCCCAGCCCTGCTCGGAATCCACTGCGAACGGCTTGTCGATGACCACGGCGAGGCCCGCATCGAGGGCGGCGTTGGCCAGCGCCACATGGGTGTCCGGCGGGGTGCCGATGATCACGAGGTCGAGGTCGGCCGCCTGAGCGAACAGCGCCTCGGCGGTGGGTACGATCCGCACCCCCGGGTAGCTCTCGATGGCCTTGGCGCCCCGATCGGGGTCGCCGGTCACGATGGCCTCGAGGGAGAAGTCGGGGTTGGCCGCGAGGAACGGTGCGTGGAAGACCCGGCCGGAGAGCCCGAAGCCGATCACGGCCGCGCGGATCGGGCCGGTCCGCGGGGTAGGCGTTCCCCCGGTGGCCGCCGAATTCGGCTGGGCGCCGTGCTGCGGTCCCGGACCGGGCCGCGGGCCCGGCTTGGGTGCCGGCTTCGGCGTCATGATCGGGGTTTCCGGCTGGTTGTCTGAAGTGGCCATGGCCCGAGGTTACGCCGGTTCGGGCGCCCTCCCGCCCACAACTGTTCCCGTTCCGGACAATTGCACCCGGCACACCGGGCGCACTTGTCCGCTTCGGGAACAGTTGGGCGCGGTGAGGAGCGGGCGAGGAGCGGGACCGGCGGCTAGAGCCGGTTGATCCCGGTCACCGTCAACGCCGGCACTCCCAGTTCGTCGGACTCGGCGAGGTCGATCATGGCGCTGATGCCCCAGTCGTGGTCGCCGGCCGGGTCGTCGAAGATCTGCCGGGCGGTCCACACGGTGGCACCCTCGTCGAGGATGAGCAGTCCGGCGCCGCGGGCATTCGCCCCGGCCAGCAGTTCGTCATGATCGGCGTAGTAGCCGTCCATGGCGTCGGCCCAGGCATCTGCCCCGAAACCGCTGTCGCGGTCGAGGTCGCCGAGGGCGTCGTAATTCTCCAGCGCGGCCAGCTGCACCCGGCGGAAAAGTTCGTTCCGCACCAGGATCCGGAATGCCCGGGTGTTGGTGGTGAGCCGGTGCGGCGCGGGCGGCACCACGGCGTGCGCCGTCGACTCGTGCGCGGCCAGGTCGGGGTGGATGAGTTCCTCCCACTCGTCGAGCAGACTGGAGTCCACCTGCCGCACGAGCTCGCCGAGCCACTCGATCAGGTCGAGAAGGTCCTCGGTCTTGGCCTCGTCGGGGATGGTCTGCCGGGCGGCCCGGTAGGCATCCGAGAGGTAACGCAGCACCACACCCTCGCTGCGTGCGAGCTTGTAGTAGGCCACGAACTCGCCGAACGACATGGCCCGCTCGTACATGTCACGCACCACGGTCTTGGGCCGCAGCGGGAAGTCGGCGATCCAGGGCTGGGACTGCTTGTAGGTCTCGAACGCGTAGCTGAGCAGCTCGTCCAGGGGCTTGGGCCAAGTGATCTCCTCGAGCAGCTCCATCCGCTGGTCGTACTCGATGCCCTCCTGCTTCATCGCGTTCACGGCCTCACCGCGGGCGGCGAACTGCTGACCCATCAGCACCGGCCGCGGGTCGTCGAGGGTGGACTCCAGCACCGAGATCATGTCGAGGGCATAGGTGGGCGCCTCGATGTCGAGCAGGTCGAACGCGGCCAGCGCGAACGGCGACAGCGGCTGGTTGAGCGCGAAGTTCGCCTGCAAATCGACGGTCAAACGGATGCTGCCGTCCGCACCCTGCTCCACGATCCCGGCCGCACGCAGGGTCTTGTAGATCCCGAGGGCCCGGCGGGCGTGGGCGAGCTGACGTTTCCACGGCTCGTGGTTGTCGAACACCAGCGAGTACACGTTCGCGAAAGCGTCGCCGCCGCGGGCGATCACGTTGATCAGCATGGCGCTGGTCATCTGCATGCTCGAGGTGAGGGTCTCCGGCTCGGCGTCGACGAGGCGCCTGAACGACGGCTCGCCCCAGGACACGAACCCCTCCGGGGCGCGCTTGCGGATGATCTTGCGCTTCTTCTTCGGGTCGTCACCGGCCTTCTGGATGGCCTTGAGGTTCTCGGTCTCGTGGTCGGGCGCCTGGATCATCACGGTGCCGGCGGTGTCGAAGCCGGCCCGGCCGGCCCGCCCGGCGATCTGGTGGAACTCGCGGGCGTTGAGCTGGCGCATTTTGACGCCGTCGTACTTGGTCAGGGCGGTGAACAGCACGCTGCGGATCGGCACGTTGATGCCCACGCCGAGGGTGTCGGTGCCGCAGATCACCCGCAGCAGGCCGCGCTGGGCGAGCTGCTCCACCAGCCGGCGGTACTTGGGCAGCATGCCGGCGTGGTGCACGCCGATGCCCATCCTGATCAGCCTGGAGAGGGTCTTGCCGAAGCTGGTGGTGAACCTGAACTCGCCGATGAGCTCGGCGATGGCCTCCTTCTGCTCCTTGGTGACCACCTTCACGCTGGAGAGCGCCTGGGCGCGTTCCAGGGCGGCCGCCTGGGCGAAGTGCACGATGTACACCGGCGCCTGGCCGGTCTTGATCAGGTCCTCCACGGTCTCGTGCACGGGCGTGGTCTCGTAGAAGTAGTGCAGCGGCACCGGGCGCTCCACACCGGTGACCACGGCGGTGTCCCGGTTGGTGCGGCGGGACAGGTCGGCGGCGATGTCGGTGACGTCGCCGAGGGTGGCCGACATCAGGATGAACTGCACCCGCGGCAAGAGCAGCAGCGGCACCTGCCAAGCCCAGCCGCGGTCGGGGTCGGAGTAGAAGTGGAATTCGTCCATCACGACCTGGTCCACCGGGGTGTCCTCGCCGTTCCGGAGCGCCAGGTTGGCCAGGATCTCGGCGGTGCAGCAGATGATCGGGGCGTCGGAGTTGACCGACGAGTCGCCGGTCATCATGCCCACGTTCTCGGCGCCGAAGATCTCCACCAGGGCGAAGAACTTCTCGCTCACCAGCGCCTTGATCGGGGCGGTGTAGAAGGTGCGCTTGCCGGCCGAGAGGGCGGCGAAGTGCGCCCCGATCGCCACCAGGGACTTGCCGGTGCCGGTGGGGGTGGACAGGATCAGGTTCGCGCCCGACACGATCTCGATGACAGCTTCCTCCTGCGCCGGGTAGAGCCGGAGGCCCGCATCCGCTGCCCACGCTTCGAAGGCCTCGAAAAGCTGGTCGGGATCGGTGTTGTGCGGGAGGGCGGTGAGGGTTGCCATGATCCCCCAATCCTCCCCTATCCGGCCGGAGGAGTCCTCCACCGCATCAGCCAGGCCATCAGGTAGGCGCGGCTGTTGCCGTCGTCGATCCGCTCCTCCGGCAGGCTCGCCGCCGCGGTCAGGGCGTCGGATGCGGCCTCCGGGCCGCGCAGGCCGGCGTACATCAATAGGTAGTCGCCGAACATCACGTCATAGTTGCCTCCCGGCAGGGCGTCGGCGAGGTTGGCGCTCACCCTGTCGGGGTCGCCGCCGAGGTAGCCGGCAACCGGGCTCATCGGCAGCACCAGGATGCCCAGCATGGCGCTGGGCACGGCGCTGAACCAGGTGGCGTAGTCGCGCTTACCGCCCCAGACCAGCGACGTGACGGTGTGGTCGAAGCCCGCATAGACCGGATCGTCGAGGTCGAAGTCGGTCCAATAGGCACGGGACGAGGCCGCCTCACTGGAGAGCATCCACTCGGCCTCGGCCGCGAGGTCGGCCTGGTCGCTGGCGGCGGCCCAGAGCGCCAATCCGTTCCACGCGGTCACTGCCTCTGAACTGGATTCCTGGTTGTTCCCGTCGCCGAACGGCGAGGTGCCGCTGGCCCAGGAGTGGCCCGCGTAAGCGTCGAACACCCTTCGGTCCGGGAAGTATTCGCTGCCGCCGCTGGTGGCGAGGTCGGCGGCGAGCAGATTCAGCACCGGCGCCCAGCGCTGTGCGGCGTCGGGATCGTCGGCCGCGACCACCGCCGCGGCATAGAAGAAGTAGCCGTAGTGGAAATGGTGGTCGTTGAACTCCTCGGAGCCGAACGACGTGGCCAGGCCCACGATCCCCTTCGCGTCCGGGTCGTAGACGAAGCACCGTTCGGTGCGCTGGGCACAGGCGTCGGGGTCCATCCAGTCGTCGAGGGCGGTGCTGAGCCGGTCGGTGAGCGTGGCCACCGCATCATCGGCACCCACCTGCCGGGCCACCTCGAGCAGGTTCGCGGCCCGGTAGAGGGACTTGCCGCCGAAGTAGGTGTCGGCGGCGAAGGTCGTGGTGGCCGCCACATCAGCTCGCACCTGGTCGGCCAGCGCGGCGCGGTCCTCGTCACCGAGAGCCGAGAGGTCCAGGGCGCCGCTGGGAGCGACCGCGGGCACCGACCAGCTCAGCTGCCGGCCCTCGCACACCGTGAGCGCACCGTAGATGCTCGGGTACTCCCCCGCGGTGCACGACGCACCGTCGGCGAGACCCTGTGCCTGGTGCGGCAGCGCGGCGATCAGGGTGTCGCCGCCGTCGCTGGTGTCGTAGTGGATGGTCGTGGTGGCCGTATCCGTGCCGGCGCCGTACTCGACGCTGGTGCCGATGACCGGGTGCCGGGCCGCTTCGGCGAAGGCCGTGAGCGTGCCGCCGTCCGGCAGTGCGAACCAGGTCACGGATTGGCCGGCCGCGAGGGACAGGTCGGTGCCGGACGAAAGAGTTCCCGCACTGACCAGGCCGTAGGTGCTGCCGGCCACGTCGACACTCCACACGCCCTTTTCGGCTTCACTGAATGCTGTCGGCATGGTGAGGGCGACGTCCGCAGCGGCAGTGAAGGACACGAACGGCGACCCCTCGGCGATCACCGTGCTGCCGACCGTGGCGCCGTCGATGGACTGGCCGATCGAGACGGATGCTTCGTCGTAGGCGGTCACCGCCTGCTCCAGCCCGTCGCCGTCGCCGACCTGCACGGCGATCTGCCCGGCGAAGCCGCCCCTGATCACGTTGGTGTCCGCCGCCACCTCCGGCAGCCCGAAGGCGAAGCCGGAGTCGCTCAGTTGGAATGAGAGGGGCAGAGGGAACACCGGCATCGATTCCTCGCCGAACACCAGGCCGGAGAACCACCGGTTGGTCGGCGGGATGAGCCCGTCGGATAGGCGGGCTGTCGGCAGGGCCTTCAGACTCTGCTGCGGAAGGGCGTCGATCAGCGGCGCGACCTCGTTGCCGGGGAAGATGGCCGCGCCGGGGGTCGAGGCCTCGGTGTCGACCGGTTCAACGGCATCCGTCGTGGTGCACGCGGTGAGCGCGGCGGCGATCACCAGGCAGGTGGCGACGGCGAGGGTGCGCGGTGTTCTCTGCACGATCACAGCCCGATCGTCCGGAGGAACCCGAACAGGCCGTCGCTGGCGCCGGCGAGGAGGCCGTCGTCGCGCAGTTCTATCGTCGCCGTGACCGGGGTGCCGGGGGCGATGAGCCCGTTCGCGGCGCCGTCGACCAGGTCCGGGCTCAGGACCCTGGCCGTGGTCTCGGCATGGCCGTTCGCCGTCTGCACGTCCAGGGTGTCCATGGTCCCGGCCACCCGGGTCTGGTTCGGCAGCACGATGACGACGGCCGCGCCGGGTTCGATCCGCGCGTAGTCGCCGCTGGTGAGGACGAAATCGGCCGACACGAACAGGGACCCGGCCTGGTCGATGACGGCGAGCACCTGCCCGGCCTGCACGAAGGAGCCGCGCTCGGTGCTGACGTCGGTGAGGGTGCCGTCGACGGCGGCGGTCAGGGTGAGCACGCCGTCCTCGGCCACCGAGTAGGCCACGCTGTCGACGGTGACCAGGCCTTCGGCAAGGTCGGCCTGCAGGGTGGGGCTCTGCAGGGTGAACAGCGCCTGACCCGCCCGCACCTGGTCGCCGTCCTCGACGAGTCGCTCCATGACGGTTCCGCCATAGTCGGAGCCCACTGGATACTCCGCCGCCTGAATTGAGGCGGAGGCGCTCATCACCTGGGCCTGCCGCTGGTTGAAGACGAGCGTGAGGACCGCGACGACGCCGACGACGACGACGAGTCCGAAGAAGAGCTTGAACCGGTTGGCCCAGGTCATCAGGACACCATCCTTCGGGTCAGGGCGCGGGTGCGTCGTGCCAGGTGCGCCTCGCGCATTGCCGTGCCGACAAAAGTGCCCAGGATGAGAGTGTTGGTCACATTCCAGGCCGTGGCCAGGGTGAGGGTGCCGATCGAGAGGTCACGCCACACCGCCACCACCGAGGTGAGCAGGAGGAATACGAAGAAGAGCACCTGCGGGATCATGAAGTTGAACGGCGATCTCACCCGGGACCGGTTGCCCGTGGCGCTCCAGTGCTGTTCCTTGCCGACCAGGACGTTCATCAGCGCGGCCACGTAGATGGGGAACGACGCCGTGGCGAGCATCAGGGTCTCCCAGCGGAACGAACCCATCGTGTAGAACGCCAGAAGCACCTGCATCAGGTAGAAACCCGCGTAGTACAGCAGCCAGGTCACCACCGTGGTGGAGAGGTTCATCGGGCGCAGGTCGAGGTAGATTTCCAGCGGTGGCACCAACAACAGCAGCAGCGGCGCGATCCCGGTGAGGTAGAAGGATGCCGTCACCAGGTACTGCAGACGCTGATCGAAGGTGAGACGGCGCCGAGGGCTGAGCGGGTTGCTGTGCAGCAGGATCTCGAAGCCGCCCGTGGCCCAGCGCAGTTGCTGTTTCGTGTACGCCTCCACGGTGTCCGGCGCGTGTCCGGTTGCCAGCACGGTGGGGATGTAGATGGTTTTCCAGCCCGCCTCGTGCAGCTTCAGCGACGTCCAGACGTCTTCGGACTTGGAGTCGGTGTACATGCCGCCGATGTCGTTGATCGCATCTCGCCGGAAGATCACGTTGGTGCCCACGCAGAAAGCGGCGTTGAATCGGTTGCGACCGGGTTGGATGAACCTGTAGAAGACCGCCTGCATGTATCCGGCGCCGCGGGAGATGACGTTGTGCAGGTTGCGGTAGGCCTGGGGGGTCTGCACGAAGGCGACCTTGTCGTCGATGAAAAACGGCAGGGTCTCGATGAGGAACTCCCGCTTGGGCACGAAGTCGGCGTCGAAGATCACGAAGTACTCCGCAGTGCTCGCCGTGAGCGCGTGATTGACGTTGCCCGCCTTGGCGCCGTTCGAGCTCAGCCGGCGCAGGTAGCGCACGCCCAGCTCGGCGGCCAGATCGCGCACCTCGTCGGAACGGCCGTCGTCCAACACCCAGGTGAGGTGCTCACCGTGCATCGCCCGCACCGCGGTGACGGTCTCCCGGATCACGTCGATGTCCTCACCATACGTGGTGATGAACACGTCGATGGTGGCCGGGTGGTCCCCCAGGTGCAGGGGCCACCGCTCGGGCTGGTCCTTCAAGCCGTCCCGCGCTATTGATCTGCCGCGTACCAGAGTTGCCTGGGTACGGTGAAAGTCGAAATCCCGAGTATCTGTAGACCCGGACAGGATCGTCCACATCGACAACAGCGCCTGGAAGATCAGGATCGACTCGGCCATGATCACGAGCGAGTATGGCAGCCAGTCGCCGCGGCTGGCCGGATTGAGCAGGAAGTGGGCGTAGGCCAGGATTCCTACCGTTGCGATCAGAACCAGCATGACGAGGGACGGCGAGTGCGCGTGCCCCGTCGACTTGGGTCGAACCGGGTGATCGTCGATCGCCAGTTGGTGGGTGGGGATCCGGTGCATAGCCTCGGGCGGCACTACTGAATCCACCGAGGATTCGGGTGTAGCGGGTATGCCAAGGCTGGGATGAAGGGAGGTCATCCGTCTCTCTTTCGGTACCGGATTCGGGTCCGGGGTTCGCGAACGGGATCTCGGGCGAGGTTCGCGTGCTGGTTCTGAGCGCGAGCATGAGCGGGTTCGACAGGGCCCTGAAACACGCGGCAACACCGACCGGGTCTGGCCTGGGTGTCGGCCGACCGGAGAGTGTGGGCATCGTCGTCCGGGTTCGCGGGATCTATCGGGATCGGGATCCGTGAGGGATCGGGATGCGGATGGAGCGACGAGGTGCCGTAGGGTGCGGCGAAGACGACGGAACAGGGGAGGTCGGGTGCGACCGTTCGTCGTGGCGGGTAGGTTCACCATAGGTCCGTGGCGAGAGTTCTGACTATCGGTTCCCTCAACGTTCTCGTGTTCGTAACACGGCTGTAACCCGGTGCTCGGCCCCGCTCTCACCCCCAGTCTCGTAAGGGATTCGTAAGGGCGGGTGCGCCCGTCTCACAGGCGGTAAATCTAAGCTGATCCCATGTCCAGCCCCGCCTCCCCGACACCGGCTCGCGCGCTGCCCGCCTTGGCCGGCCTGGCCGCGGTCCTGGCCGGATTCGGTCTCGCCGAACTTGTCGCCGGGCTCATCGCGCCCGGTGCCAGCCCGGTGCTGGTGGTCGGTGCTCTGCTGATCGATCTGGCGCCGGTCTGGGCCAAGGAACTGGTGATCTCGCTCTTCGGCACTGCCGACAAGGTGGCGCTGGTCGTCTTCATCGCCCTGGTCGCGGCGGTCCTGGCCGCACTGGCCGGCATCCTCGAATACCGGCGTGCCCCGTTCGGCCGGTTCGTGATCGTGGCCGCCGGCCTGGTCGCGCTCGCCGCGGCGCTCACCCGCGCCGGGGCATCCCCGTTCGACGCCGTGCCTCCGGTGCTGGCAATGGTGGTGGCCGCCCTGGTGCTCACGATGCTGATCAACAGGCTGCGCGTCCGCCGGGCCCCCACGGCGGCGACGGCCGAGCTGGACCGTCGCCGGTTTCTCGTTTACACCGGCATCAGCGCCGGTGCCGGCGTGCTCGCGGCCATCGGCGGCCAGCTGCTCACGGCCGGCAGCCGGGCAGCGGATGCGGCCAGGGCACTGTTCCCCCTGCCGGCACCTTCCACGCCGGGCACCCCGCTTCCCGCCGGAGCATCGTTCAACATCGATGGTCTCACGCCGATCATCACCCCCAACGCGGAGTTCTACCGCATCGACACCGCCCTCTCGGTGCCGCGCATCGACCCGTCGACCTGGACCTTGAGGATCACCGGGCTGGTCGAGAACGAGGTGGAGATCGATTTCGCTGAGCTGCTGGCCCTGCCACTGGCGGAAAGCACCACCACGTTGGCCTGCGTGTCGAACTACGTGGGCGGCGACCTGATCGGCAACGCCGTCTGGCTCGGCTACCCGATCCGTGACCTGCTCGCCAGGGCGAAGCCGCTCGCCGACGCCGACATGGTGCTGTCGCGCAGCCAGGACGGCTGGACCGCCAGCACCCCGCTCGAGGCCCTCACCGACGACCGCGACTCGATCCTCGCCGTGGGCATGAACGGCGAGCCGCTGCCTCTCGAACACGGCTACCCGGTGCGGATGGTGGTGCCCGGCCTCTACGGGTACGTGTCGGCCACGAAGTGGGTCACCGAGCTGGTGGTCACCCGGTTCGACCAGGAGACGGCGTATTGGTCCACCCGCGGCTGGTCCCAGAAGGGTCCGGTGAAGCTGTCCTCGCGCGTGGACGTGCCCCGCGAGAATGCGAGCGTTGACGCCGGAACGGTGACGGTCGCCGGCGTCGCGTGGAGCCAACACGTGGGCATCTCGGCCGTCGACGTGCAGGTGGACGACGGCGACTGGAACCCCGCCACCCTGGCCGACGCGATCTCCGTCGACACCTGGCGGCAGTGGCGCTGGGATTGGGACGCCCCGAGCGGCTCGCACACCCTGCGGGTGCGCGCCACAGATGCCAACGGCTTGGTGCAGACCAGCAAGCTCGCCGATGTCGCGCCGGACGGCGCCACCGGCCTGCACGAAATCCGCGTGTCGATTTCGTGACCACGTCGAAGCAGGTGCCCGGGTTGAGCCCGAGCAATATCGCCCATTTCGAGGGTCTACTGCGCGGTCAACGGTTCGATCTCGAGCGGGAGCTGGGCCGGCAGGGCGACACCCTGAACGCCGTGCGCGCGGCGCGCAGCGGCGGGGACGCCGACGACGAGCACGATCCCGAAGGCCCGACCCTCTCCGACGAGTGGTCGCTTCGGGCGGGGGTGCACGCCGAACTGGCCGCCTCCCTGGCTGCCATTGACGCGGCCCTGGTGCGCGTCGAGGACGGCAGCTACGGCCGGTGCCTGCGCGGGGGTGAGCCGATCGGCCGCGAGCGGCTCGAGGCCCGCCCGGCTGCGGAGCTGTGTATCGACTGTGCTCGGGAGTCGTGACCGATTCGCTGGCATGGATGGCTCGCCCCTCCCCCACAGGCCGGTTTTTCTGGACCTTTCCACAGCTTGGTTTCTGGGCCGGGGAGTGTCGGTGGTGGGTGCCTCACTGTCCCTATGGCCACCTCAGCTGCCACTCCCGATCACACCCCCGAAAACACCCGCGATGCCGCTTCGGACCCCGCGGTCAGTGCTGCGGTGGATCCTGTCGCGGCGGCGATCAGCGCGGTCATCGACCCGCTGATCTTGAACGAGAAAGTGATCGCGGCCGGCTACGCCTGAAACACCAATCCAGCTTCACCACCCGCCAAGGCCCCGGCGGCGCCCTCACCTGGACCACCCCAAGCGGCAAAACCTACACCTCAGCACCAGCCAACACCGACCCCACCACCTACGACCCCGCCGGCTACGTCACCGCCAACTACGACAGCCGCACACCGCGACTCGGAATCGATGACCCTCCCCCGTTTTGACCGCCGCCTCTGGCCGGATTCCGGTGCACGCGCTACAACTAGGGCATGAACGAGCCCGTTGATACCCCGGACGCCACCACCCGATGGATGCAGGGGTACCTCAAGGCCTGGTCCTCGAATGATCCCGATCACATCAACGCACTCTTCACCGAAGATGCCGAGTACTACACCGACCCGTTCGGGGAACCACGGCGCGGACGCCCCGCGATTGTCGCCGGGTGGCTGGATCACGCCGACGAGCCCGACAGTTTCACCTTCGAGTGGTCGCCGCTGATGATCACCCCCGAGATGTCCATCATCGACGGCGTCACCCGCTACGCGGCCGGTCCGGTCTACAGCAACCTCTGGGTGATCCGCTTCGCTCCAGACGGCCGGGCCCGGGAGTTCATCGAGTGGTGGATGGACCAGGCCCGGCCGACCGAAGACAGCTGAGGGCCACGCCCGACTGGAGTCTTGACACTGGTGAATCGTCCCGGCACACGGTACAACAGGGGTGACACAGGAACCCGCCGCAGAAAGGACACCATCATGGGAATCGTCTCCTCAGGCTTTTTCGGCCGCGGCCGCCGCGACGACCCGGCTCTCCCACCCGGCCAGCACCTCACCGACGGGTTCCCGGTGCTTTCGGCCGGCCCCACCCCGCGGATCACTCCGGAGGAGTGGGAGTTCACCATCACCACCGAGACCGGCCAGGTGCACCGCTGGAGTTGGACGGAGTTCCTCGCGCTCCAGCAGGATGACGTGAGCCGCGACATCCACTGCGTCACAAGTTGGTCGAAGCTCGGCACCAGCTGGCGCGGCGTCTCGCTCGACACCCTCTTCGAATCGGTCGAGTCCGACTGCGAATTCACCATGGCGCACTCCTACGGCGGTTACACGACCAACGTTCCGCTCGACGACCTGCTCGACGGCAAGGCCTGGATCGCGCACGAGTTCGACGGTGAGGCACTCGAACCGGCCCACGGCGGCCCGGCCCGCCTGCTGGTTCCGCACCTGTACTTCTGGAAAAGCGCCAAGTGGGTGCGCGGACTCGAGATGCTCCGGCAGGACGAACCCGGTTTCTGGGAGAGCAACGGCTACCACATGTACGGCGACCCCTGGCGCGAAGAGCGCTACTGGTGAGAACCGGCTGGAGAGTGGCGGAGGTGATCGGCGTGACCCCGGAGACCCGGACCGCCCGCACCCTGCGCCTGCGCTTGCCCGGCCTGACCGGGCACCGCGCCGGCCAGCATGTCGACGTGCGCCTCACCGCCCCAGACGGGTACACCGCCGTGCGCTCCTACTCGGTCGCGTCGGCGTTGCCCGGGGACGAATTCGACCTCACGGTGGAGGAGCTGGCCGACGGTGAGGTGTCGCCCTATCTTGTGCACCAGGTTGCCGCGGGCGACCAGCTGGAGGTGCGGGGCCCGGTCGGCGGCTGGTTCGTCTGGGACCCAGCCGATCCCTCGCCCGTGCAACTCATCGCCGGCGGCTCCGGAGTGGTGCCGCTGATGGCCATGCTCCGCGCCCACGCGGCCGCCGACCCCGCCTCCCCCGGCGCCGCCGCCCCGTTCCGCCTGCTCTACTCGGTGCGCGCACCCGACGCCGTCTACTACGGTGCCGAACTCGATGACCTGGCCCGCTGTCCGCTCGCGGATGTCTCCGTTGTGTACACCCGCCAGGCACCAGCCGGCAGTGGCCGGCCACCCCGGCGCCTGGATGCGGCGACCCTGATGGAGAGCGTGCTACCGGCCGCCGACAACCCCGCCGTGTTCGTCTGCGGCGCCACCGCCTTCGTCGAAAGCGTCGCCGACTGGCTCGTGCAGGCCGGCCATTCGCCTGATCGGATCAAAACCGAACGCTATGGCGGCACCGGGACCAGACCGTGACCGACAACCTCGACGACCTCGACTACCTGGACGGCAACGCCGCCGCCGGTCCGCTCAGCGAGTTCTTCGCCATCGACGTCGTCAGCGCCCGCGGCCGCTGCGCCTCCTGCGGCCGCATCGATGCCCTGGCCACCGCCCGGTTGTACCCCAACTCCCACGGACTGCTGTTGCGCTGCCCAGGCTGCGCCGAGATCCTGATGCGGCTCGTCGACACCGGCGACAGCGTCTGCCTCGACCTGCACGGCCTGAGCTTCATCGAGCTGCGCCGCGGCTGACGTGCTTCCCAGCTAATACCCGCTTCCACCCGCTTAGGCTGAGTTCGGCGGTTCCTCCGCCCTTCGAGCTGGAGTGTGCATGCAGGGATCGGTCATTCTCGACGTCATTCTGGTCGTGCTGCTCGTCGCCAGTCTGGGCGCCGGCTACCGCAGCGGCCTGATCGGCAGCCTGAGCGGCGTGCTGGGCCTCGTCGCCGGCGCCGTCGCGGCGTACTTCGTGGTGCCGCTGGTGCCCACCTGGGTGTCCGCCGCCGAGTGGCGCACGCCGGCCTCCATCGCCGCGGCGCTGCTGCTGGTGATTGCCGGGCTCACCATCGGTGAGTCGATCGGTCTGGCCCTCCGCCGCCGCACCCCGCGCAAGCTGCGCGGCGTCGACAGGCTCTTCGGCGCCGTGATCGGCGTGGCCGCCGCCGCTGCCGTGATGTCGATGGTCGCGTTCAGCGTCGGCGCCCTGGGCATTCCCCCGCTCACCTCCGCCATCGCCTCGTCGGGGGTCGTGCGCACCATCGACTCGGTCACCCCCGATCCAGTGAAGAGCTTCCTCGCACAGCTGCGTTCCACCGTCGTCGACGACGGCCTGCCCCTGATCGCGGATGCCTTCGGCGGCCAGAGCCCGACCCTGCCAGAGGCCCAGCTCGACAGCGCCGCGCTCGACACTGCCGCGGCATCCGTGCTGCGTATCACCGGCAACGCCGTCGCCTGCGGCCAGAGTCAGTCCGGGTCGGGCTTCGTGATCGCCCCCGAACGCGTGATGACCAACGCCCACGTTGTGGCCGGGGTCACCGAAGCCGTCGTGGAGGTGCCGGGAGCCGGCGCCTTGACCGGCGAGATCGTCTACTTCGACCCCGTCGACGACCTCGCGATCATTGCCGTACCCGGTCTGGCCGCCGCACCGCTGACCCTGCAGGGTGACCTGGCCGTCGACAGCGAGGGCGTCAGCCTGGGCTACCCGTTCGGCGGGCCGTTCGACTCCGATCCGGCGAGGGTCATGTCGGTGGGTTCGGTGCTCGTCGCCGACATCTACGGCCAGTCCCCCACCGCCCGGGCCGTGTACACGCTCGCCGCGGACGTGCAGCAGGGCGAGTCGGGCGGGCCGCTGCTCAGCGCCGACGGCCGGGTGGCCGGCGTGATCTTCGCCAAGGCGGCCAACACCGCCAACGTGGGCTACGCCCTGGCGATGTCCGAGGTCGCCCCGGTCGTCGACCAGGCCGACGGCCTCTCCGCTATGGTCAGTTCCGGTACCTGCATCCAGGGCTAGGTCCGCCGGAAGCGGGGGTATGGTGACCGCATGACTTTTCGGCCAGAGGACTACCGGGCCCCACTCGAGCAGGCGGTTCGGTCCGCCGCCGAGTGGTTGGATTCGCTGCCGTCCCGGCCCGTGAAACCGGCGGCGCCGGTCGACCAGCTGGCGGCGGCCTTCGCCCGCGCCCTTCCAGAGGAACCTGCCGATCCCGCCGCGGTGGTGGCCGAGCTGGCCACGCTGGCCGAACCCGGACTGATGGCCATCGGCTCCGGCCGCTTCTTCGGCTGGGTGATGGGCGGCACCCTGCCCGCGGCCCTGTCGGCGGACTGGCTGGTGAGCGCGTGGGACCAGAACGGCGGACTGCGCTATGCGACACCGGCGACCGCGGCGATCGAGGAACGAGCCGGTGCCTGGATTCTCGACCTGCTGCATCTGCCAGCCTCGAGCGCAGTGGGCTTCACCACCGGCGGCACGATGGCTAACTTCGTCGGCTTGGCCGCCGGCCGAGGCGCGGTGCTCCGCGCGGTCGGCTGGGACGTCAACCGTGATGGCCTGACCGGCGCACCACGGGTGAGCGTACTGGCCGGCGCCGAGGTGCACAGCTCGGTGATCCTCGCCCTGCGCTACCTGGGCTTGGGCGAACCGACCCTCGTCGCCGCCGACCCGCAGGGGTGCATCCGTCCCGACGCCCTGGCGGACGCACTGGCGACGGTCACCGGTCCCAGCCTGGTCGTCCTTCAGGCCGGCAATCTGCACTCGGGCAGCTTCGACCCGATGCGCGAGTCGATTCGGTTGGCCCACGATGCCGGGGCCTGGGTGCACGTCGACGGCGCCTTCGGGCTGTGGGCGGCAGCGAGCCCCCGCTGGGCTCCCGCCCTGGCCGGACTGGACACCGCCGATTCGTGGGCGACGGATGCCCATAAGACCCTCAACGTTCCCTACGATTGCGGCATCGCCATCGTCGCCGACCCGACCGCCGCGCGGTCCGCGTTCGCGGCACACACCAGCTACTTCGTGCGGGACGACGCCGGCACCGCCGACCCGATGGATCTGGTGCCCGAGCTGTCCCGACGCGCGCGCGGCGTTCCGGTGTGGGCGGCGATGCGCTCCCTCGGTCGCGGCGGCACGGTGGCCCTCGTCGAGGGACTCGCCGACAACGCCAGCGCCCTCGCCACAGGGTTGGCGGCGCTGCCCGGTGTCGAGGTGCTCAACGACGTGGTCTTCACCCAGGTGTCGCTCTCGTTCGGCACCGATGACCGCACGGTCCGGGTGACGCAGGCCCTCATCGCGGACGGGGCGGTCTGGATGTCCGGGTCGGTCTGGTCGGGGCGGGCGGTGTTGCGCATCTCGGTCAGCAACTGGTCCACGGATGCCGCCGATGTGGCTGTGGCCGTCGACGCCGTCGCGCGCGCCCTGGCCACGGTCACCACCGCCGACCGGGAGTGACCCCACTCGCCCAGCTGGCAGACTGGATCCATGACTATCACCGCCGCCGCAGACGGCTCGGCCCTTGGCAACCCCGGACCGGCCGGCTGGGCCTGGTACATCGACGACAACAACTGGGCCGCCGGCGGCTGGAAGCACGCCACCAACAATCAAGGCGAGCTCAAGGCCGTCCTCGAACTGTTCCGCGCCACCGCGCACGTGGACGACGACCTGCTCGTGCTCTGCGACAGCCAGTACGTCATCAACGCCATCACCAAGTGGATGCGCGGCTGGAAGGCCAAGGGCTGGCGAAAGGCCGACGGCAAACCCGTGATGAACCTCGACCTGTTGCAGGAGCTCGACGAGGCCCTGGTGGGCCGCAAGTACCGGTTCGAGTGGGTCAAGGGCCACGCGAACCACCCGCTCAACGAGGCCGCCGACTCCCGCGCCCGCGCCGTCTCCGAGGCGTATCAACGGAACGCCACGATCCCCACCGGGCCGGGCTTCGTGGCCGGCGGGCCGGTGCCGGCTGCCGCGGTTGTGAAGACGGCCCCAGCAACGACCCCGGCTGCGAAGACCGCGCCGGCGAAAATCGCCGCACCACGCGCATCCGCCGACCTCGGCCTGTTCGACTTCGAGGTCGAGCGCCCGCACACCGTGCAGGTCTCGCTCAGCGCCGAGGAACTCGGCCGGCTCAAG
Organism: Cryobacterium sp. TMN-39-2; assembly: GCF_004402745.1. Taxonomy (NCBI): domain Bacteria; kingdom Bacillati; phylum Actinomycetota; class Actinomycetes; order Micrococcales; family Microbacteriaceae; genus Cryobacterium; species Cryobacterium sp. TMN-39-2. Next base: position 273,652 of record NZ_SOFX01000020.1, read on the forward strand.
CGCCGGGCGAGCGGGCGCGGAGTCAGCCCGGAAGAGCTGCTCCGCGACCTGATCTGACTAGCGCCGCGGCTTGACCTTCGGCTTCGCGGCGTTCTTGTTCGGCAGCAGCGTATTGGCCTCGTCCAGCGACATCCCGTTGGTCTCCGGCACCTTGGTGAGCACGAATAGGAAGGACAGGCCGGCGAACACGGCGTACATGCCGTAGGTGAGCGGCAGCGACCAGGCCGACATCGGCGGGAACGTCACGGTGATGAGGAAGTTCGCGATCCACTGCGCGGCCGCGGCCAGGCCGAGAGCCTTGGCGCGGATGGTGTTCGGGAAGATCTCCCCGAGCAGCACCCAGACCACCGGTCCCCAGGAGGCACCGAAGGAGATCACGAAGACGTTCGCAGCCACGAGAGCGATCGGTCCCCACGCACCCTGCAGCGCGAGCTCGCCATCGACCATGACCGACTGGCTGAACGCCACGGCCATAGTCGCCAGCGACACCGTCATGCCGATGGAACCGGTCAGCAGGATGGGCCGGCGGCCGACCCGGTCGACCAGCGCGATCGCCACCAGGGTGACCAGAATGTTCGTCACGGACGTCGCGACCGAGATGGCCAGCGAACTGGACTCTTCGAAGCCCACCGCGCTCCAGAGCGTGGTCGAGTAGTAGAAGATCACGTTGATGCCCACGAACTGCTGGAACACCGACAGGATGATGCCCACCCAGACGATGGGCTTGAGACCGAGCATCGGGCCGCGCAGCGACCCGGTGCGCTTGGCGCGGGTGTCGTCCTCGATCGAGGCCTTCATGTCGCGCAGCTCACGGTCCACGTCGCCGTGCGGCCACACCTTGTGCAGCACCTCGCGCGCCTTCTCCTCCTTGTCGTGCAGCACCAGGAAGCGCGGCGATTCGGGCAGCAGCAGCGCGATCACGCCGTACACGACCGCGGGGATGGCCGCGACCAGGAACATCCAGCGCCAGGCCTCCAGCCCCCACCAGAACATCTCGCTGGCGCCGCCGGCCGTCGACGCGAACACGGCGTCGGAGAGCAGGGCGGCGAAAATACCGATGGTGATCGAGAGCTGCTGCAGGGAGCCCAACCGGCCACGCATCTGCCGTGGCGAGATCTCGGCGATGTAGGCGGGGGCGACCACCGAGGCGAGCCCGATACCGATACCCCCGACGACGCGCCAGACGATCAGATCGACCACCCCGAACGCGAGTCCGGAGCCGATCGAGCTGGCGAAGAACACGATCGCGCCCACGAGCATCACCGGGATGCGCCCGAACTTGTCCGCGAACCGTCCGCCGAGGAAGGCGCCGGTGGCCGCGCCGAGCAGGGCACTGGCCACGGCGAACCCGGTGATGGCCTCGGTGAGGCCGAACTGCCCCTGGATGGCCTCGACCGCACCGTTGATCACCGAAGAGTCGAACCCGAAGAGGAACCCTCCGAACGCGCCGGCGATGGCCAGCGCGATGACCTTACGATTTGTCGCTGGTTTGCCATCCCCGCCAGCCGATGTGCCAGCCGATGTGCCGGCCGGCGTCCGGTCCTTCTTCGGTTCTGTCCTGTTAGTCATCGCCACTTTCCCCGCATTCGCTGGTGTCTTCGCCGTCTGGGCAACCCGAAAATCCTACGCCTGCCTCGCACCAGCGGATGACACACAGCGAGATGCCGCCGTTCCGACGATCACCCGACTAACGCCGCAGCACCGGCTTCGCCTTCGTCGCTGCCTTCGGCTTTGCGGAGTTCTTGTTAGGCAGCAGAGTGTTTGCCTCGTCCAGCGACATCCCGTTGGTCTCGGGCACCTTCGTGAGCACGAACACGAACGACAGCCCTGCGAACAGGGCGTACACACCGTAGGTGAGCGGCAGTGACAGCCCTGCCATCGGCGGGAAGGTCACGGTGACGAGGAAGTTCGCGACCCACTGGGCGGCGGCAGCCAGGCCGAGGGCCTTGGCACGGATGGTGTTCGGGAAGATCTCCCCGAGCAGAACCCAGACCACCGGTCCCCAGGAGGCACCGAACGACATGACGAAGACGTTCGCCGCCACGAGGGCGATCGGTCCCCAGGCGCCCTGCAGGGCGAGTTCGCCGTCGATCATGACCGACCGGCTGAACGCCATCGCCATGGTGGCCAGGGACACCGTCATGCCGATGGAACCGGCCAGCAGGATGGGGCGGCGGCCGATCCGGTCGACCAGGGCGATCGCCACCAGGGTGACCAGGATGTTCGTCACCGACGTGACCACCGAGATGGTCAGCGAGCTGGACTCCTCGAAGCCCACCGCGCTCCACAGCGTGGTCGAGTAGTAGAAGATCACGTTGATGCCCACGAACTGCTGGAACACCGACAGCAGAATGCCCACCCACACGATGGGCTTGAGGCCGAAGACCGGGCCACGGAGCGAGCCGGTGCGCCTGGCCCTCACATCGTCCTGGATCGAGGCCTTCATCTCGCGCATCTCGCGGTCGACATCTCCGTGCGGCAGCACCCGTTCGAGCACCTCGCGGGCCTTGCGCTCCTTGTCGTGCAGCACCAGATAGCGCGGCGACTCGGGTAGCAGCAGAGCGACGACTCCGTAGATGAGGGCCGGTACCGCGCTGACCAGGAACATCCAGCGCCAGGCCTCCAGGCCCCACCAGAACATCTGGCCGGCGCCGCCGGCGGTAGCGGCGAAGATGGCGTCCGAGAGCAATGCGGCGAAGATACCGATGGTGATGGAGAGCTGCTGCAGCGAGCCCAACCGGCCACGCATCTGCCGTGGCGAGATCTCGGCGATGTACGCGGGCGCCACGACCGAAGCGAGCCCGATGCCGATACCGCCGACGACCCGCCAGAGGATGAGGTCGACGACGCCGAAGGCGAGCCCGGATCCGATCGAGCTGGCGAAGAAGATGATCGCGCCGACGAGCATGACCGGGATGCGGCCGAACTTGTCCGCGAAACCGCCGCCGAGGTAGGCGCCCGTCGCAGCTCCGAGCAGGGCGCTGGCGACAGCGAACCCCGTGATGGCTTCGGAGAGGCCGAATTGACCCTGAATGGCCTCGACCGCCCCGTTGATCACGGAGGAGTCGAACCCGAAAAGGAACCCTCCGAACGCCCCGGCGATGGCCAGCGCGATGACCTTACGATTTGTCGCCGGCGTGACCGTCGGTGTCGCTTCTCTCGTCAATTCCGTCGTGGCTTGCATAGAAACTTCCTCGTTTTCGCTGGTCATCGCCGTCTGGGCAATCCGTGAAGACTACGCCTGGCCCGCACTCGGGGGGACCAAGAGATGGAGTCCAACGTCCTAAATGTTGCGCGAGCCGCTATATTCGGTCATCTTTCGCGGGCGCACCGAGCGTGGTAGGTATGGCCCATGACGCGATTCCTCGGGGTGGATCTGGCTTGGGCAGAAGGCACGGCCGCGAAACCGGCCAATGAGAGCGGGCTCGCCTGCATCGACGAGACCGGCCGGGTGATCGAGGCAGGGTGGGCCCGCGGCATCGACGAGGTCGTCGACTGGATCCAGCGGCTAGGCGAGCCGGGCGCGGTACTCGCCATCGACGCACCGCTCGTGGTGAACAACCCCACCGGAATGCGGGAGTGCGAACGGGAAACCGGGTCTCGCTACGGTCGCTGGCACGTGGCGGCCAACGCCTCGAATCAGGCCCTGCCGCGTCTCGGCGGGGTCACCCTGCGCGGCCGGCTGGAGCAGCTCGGCTGGGCCTACACCGATGGCCTTGCCCCCGTCGGTGCACAGATGTGCAGTTTCCTGGAGTGCTACCCCTACACCACCCTGGTTGGCGCGCCGGAGTTCGGCTACGACGACAAACGGCCCCGATACAAGCGGATGGGGTCTGCCCTCCCGATCCTCGAACGTCGCGCCGAGCGTGCCCTGGTCTGCGACGACCTCATCGAGCGGATGTGGCGACTGCACGCGGCCTCGCCGCCACTGGACCTGGCCACCCACGCGGCCTCCGACAGCCTGGTCACCGAGCCGACACCGTTGGCCGACGCCGCCTACAAGCACCGCGAGGATCTCATCGACGCGCTGCTCTGTGCCTGGACGGCGTCGCTCTGGCACCGCTACGGCACCGCACGCAGCCAGGTCCTCGGTGCCGCTGACCCGCTGGTCGTGGACGGTCGCCGGGGCACCATCATCGCGCCGGCCCGTCTTGAGCAGCGCCGCGGCGACGACCGTGTCCGGGCCGCCGCACTCGCTGCCGCCGCGTTCAGCGCACCGGCAGCCAGCGCCCCTTCACTCGTTCGGTGACCAGCCAGCTCACCGGGGCGGCGACCAGCCGGGTCTTCGCAACGACGTGGTCGCCGATGGCCAACGCGGCGGTGCCGTCGTCGGCGGTGAAACGCACCGTGGCGCGGGCCGACCCGGCCACCACGGCCAGGTCGGAGGCCTCCACGATGGTGAGCTCCGCGGCGGCGCCGGCGGCGGCGGCGGGCAGTACGGCCTCCGGTCGCACCCCCGGCTGCAGGGCGCCGATAGACATGATCACGCGGTAGGACGGCATTGCCCCAGAGTACGGGGCCTCACTCAGGCGGCGGCAGCTGCTGCAACGACCAGGTGTTGCCGTCGGGGTCGGAAAAGTACACGAATCGACCCCAGTCCTGCTCGTCCACCTCGCTGGCCTCCACGCCCGCGGCCACCAGCTGGGCCCTCGCGGCATCCGCGTCGGCGACGACCATCTGCACGCCCCGCTGCGAGCCGGGCGGCATATCGGTCATGCCCTCGCCGAGCACGATCGAGCACGCGGATCCCGGCGGGGTCAGTTGCACGAACCGCATGGCCTCGTTGACCCTCTGGTCGTAGTCGGCGTTGAAGCCGACCTGGTCGACGTAGAACGCCTTGGCCCTGTCGACGTCGGTGACCGGGATACTGACGAGTTCGATCTTCATGTCCATGGCGAACCTCCGGTTATGGGCTGAGTGTCACTCGAACGGCGCCAGCCTACGACGGAGCGGGTGCTGCCGCTAGAAGCGGATGTCGCGGCGCGACCGGGTGACCTCGGCCAGCACGTCGGGCAGCACCTGCACCCCGGTGCCCGGGCCGGTCGGCACCCGCAGGTGCCCGTTCTCGAGTACGAACGGGGCGGTGAGGTCCTGGGCGTAGTAGCGGTCAGAGGCCGAGGTGTCCCCCGGCAGCACGAAGTTGGGCAGGCCGGCGAGGGCCACATTGGCGGCCCGGCCGATGCCCGTCTCGAGCATCCCGCCGCACCAGACCGGCACCCCGTGCGCGGCGGCGACGTCGTGGATGCGGCGGGCCTCGAGGTAGCCGCCCACCCGCGACGGCTTGACGTTGATGATGCTGCACGCGCCAAGGCTGATCGCCGCGGCGGCGTCCTGCGCCGACTCGATCGACTCGTCCAAGCACACCGGGGTGCCAATCAGCCGGGCCAGCGCCGCGTGCCCGAGCAGGTCCCGCTCGCCCAGTGGCTGCTCGATCAGGAGCAGGTCGAACGGGTCGAGCCGGGCGAGGTGCCGGGCATCCGCCAGCGTGTATGCGGTGTTCGCATCGACCTGCAGCAGCAGGTCGGGGCCGAACCTCTCGCGAACGGCACGCACCGGGGCGAGGTCCCAGCCCGGTTCGATCTTGAGCTTGATGCGCAGGTAGCCCTGGGCGAGGTAGCCGGCCACGGCCTCGAGCAGCTCGTCGACGGTGTCCATGATGCCCACCGAGACGCCGGCCGGCACTGTGTCGTGCACGGCGCCGAGGTAGCCGCCGAAGGATTGGCCGCTCTGGCGCAGCTGGGCGTCGAGGATTGCCGCCTCCAACACGGCCTTGGACATCTGGTGGCCCTTGACCGGGGCGAGGGCGGAGCCCACCCGCTCGGCGGTGAGGTCGTCGCCGAGGGCCTGCAGCCGCGGGATGAGGTGGTCGCGGATCACCAGGTCGCTGGCATCGATGAACTCCGAGCTGTACAGCGGCCGCACCTCGGCGGCGCACTCCGCCCAGCCCTCGGCGTGGGCGGTCGACACGTGCACCAGGGTGATTTCCCGTTCGGTGATGGTGCCGAACGAGGTGCGGAACGGCCGCACTAGCGGCAGGCTCACCCGGCGCAGCTCGATATTCTCGATTCTCATGCGCCGGCGCTCTTCATGAACGGAGTCTAGCCACACCGGATTTCGGGGCGCATGCCCAGCCATCCGCACGGGATCGTCGATTAGGGTTCGAAGAATGAGCAGCCTCGTTGATGGATTCGTGAGCAGTTGGCGTTCGCACCTGCTTGTCACCCTCTCGGGCAACGACGAGGGTCGGCCGGCCTGGGTCGGCACCATGGAGCTGGGCGACGACGCCGGCTTCTTCGGGCCCGGTTCGGCGTCCTGGGCGGTGCACGGCGGCATGGCCACCATGGTCGCGGGCATCCGGGCGCTGCTCATGCAGACCCTGCACCCTGGCGCGATGGCCGGCGTGCACGACTGGTCCAGGTACCGGGAGGATCCGCTCGGCCGGCTGAGCGGCACCATCCAGTGGCTGGTCACGGTGACGTTCGCCGCCACGGAACAGGCCGAGCGTGAGTCGGGCCGGGTGGGCCGGTTCCACCAACGGGTCGTGGGTAGCTACGTCGACGCGCAGGGTGTTCAGCGGCCCTACTCTGCCGGCGACCCCGAGCTGCTGTCCTGGGTGCACGTGGTGTTCACGGATGCCTTCCTGGCCAGCCACAGGCTCTGGGGCGGCCCGATCCCCGGCGGCGCCGACAGGTACGTGCGGGAGTGGGCCAAGGCCGGCGAACTCGTCGGCGTGCAGGACCCGCCCCGGTCGGACGCCGAGCTCGCTTCGCAACTGCGGGCGTTTTCCGACGCGGGTGTGCTGATGGGCGGCGACCGGGTCGCGGAGGCCGTGCGGTTCATCAGGCACCCGCCGCTCCGGCGCGGCATGCTGCCGTTCTACCGCATCATGTTCGCCGGTGCCGTGGCATCGATCCCGGTCGAATACCGACGGATGCTGGGCCTTCGCCGCAGCCCCCTACCCGTGGTCTGGGCCACCGGCGCTGTGCTTGGCCTGGTGCGGCTGCTGCTCGGCGCGTCCTCCACCTCGGAGGACGCGGCCCGGGCCCGTATCGCCCGCCTCGCCGTGTCCTAGCCGCGCGCCCGGCGGGATTCCCTGAGGAGGGTGCGGGTGATGGCTCCGACGGTGACGGCGACCAGCGCCGCCGCGATGGCCAGGACCAGCGCACTCGGCTGCACGATCGACTGGCCGGCGAGGGCCTGGCCGGTCACCAGGGCCAGCACGCCCAGGTAGAGGCCGACCAGGGCGCGCAGAATGCCGCGGCGCGCGAGCGGACGGGCGAGGGCGGGCATCCGTCGGGCGAGGGCTTCGAGCAGCAGGGCCGCCAGCGGCAGCACCTGCAGGGCGTGCATACCCACGAAGTGCGGGATGCGCAGGTCGCCGGCCACGGTGCTCCAGCCCAGCAACGGCAGGCTCGGACCGCCGTCGGCGACTCCGACGGTGTGCGCGCCCACGATGCCCTGGTAGTCGTCGAGCTGGGCCGCGGTGGGTCCGGTCATCAGGAACGCCAGGCCCATGCCAACCAGGGCGATGAGCAACCCGGAGCGGATCGCGAGGGCCCGGCCCGGGTCGCCGAGGTCGGCGCGGAGCAACAGGATGGCGATGGGCACGGCGGCGACCCAGACGGTGACGATGGATGCCGCCATGACCGACCAGAGGGCAGCGTGGAACCCCGTCGACACGTTGAAGTGACTGGTCAGGCCGGCCGCGGCCGCTCCCACGATGATCACCATCTCCACGACCAGGAACACGGCCGCGACGGTGCCGGCCCACCAGGCCAGCCGACGAGACCGAGCCTTAGCCGCTGGCAACAGCCCGATCAGCCAGGACAGGGTCACGGCGTAGACGCCCACCGAGATGGCGAACTTGAGCGGCTTGGCCCAGAGGGGCGCCCCGGTGACGGTGCGGGGATCGACGGCGAGGCCCACCAGAGCGCCGGCGGTGACCACGGCCATCGCGAGAGCGAGCCAGAGCAGCGGTCGGTGCCACCTGATGGTGGGCGGGGCGCCGGACGCGGGGCCGGTGAGCAGGGTGCTGCGAAACGCGGTTCTGGTTCCGGTGCGAGTACTGGCCATGATGACGGACTCCTGACGGGATGGGGGACTTACGGGATGGGGGGACTTACGGGTTGGGCGGTGCTGGATACCGGCGGGCGGAGACGTGCTCCTGCGCCGCTCGGCGGAGGGCGGCAAAGAGGGCATCGCCGAGCACTGTGCCCACGACCACCATCTCCGTCTTGGATTCGCGGTCGGTGCGGGCGTCGATCTCGTCGAGGTCGGCCTCGGCCACGGCGAGCGCCGCGGCCGCGTAGCCGGGCACCCAGCCGCTGAGGTCGGGCTGGCCGAGCTCGGCGAAGGTCTGCAGCACCCGGGCCGCGGCCAGGCGGCCGGGATTGTCCGGCGACACGTGCCATCCGCTCAGCACCGCATCGACCTGGGCCACGGCCTCGGGCGACAGGGCCGCACCGTCGATCTGGGGCGAGACCGTGCGCTGGGCGATGTCGAATGTGTGGGACAGGCCCAGGTCCGAGTCGATGGCATCGATCACCTGGTGGGCGGCGGCGATGCTGAGTCCGCCCACCTCCAGCAGGCCACGGATGACGCGCAGCCGGCGCAGGTGCTCCGGCCCGTACAACGACTGGTTCGGACCCTGCCGCTCCCCCGCCGGCAGCAGGCCCTCCCGCAGGTAGTACTTGATCGTCGCCACCGGGATCCCACTGGTCGTGCTCAGCTGCGCCATCCTCATGCAGATAGTTTAGCTATCGGATAGTGACACTGTCTATACCCGGGAGCTGGGGCGCGATCACAGTTACACCGCGATTACAGTTGCACAGTGTCCCAACGCCCCGCCATCCCCATCCCGCCGACCGTGCGCGCCACCTTACGTCGGCCGAAGGCCCTCAGCGTCGAGGTGCTCGCCGGAGTGGTCACCACCCTGGCGCTGATCCCCGAGGTGATCTCGTTCTCGATCATCGCCGGTGTCGACCCGAAGGTGAGCCTGATCGCCTCCGTGGTTCTGGCCATCTCGATGTCGTTCCTCGGCGGCCGCTCCGCCATGATCACCGCAGCCGCGGGCGCCGTGGCCCTGGTGGTGGCGCCGCTCGTGAAGGACCACGGGGTGGAATACCTGCTGCCCGCGGTGTTGTTGGCCGGGATCGTGCAGATCCTCTTCGGTGTCACGGGCCTGGCCCGGCTGATGCGGTTCATCCCGCGGTCGGTGATGATCGGCTTCGTCAACGCGCTGGGCATCCTGATCTTCGTCGCCCAGGTGCCGCACCTTCTGGATGTTCCGTGGCTGGTCTACCCGCTGTTCGCCCTCACTATCCTCATCGTGCTCGGGCTGCCCCGATTCACCAGGGTGGTGCCCGCCCCGCTGGTGGCCATCGTGGTGGTCACCGCGATCGCCATGACCTGGCACCTGGCCGTGCCCACCGTCGGCGACCAGGGCGACGTGTCAGGCGGCCTGCCCGGCATCACCCCGCTGCTCGTACCGCTGAACCTGGAGACCCTGCAGATCATCTGGCCCACCGCGCTGAGCGTGGCCTTCGTGGGGCTCGTGGAGACCCTGCTCACCGCCAAGCTCGTCGACGACATCACCGACACCCGCTCCCCCAAGGGCCGCGAGGCGTGGGCGCTGGGGATCGCGAACATGCTCGCGGGCCTCTACGGCGGCATCGCCGGCTGCGCGATGATCGGCCAGACCGTCGTGAACGTGAAGCTCGGCCGGGCCCGCACCCGCATCTCCACCTTCGTGGCCGGGGCCTTCCTGCTGTTGCTGGTCACCGCGCTCAGCGGCCTGATGGAGCAGATCCCCATGGTGGCCCTGGCCGCCGTGATGATGGTCGTGGCCATCACCACCGTCAACTGGCACAGTGTGCGTCCGGGCACGCTGCGCCGGATGCCCGTGCCCGAGACCGTCGTCATGCTCACCACGGTCGCCGTGGTCGTGGCCACCCATAACCTGGCCATTGGCATCGGCGCCGGCGTCGTGCTGGCCATGGTGCTGTTCGCGCGGCGGGTGGCGCACGTGGTGCGTGTGGACCGGGTGCTCGCCGACGACGGCCAGTCGGTGCGCTACGCGGTGAGCGGACCGCTGTTCTTCGGCAGCAGCAACGACCTCGTCGAGCAGTTCTCCTACGGGGTCGACCCCGCCGTCATCGACGTGGACCTGTCCCAAGCGCAGATCTGGGATGCGTCCACCGTCGCGGTGCTCGACTCCGTCGAAACGAAGTACCGCCAGCACGGCGCCACGGTCACCTTCCACGGCCTGGACGAGCGTAGCCGGGCCATGCACGGGCGACTCACCGGGCAGTTGTAGCCCGGCCAGGGTGCCGCCACCCGCTCGTGGCATGTGACGTGCGCGGCGGCATGTGTTGTGCGTCGCGGCACACGTTGTGCGCGGCGGCACATGTTCTAGCGCGTGCCGCCGGAACTAAGGTGTGCCGCGGGAGCCAACGCGTGCCGCGAGCCGCCCCTACGCCCCGGCGAAGAACGCGCCGATCGCGGCGGACAGCGAGAACGGGTCGTTCACATGGGCAAGCTCCCGCGCGGAGTGCATCGACAGCAGCGGGATGCCCACATCCACGGTGCGGATGCCCAGCCGGGTGGCCGTGAGCGGCCCGATCGTGGAGCCGCAGGGCACCGTGTTGTTCGACACGAACTCCTGAAACGGCACGCCGGCGGCGGCACTGCAGCGCGCCCAGAGGGCCGCACCGGCCGCATCCGTCGCGTAGCGCTGGTTACCGTTGATCTTGAGCAGCGGGCCCCGGCCGGCCAACGGCACGTTGGCCGGGTCGTGCCGCTCCGGGTAGTTCGGGTGCACGGAATGGCCGGCGTCGGCCGAGACGCACCAGGAGTCGGCGTAGGCGCGCTTCCGCTCCGACATCGTGGCACCGAGGTCATCGCCGATGCGGCTGAGGATGTCGTCGAGCATCGGCCCGCTCGCCCCCGACCTGGACTGCGACCCCAGCTCCTCGTGGTCGAACGCGGCGAGCACGTTGATGGTCTCCTCGCTGCCCGAGGACCGGATCAGCGCCACCAGGCCGGCGTGCACCGAGGAAAGGTTGTCCATCCGGCCCGCGGCGAAGAGCTCGTTGTGCAGGCCGAACCGGGCCGGCGGGTTGGTGTCGGCGGTGAGGATGTCGTAGCCGGCGACGTCCTCAGGCGCCACCCCGGCGAGCGCGGCCAGATGCCCGACCAGGTCGGCCTGGCGGAGGTCGCCCACCCCGAACACCGGGTTGAGGTGCCGCTGCCGGTCGAGGCTGAGCGCCTCGTTGGCGGTGCGGTCCAGGTGCACGGCCAGCTGCGGGATGCGCAGGAACGGGCCGGTGCGCACCAGGTGCGCCACCCCGTCGGTGCTGACCAGCTGGCCGGCGAGCTCGAGCTCACGGTCGAGCCAGGAGTTGGCCAGCGGACCGCCGTACACCTCGACGCCGGCCTGCAGCCAGCCGTAGGACCCGGTGGTGGGCTTGGGCTTGAGCTTGAAGCCCGGTGAGTCGGTGTGCGACCCGAGGATCCGGAACGGAGTGGTCGGCGTGGCCCCGGCCGGTTGCACCCACGCGACGACGGCGCCGTCCCGCACGACGTAGAAGCGGCCGGCGCTCGTGCCGGCCGTCCAGTCATCCGCCTCGTCGCGGCGCTCGAATCCGGCGTCGTCGAGCCGCCGGGCGGCCTCGGCTGCCGCGTGGTACGACGACGGCGACGCGGTGATGAAGCTGGCGAAGTCGTCGATGTATGCCGAGAGTGAAGTCATGACTCCATCCAACCACCCGCACCTCGACAAGCGCGGCCAGCGGTGCGACTCTCGGGACCAGACGAGGAGGCCACCGTGACCGAGACCGAGAACGAGAACGACAACCCGGTCGACCCGTGGCTGCTGCGCTTCGACGGGTTCGACCCGGAGGCGGAGGGCTACCGCGAAGCGCTGTGCACCCTCGGAAACGGCTACTGGGGCACCCGCGGCGCCGCTCCGGAGGCGCGCACGGATGCCGTGCACTACCCGGGCACCTACCTCGCCGGGGTCTACAACCCGTTGAGCACCGAGGTACACGTGGGCGAAGCCATCGGTGAGACCGTGGCCGCCGGCGAGCCCGGTATCCGCACCCCGTTCGAGCCCGCGCCCGGCGCGCCGACGGCGGGGGTTCCCGGTGAGCACGTGCGCGACGACGAACACCTGGTGAATGCCCCCAACTGGCTCTCCCTCTGGTTCCGCACCGGCAGCGGCAGCAGCAGTGTGGGCGACTTCACCGCCCCCGACACCGGCTGGTTCCATCCGGAGACCGCGGACCTGCTCGACTACAATCAGGAACTCGACCTGCGCCGTGGTCTGCTCACCCGGCTGATGCGGTTCCGTGACGCGCGCGGCCGTGTCACCCGGGTGCAGAGCCGGCGGTTCGTGTCCCAGGCGTCGCCTCACGTTGCGGTGCTCGAGACCACCTTCGTCGCCGAAGACTGGTCGGGGCCGCTGACCGTGCGTTCGGCCATCGATGGCCGGGTGGCCAACCGCAACGTGGCCACCGACAGGCTGCTCGCCCACCTGCACCTGATGCCTCGCACCACGCGGGAGCTGAGGGGGGACGCGGTGCTGCTCGAGGTGGAGACCACCCGGTCGGGCATCCACATCGCCATGGCCGCCCGCACCCGCGCCTATTCCGGCGACACCCTGCTCGAACCCGAGAGACGATTTCTCACCGACTCCAGCCGCTGGGTCGCCCACGAGTTCGACCTCACCCTCGAGAGCGGTGTCCCCCTCCGGGTTGAGAAGGTCGTCGTCGTGAGCACCTCCAGGGACCGTGCGATCCTCTCCCCCTCGATGGCGGTGGCCACCTGGCTCGGCCGGCTTCCGGAGACCGCCGAGCTCCTCGCCGCGCACGAGCGGGAATGGGAGATTCTCTGGGACGAATTCGCGGTGCACCTGCACGATGGTTCGCGGCAGTCGCTCGCGCTCAACGTCAACACCTTCCACGTTCTGCAAACCGTGGCCGCTGTGGATGCCGACCTCGACGCCGGTGTGCCCGCCCGCGGACTGCACGGTGAGGGGTACCGCGGCCACGTCTTCTGGGATGAGATGTTCGTCTACCCGGTGCTCACCCTGCGCCGGCCCGACCTCAGCCGCATCCTGCTGGGCTACCGGTACCGTCGGTTGGGCGAAGCCAGGGCCGCCGCGACTGCGGCCGGCCACGAGGGCGCCAGGTTTCCCTGGCAGAGCGGCATCGATGGCCGCGAGGTCACCCCCACCGAGCTCTTCAACCCGCGCACCAACCGGTGGATGCCGGACCACTCGGGCCTGCAGCACCACGTGGGCCTGGCGATCGCCTACAGCGTGTGGGGCTACTACCAGGCCACCGGAGATGTCGAGTACCTGATCGAGCAGGGCGCCGAGCTGCTGCTGGAGATCGCCAGGTTCTTCGCGTCCCTCACCGACTACGACGACGTGTTCGACAGGTTCGACATCGGCGGGACGATGGGGCCCGACGAGTTCCACGACGGGCTCCCCGGCCACCCCGGCGGGGGTGTGCGCACCAACGCGTACACCAATGTGATGGTCGCCTGGCTGATGCGCCGCGCCGTCGACACCGTCGCCGTGCTCGAGGGCCGGGCCTGCCGGCCGTTGTGGAACCGGCTGCGGCTCGGGCCCGACGAGGTGGACACCTGGGAAAGGATCGGCCGGCGCCTGCGGCTGGCCTTCCATGCCGACGGGGTGATCAGCCAATTCGACGGGTACGAGGCCCTGCCCGAGCTGGACTGGGCGCATTACCGGGACACCTACGGCAGCACTGACCGTTCGTTGGGCCGCCTGGACCTGATCCTCAATGCCGAGGGTGACAGCAGCAACAATTACAGGGTCGCCAAGCAGGCCGACGTACTGATGCTGCTCTACCTGTTCTCGGCCGAGGAGCTGCGCGACCTGGTCGAGGAGCTGGGCTACTCGCTCTCCCCCGACCAGATCCGGCGCACGGTCGAGTTCTATCGCACCAGGTCGACGCACGGCTCGACGCTGAGCAATGTGGTGCATTCCTGGGTGGATGCCCGCGCCGACCGCGAACGCTCCTGGGACTCGCTCTGCCGGGCGCTGACCAGCGACCTCGACAACGGCCGGGGCGGCACCACCCACGAGGGCATCCACCTGGGCGCGATGGCGGGGTCCGTCGACATGGTCGTGCGCTGCTACACCGGCCTGGAGATCCGCGACGACATGCTCTGGCTGCACCCCGTGCTGCCGGCCCGGCTCGAGAAGATCGCCTTCAGCATCAACTACCGAGACCAATCGGTGCACGTCGAGGTCACGCCGACCACCCTCAGGCTTCAGCTGCCCAGCGGCGGGGCCACGCCCATCCGGGTGCGCGTCGAGGGGCGGGAGGCGCAGCTGTATCCGGGGCAGACCCACGATTTTGTGCTCGGCACGGCGTGAACCGTGTCAGGGGGTCCCGTTAGCCTGAGGGAATGGCCAGAAACGTCGCAACCAGCACCACCGTCTCCCTGCCCGACCTGCTCGATTTTGTGCGGCCGCGGCACCGGATGCTGCTCGCCACCACCCGCAGCGACGGCCGGCCGCAGATGTCGCCGGTCTCCGGCGGCGTCGACGATGCGGGCCGCCTGGTGATCTCCTCCTACCCGTCGCGGGCGAAGACCCGAAACGCCGAACGCGACCCGCAGACGTCGGTGCTCGTGCTCTCGGACGAGTGGGACGGCGCCTGGGTGCAGGTCGACGGCACCGCCGAGATTCTGCACATGCCGGCCGCCGGCGACGGGCTGGTCGATTACTACCGCTGCATCGCCGGCGAACACCCGAACTGGGCGGAGTACCGCCGGGCCATGGCTCTGCAGGACAAGTCCTTGATCCGGATCACGCCCACCCGGTGGAGCCCGATCGCGACCGGCGGGTTCCCCGCCGATGTGGCCGCCAGGCTCGACGCGCAGTGACGTCAGACGCCGTGACCATGGACGACGTGACCGACACCCGCGAGGCCGCCCTCGAGATCCTGCGCACCCTCGTGGGCCGACCCGACGCCGACTTCCACGAGGGCCAGCATGAGGCCATCGAAACCCTCGTCGACCAGCGCCGCCGGGCCCTCGTGGTGCAGCGCACCGGCTGGGGCAAGTCGGCGGTCTACTTCGTCGCGACCCTGCTGCTGCGCCGCCAGGGTGCCGGCCCCACCATCCTGGTGTCCCCGCTGCTGGCCCTGATGCGTGACCAGGTGGCCGCCGCTGCCCGCGCCGGCGTGCGGGCCGTGTCGATCAACTCTGCCAACGCCCACGAGTGGACCGACGTGCTCGCTGCGCTCCGCGCGGACGAGGTCGACGTTCTGCTGGTCTCCCCGGAACGCCTGAACAACCCGTCCTTCCGCGACGAGCAGCTGCCCGCGCTGCTCGAGCGGGTGGGGCTGCTCGTGGTCGACGAGGCGCACTGCATCTCGGACTGGGGCCACGACTTCCGGCCGGACTACCGGCGCCTGCGGGACCTGATCGCGGCGATGCCGGCCGGAGTGCCGGTGCTGGCCACCACGGCCACGGCCAACAGCCGGGTGGTGACGGATGTGGCGGAGCAGGTATCGGTCGGGGGCAGTGACGTCGTCACCATCCGCGGTCCGCTCGCCCGCGCGTCACTGCGCCTGGGCGTGTTGCGCCTGCCGGACTCCCGCGCGCGGTTGGCCTGGCTGCTCAGCCACCTCGCCGACTTGCCCGGCAGCGGCATCATCTACACCCTCACGGTCTCGGCCGCCGAGGACACCGCCCGGCTGCTGCGGGATGCCGGCCACGCCGTCCGCGCGTACACCGGCCAGACCGACACCACCGAACGCGAGGAGTCCGAGGGGCTGCTCAAGGCCAACCAGGTGAAGGCCCTCGTGGCCACCAGCGCCCTGGGCATGGGCTTCGACAAGCCCGACCTGGGCTTTGTGCTGCATCTCGGCGCCCCCAGCAGCCCGGTCGCCTACTACCAGCAGGTCGGCCGTGCCGGCCGCGCCACCGAGAATGCCGACGTGTTGCTGATGCCGGGTGTCGAAGACGAGGCCATCTGGCAGTACTTCGCCACCTCGTCGATGCCCAGCCAGCACAAGGCCGAGGCCGTGCTGCAGGCGCTACACGCCAACGGTGGCGCCCCGCTGTCCACGCCCGCCCTGGAGTCCCGGGTCGACCTCCGGCGTTCCCCGCTGGAACTGCTGCTCAAGGTGCTCGACGTCGACGGCGCCGTGCGCCGGGTGACCGGCGGCTGGCTGGCCACCGGACAGCCCTGGGTCTACGACAGCGATCGCTACGAGCGCATCGGCGCGGCAAGGGTGGCCGAGCAGAACGCCATGCTCGACTACGAACGCATCTCCGGCTGCCGGATGGAGTTCCTCCAGCGCGCTCTCGACGACGACACCGCCGTGCCCTGCGGCCGCTGCGACAACTGCACGGCCCCCTGGTACCCCACCGACGTTCAGGCCGATGCGGCGAGCACCGCGGCCTCGGCCCTTGACCGGGTGGGCGTGGCCCTGGAACCCCGCGCCCAGTGGCCCACCGGCGCCGACAGGCTCGGCGTGAGCGCCAAGGGCCGCATCGACGCCGGCGACAGGGTGCTGCCCGGTCGCGCTCTGGCCCGACTCACCGACCTGGGCTGGGGCAACACCCTGCGCGATACTTTCGCGCCCAACACCCCGGATGCGCCCGCCTCGCCGGCGCTGCTGGCCGCCTGCGTGCGGGTGCTCGCCGAGTGGGGCTGGGCCGAACGGCCCGTGGGCGTGGTGGCCATGCCGTCCCGCCGGCATCCGCTGCTGGTGGCCTCGGTGGCCGCCGAACTCAGCCGGGTGGGGCGGCTGCCGCAACTGGGCACGCTGAGCCTGGTGGGCGCAGGGCCCACCGGCGAATCCGGCGGCAACAGCGCCTATCGGCTCTCCAGCGTCTGGGGCGCCTTCGAGGTCGGCCCGGAGCTGGCCGCAAACCTGGCCGGAGCCGACGGGCCGGTGCTGCTGGTCGACGACCTCGGCGACAGCCGGTGGACCCTCACCGTCGCCGGCCGGCTGCTCCGCCGCGCGGGCGCGCCGGGCGTGCTGCCGTTCACGCTGGCGCTGCGGTCGTAGCCGAGCTACTTCACGGCGTGGAGCCGAAAACTCTCCCGCTCGCCGGCCTCGTTGGTGTCCTGGCTGTGCGCGGCGAGCACCGACAGACGCACCAGGTCGGCTCCGCGCAGGCCGGGCCAGCCCTGCACCAGTCGGCGCCATTCGCTGGGCACCGCGGCCAGGCCCCACTGGGCGGCGAGCAGCGCACCGGCTATGCCGGCCACAGCGTCGGTGTTGCCGCCGCCGCGCACGGCCGCCTCGATGCCCAGACGGTACTGGCCGGCATCCGCTGTCGCGCCGGGCTCGTCACGGGTGTGCACGATGGCCGACCAGGCACCCTGCACCGCCTGCACGACCCAGCCGTTGCGCGTGAAATCGCGGGGCTGGCGGCGTTCGGCGTGGTTGATGCGCGCCGACCAGAGTTCACGCCGGCCCGGCGACAGGGCGCCCAGACCCACCCGCAGGTCGAGTTCTCCGGTCAGGACGGTGTGGCGGATGGCCAGCCCCCAGAGCACGCAGGCGTCCCCGGCGTCGGTCTCGCAGTGGGTGAGCTCGCTCAGCCGGCGTGCGGCGTCGGCCAGGCCGTCGGGATCGTGCAGGAACGCCAAGGCCACCGGCGCGGTGCGGAGCAGGCAACCGTTGCCGGCGCTTCGGCCCACTCTGTCGTGCCGAGCGCGGGCGGCGGCTCGTACGGCGGCGGCCGTCCGGTCCGGTCCGGACAACGCGGCGTCGAGCTGGTTACCGGCGTACGGCGCGGTGTCGGCCCAGTCCACCCACTCCGCGGTGATGAGGTCGAGAGTGGACTCCTGGCGCAGATCGAGTCCGTCGGCCACGGCGCGCGCCACCGGGACGGCCAGGGCCGTGTAGTCGGTCCACTCCCCTCTGGCCCAGGTCGTGCCGGCTCCGCCGCGCATCCCCACCACCGCGGTGGGCGGCAGCGGACCCGCGTAGGCGTATCCGGCACCCAGGGCATCCCCACAGGCCATGCCGAGTAAAACAGCGGCCGAACGATCGTGCTGAGCCGACGACAATTTCATGCGTACTCCTTCGGGTTGAGTGCGACGGCGGCAGCATATGCCGAAAGCCCCGGAGCCGACAGGTTCTCGAACGGGGGGGCACGGGAGTCGTCACATCGTCATCCGGCGTCATCGGAATATTCAGAACCGGGCCGGGCTTGTTAACCTGGTACGTAACGCCCGCATCTTGATCAGCACATTGGATGAACACATACATGAAGCGCCACCTCGTCTCCGCCACCGTCCTCACCATTGCCGCCGCGGTGGCCCTGACCGGGTGCAGCGCCTCCGCCGGTGATTCCGGCAGCGACGGCGCCGCGGCCGGCACCGACGAGTCGCTGAGTTCGGTCCTCGAATCCGGCACCCTGACCATCGGCACCGAGGGCACCTACCGGCCGTTCTCGTACCACGCCGACGGTTCCGGCGAGCTCACCGGCTATGACGTCGAGGTGGCCCGCGCCGTCGCCGACCAGCTGGGCGTTGAGGCCGAATTCGAAGAGACCCAGTGGGACGCGATCTTCGCCGGCCTCGAAGCCGGCCGTTTCGACACCATCGCCAACCAGGTGTCGATCACCCCGGAGCGCGTGGAGGCTTACACGTTCTCCACCCCGTACACCTACTCCACCGGCGTCATCGTGGTACCGGAGGACAACACCTCCATCGCGTCGTTCGCCGACCTGGCCGGCAAGACCACCGCCCAGTCGCTCACCAGCAACTGGTACACGCTGGCCACCGAGAGCGGCGCCACCGTGCAGTCCGTTGAGGGCTGGGCTCAGTCCGTCGCCCTCGTCGAGCAGGGCCGCGTCGACGCCACCGTCAACGACAAGCTCACCTACCTCGACTACAAGAAGCAGACCGGCGCCGCGGGCCTGAAGATCGCCGCGGAAACCGAGGAGCGCTCCGAGAGTGCCTTCGCCTTCGCCCCCGAGGGCACCGCTCTGGCCGAGGCCGTGTCGGATGCCCTCGCCACGCTCAGCGAGGACGGTACCCTGGCCGCCATTTCCGACACCTACTTCGGAGCTGACGTCTCGCAGTGAGCGAGTCCACCTGGCAACTCCTGCTTGATTCGCTGTGGCCCCTGATCCACGGTGCCATCACCGGAACGATCCCGTTGGCCCTGGCGTCATTCGCGATCGGACTCGTGCTGGCCCTGGGCCTGGCGTTGATGCGCCTGTCGAAGCGCCGGTGGCTGTCCTCGATCGCACAGGTCTACATCTCCATCGTGCGTGGCACCCCGCTGCTGGTGCAGTTGTTCGTGATCTTCTACGGCCTGCCCTCGCTGGGCATCGTCATCGACCCGTGGCCCAGCGCCATCGTCGCGTTCTCGATCAACGTCGGCGGCTACGCGGCCGAGGTGATCCGCGCCGCCATCCTCTCGGTGCCCAAGGGCCAGTGGGAGGCCGCGTACATGATCGGCATGTCGCACCGGCGTGCCCTCACCCGCATCATCCTGCCGCAGGCGGCCCGGGTGTCCGTGCCGCCGCTCTCCAACACCTTCATCAGCCTGGTCAAGGACACCTCCCTGGCCTCGCTGATCCTGGTCACCGAGCTGTTCCGCGAGGCCCAGCAGGTGGCGGCCTTCAGCCAGCAGTTCATGGCCCTGTACCTCGAGGCCGCCCTGCTCTACTGGGTCATCTGCCTGGTGCTCTCCAGCGGCCAGGGCGTGCTCGAAAAGCGATTGGACCGCTATGTCGCCCACTGACCAGAAGCTGCTCACGGTTCGAGGCCTGCAGAAGAGCTTCGGGGACAACCAGGTCCTGAAATCCATCGACCTCACCGTCGCGCGCGGCGAGGTGCTCGCGCTAATCGGGCCGTCAGGCTCGGGCAAGACCACCGTGCTCCGCTGCCTGAACGGCCTGGAGATCGCCGACGGCGGCACCATCGAGATCATCGGAGCGGATGACGCGACTCACGCACCCGTGACCATCGACTTCGCCGCTGCCCACGGATCCCGCGCCGGCGTTCCGAAGAAGACCCTCGGCACATTGCGGGACCGCTCGGCGATGGTCTTTCAGCACTACAACCTCTTTCCGCACAAGACCGTGCTCGAAAATGTGATGGAAGGACCCGTCGTCGTGCAGCGGCGCCCCCGAGCCGAGGTAGAGACCGAGGCCCTGGCGCTGCTGGAGAGGGTCGGCCTCGGTGAGAAGCGCGACAGCTACCCGTTCGAACTGTCCGGTGGGCAACAGCAGCGGGTGGGCATCGTCCGGGCCCTGGCCCTCCGACCTACCCTGCTGCTCTTTGACGAGCCGACCAGCGCCCTGGACCCCGAGCTTGTCGGCGACGTGCTGCGCCTGATCAAGGAGCTCGCCGCAGAGGGCTGGACGATGGTGATCGTCACCCACGAACTCGAATTCGCCCGGGAGGTGGCCACCGAGGTGGCTTTCGTCGACGGCGGCACCATCGTGGAGCACGGCGATCCGAAGGAGATGCTGCGGAACCCCCAGCACGAGCGCACCCGCCAGTTCCTGCATCGGCTGCTGTTCCCGTTCTGATCTGCACGTGCATTTTTGGGCCCTGCACTAACCTGATCAGGTGAATTCCGCTGCTGTGCCCGCCGGGCTCGACGACTCCCCGACCCCTTTCCGACGCGCCGTGGGGGTGCTGCGCATCTTGCTGGCCGCGCTCGTGCTGGCCGCTATCGTGACCCAGATCACCGACCAACTCCTGAACGACGCGTTCGACCCTGCCGCGTACTTCGGTTTCTTCACGATTCAGTCCAGCCTGATGAACGTGGTGGTGCTCTTCGTCGGCGGTGTCCTCGCGCTGCGCCTGGCTGCCGAACCCGAGCTGCTGGCGCGGGTGCGGATGTCGACGCTCGCGTACGCCGTGATCACCGGGGTGGTCTACAACCTTTTGCTGCGCAACCAGCCCGCCGACGGCACCTTCGAGGGGCTGACCTGGCCCAACGAGGTCCTGCACGTGTGGGCGCCGGCCCTGATCCTGCTCGACTGGCTGCTGGCACCGGGCCGCCCGGCGCTGGCCTGGAAGCGGATCTGGTTCGCGCTGATCTACCCGCTGGTGTGGCTGGCCTATGCGTTGTTGCGCGGCACGTTCACCGACTGGTGGACCTACCCGTTCCTCAACCCCGACGAGCCGGGTGGCTGGCCGTCGGTGTTCCTCTACGTCCTGGTGATCGCCGTCGTCATCGCGGGCATCTCGGCCATCGCGATCGGGCTGAGCCGGCTGGGTCGGCGCACCTCGCCGGATCTGGAGCCGGGATTGGCCTGAGCGTCACCTGCCGTTCACCTCGGCGACGGAGACTGCAGCATGACTAATCCCGTCACGCAGCGAGTACAGGACTACACCGACCTGGTCGCCCATGGCGGCCGTGAGCTGACGGATGCCGTGGCCGTTCTCGCTGCGGGCGACGGGCCGCTCGTGGCGCACGGCCCCGGCGGTGAACATCCGGCCGGCCTGGTTCTCGCGTTGACCCTGCTCGCCGCGGGACTGCCGCACGACGAGGCCGTGGCCGCCGCGCTGCTCGCCGAGCCGCAGCCGGACGCCCTGCGGGCTGCCCTGGCCACCATCGACGCTCTCGGCGGTGCCGAACCGTACCTACTCCGGCACGGACTGACCGTGTCGCACTTCCACGCCCTGCGGGAACGGTTCGCGGGTGACGACGCCGGCCTCGCGGCCGGCGATGTGAGCTGAAGCTCAGGTCGTCATCACCAGCCGGCGCTGCCGCATGGCCAGGAACAACGGGAACGTGAACGCGAACGCCGTGACCAACCCGAATACGACGTAGGCCCAGCCTGCGCGCATGCCGAGCCGGCGGGCCTCCACGATGATGAAGACGCTGCCGGCGATCGCCGCCACGAGCAGGTCGGTGGTCAGCGACGACACCGCCGGTCCGCTCATGGTCCAGTCGCCGATGAAGTCGCTGGCCTGCATGATCGCCTGGATGTTCCAGGTCCAGGTGCCGATCAGTCCCACGATGGCCAGGGCCAGGTAGACGAACGTCAGGGTCGTCCAGCCCGCGGCGGCGGACGAGGAGGCGGGTTGCGCGGCGGGCTCGGAAGGTGTGCGGCTCATGAACACAGTGTGCCGCGATCCGCTCGATCGCGGCGTGCCTACGGGATTATTTCGCTGTAGCCCTGCGCGGTCACCCTGATCGCGAGCTTCGCCGGGATCTGCTCCTTCATCGACTCGACGTGGCTGATCAGGCCGATGGTGCGGCCGCCGGCCCGCAGGCTGTCGAGGGTACTCATGGCCGTCTCGAGGGTCTCGGCATCCAGCGATCCGAATCCCTCGTCCACGAAGAGGGTGTCCAGCGCGATGCCGCCGGCCTGGTTGGAGACCACTTCGGCGAGCCCGAGTGCCAGGGCGAGCGACGCGAGGAAGGTCTCGCCGCCGGACAGCGAGTGAGTCGCCCGCGCCCGGCCGGTGTGCTCGTCCCGGATCGCCAGCCCGAGTCCGGCCTGGCTGCCACGGTATTGCAGGGCGTCGTCGTGTTCAAGCGCGTACCGGCCGCCGGTCATGGTGCGCAGCCGGTTGTTCGCCGCGGCGATGATCTCCTCGAGCTGCGCGGCCAGCACGTAGGTCTCCAGCTTCATGCGCTTGGTGTTCGGGTCGTCGCCGTGCACCACGGCGGCGAGCTGACGCACCTGGGCCTGGGTGGTGAGCAGGTCCGCGGCGAGGGCGAACCGGGCCCGGGCATCCCCCACCAGGGCGGTGAGCGCGGTGGCACGTTCACGCAGCGATTCCCGGCGGGCCAGGGCGTCGTCGCGGGCGGCGCCGGCGGCCTGAAGGGCGAGCCGGGTCGGGTCGAGGTCGATGGGGTTCTCGGGCAGCCCGGCCAGGTCGGCCTCGGCCAGCACCCCGCGGGCGCCGGCGAGGTCGTCGTCGTAGGCGCGGATGGCGGCCTGACCAGCCTGCATCTCGGCCGGGCTGAGCCGGGCGAGTCCGGCGGCGGCCTCGTCGGCGAAGCCCTCCTCGTGCAGCTGCGCCGCCAGCGCCTCGGTGCGTGCCTCGGCCGCCCGCC